>JBFIFO010000183.1:0-7022 GCA_041602815.1 Alphaproteobacteria bacterium | reverse complement strand
TGGATTGCGGGTTAACGTCTGGCAATCGCGGCTTCCCGTGTTACCATTTCAGAAGGTGAGGGCTACCGTTGTGGAGGCTGGATAATGCGTGTGCGACCCATGCTCGGGGGGCTGGCGCTCCTGCTGACGGTGGCCGCCACGCCGGCGACGGCGGCGAAGGACGAACTGGTGATCGGTATCAGCCAGTTCCCCGGCAACTTCAACCCGAACATCGATTCGATGATGGCCAAGACCTACGTGCTGGCCATGGCGCGGCGGCCGTTCACCGTTTACGACGCGGACTGGAAGCTGATCTGCATGCTGTGCATGGAGCTGCCCGACATCGAAAAGGGCACGGCCGTGCCGGAGAAGACGGCGGACGGCAAGGACGGCATCGCGCTCACGTACACGATCCGGCCGGACGCGGTGTGGGGCGACGGCACGCCCGTGACGACCAGGGACGTCGTCTTCACCTGGGAGGTCGGCCGGCACCCGAAGACCGGCGTTGCCAGTTCCGAGCTCTACGAGCGCATCACCGCGATCGACGTGAAGGACGACAAGACCTTCACCATGCGCGTCAACAAGCGGACCTGCGACTACCAGGGCATCAACGACTTCGACGTGCTGCCGGCCCATATCGAAAGGCCCAACTTCAGCGACCCCGCCGAGTACAAGACGCGCAGCGCCTACGAGACCGACACCGCCAATCCCGGCCTGTGGTTCGGCCCATATCGGATTGCCGAGGTGTCGTCCGGGGCCCATATCGTGCTCGAGCCGAACCCGACCTGGTGGGGCGAGAAGCCGCATTTCAGGCGCATCGTCGTCCGGGCGGTGGAGAACACGGCGGCGCTGACCGCGAACCTCCTGTCCGGCGACGTCGACATGATCGCCGGCGAGCTGGGCCTCACGCTGGACCAGGCGCTGCAATTCGAGAAGCGCTACCGCGACCGCTACGCGATTCTCTACAAGCCGGGGCTGATCTACGAGCACATCGACCTCAACCTCGACAACCCGATGCTGCAGGATCGCCGGGTCCGGCGGGCGCTGATTCACGCCATCGACCGCGAGGCGATCAGCCGGCAGCTGTTCGAGGGCAAGCAGCCGGTCGCGCATGGCCAGACCAATCCCCTGGACCGCGTCTATTTTGCCGGTGTCCCGAAATACGCCTACGACCCGGGAAAAGCCGCCGCCCTGCTGGAGGAGGCGGGGTGGACGCGCGGACCCGACGGCATCCGCCGCAACGAAGAGGGTGCGCCGCTGCAGCTGGAGATCATGACAACCGCCGGCAACAAATCGCGCGAGCTGGTCCAGCAGGCGATGCAGAGCCAGTGGCGCGCCGCCGGCATCGACGTGCGCATCCGCAACGAGCCGGCCCGGGTGTTCTTCGGCCAGACGGTGCGCGAGCGCAAGTTCAAGGCGATGGCGATGTTCGCCTGGATCTCCTCGCCCGAGAACATCCCGCGCACGACCCTGCATTCGGACGAGATCCCGACGCCGGAGAACGGCTGGGCCGGGCAGAACTACACCGCCTTCGACAACAAGGATATGGACAAGGTCATCGACGACCTCGAGGTGGTCTGCGAACCGGAGGCGAACCAGGCCCTGTGGAACCGCATGCAGGCCCTCTACGCCGAAGAGCTGCCGGTCATCCCGCTCTACTTCCGCGCCAACGCCTTCATCCTGCCGAAATGGCTCAAGGGCGTGGTGCCGACCGGCCACCAGTACCCGACCAGCCTGTGGATCGAGACCTGGTCGGCGGAGTAAGACGGGGTGCGACGTGCAACAGGCCCCCTCCCCAACCCCTCCCCCGCAAGCGGGAGAGGGGCTCTATGTGGTGAACTTCGGGAAATAGGCCTCTCCCGCTTGCGGGGGAGGGTTGGGAGGGGGTGGATTCACCGCCCCCGCGGATAGATGCTGCGATTCGCCGCCGTCCGGCTGACCGAGAGCCTGATCGTGCTGCTGCTGGTCTCGTTCGCGGTGTACGGTCTGATCGGCCTGATGCCGGGCGACCCGATCGACATCATGATCCAGTCCGACCCGAAGCTGACGCCGGCCGATGCGGAGCGGCTGAAGGCGCTGTACGGGCTCGACCGCCCGATCGTCGAGCGCTATGGCAACTGGCTCGGCGCGGCGCTGCAGGGCGATTTCGGCAACTCGCGCGTGACCATGCGGCCGGTGCTCGAGATGCTGTGGCCGCGCCTGGGCAACAGCCTCCTGCTGCTCGGCATCAGCCTCGCGCTGTCACTGGCGATCGCGATCCCGCTCGGCACCATCGCCGCGATGCGCGCCAACGGCGTGTTCGACTACACCGTGAACCTCGCCTGCTTCGCCGGCTTCTCGACCCCGCCCTTCTGGCTCGCGCTGCTGGCCATCATCCTGTTCTCGGTCACCCTCGGCTGGCTGCCGGCCGGCGGCATGGGGCCGGCGGGCGGGACGGCGTCGTTGATCGATTCGGCGCGCTACATGGTGCTGCCGGTGGGCACGCTGACGATGCTCAGCGTCGGCAGCTTCACCCGTTTCATGCGCGCCAGCATGATCCAGACCCTGCGCCAGGACTATATCCGCACCGCCCGCGCCAAGGGGCTGAGCGAGGGGCGGATGGTGCGCAGCCACGCGCTGCGCGGCGCCATGACGCCGCTGGTCACCGTCCTGGGGCTAAGCTTCGGCGGGCTGTTTTCGGGCGCGCTGATCACCGAGATCATGTTCGCCTGGCAGGGCATGGGCCGGATGATCTACGACTCGATCCTCGCCAACGACTACAACCTCGCCCTGGTCGGCCTGCTGTTCGCCACCGCGATGACGCTGGTCGGCAACCTTCTGGCCGACATCGCCTATGTCTGGCTCGACCCGCGGGTCAGCTTCCGCAGCCTGGAGGCGGGGCGATGAGTGCCATGGCCGACGCCGCCCCTCGCGGCGCGCCGCGCAGCATGGCGGCGCGCATGGCGCGGCGCTTCCTCGAGCACCGCCTGGCGGTGGCGAGCCTCGCCCTGCTCGTGCTGCTCGGCCTCGCCGCGCTGGCGGCGCCGCTGGCCGAACGCGCGCTCGGCGTCGATGCCGAGGCGGCGAATCTGTTCAACCGCTTCGCCCCGCCGGGCGCTGAGCACATCCTGGGCACCGACGAACTTGGGCGCGACCTCGCCGCGCGCCTGCTCTATGGCGGGCGGGTGTCGCTCGCCGTCGGCCTGTCGGCGGCGGTGTTCGCGGCGCTGATCGGCACTGCGATCGGCATCCTCGCCGGCTATTTCGGCGGACGGCTCGACGCCTTCCTGATGCGCTTTACCGACGGGGTGATCTCCCTTCCGCTGCTGCCGCTCTTGATCGTGCTGGCGGCGATCGACCTCGAGAAGCTCGGGCTGCCGGCGGAGCTGGCGCGGTCGGAGGACGTCAGCCTGTACCGCATCATCGTCATCGTCTCGCTGTTCGGCTGGACCACGGTGGCGCGGCTGGTGCGCGCGGAAACCCTGGTCATCCGCGCCCGCGAGTTCGTCAAGGCGGCGGTGGCGATGGGCGCCGGGCCGGGACGCATCATGCTGGTCCACATCCTGCCCAACGCGATCTCGCCGATCATCGTCGCCACCACGCTGTCGGTCGGCAACATCATCCTGTTCGAATCGGTGCTCAGCTTCCTTGGCCTCGGCATCCAGCCGCCGGTGGCGAGCTGGGGCAACATGCTGACCAACGCGCAGGAGACGATCTGGTCGGCACCGATGCTGGCGGTCTGGCCCGGCTTGATGATCTTCGTCACCGTCATCGCCTTCAACTTCCTCGGCGACGGGCTGCAGGACGCGCTCGACCCGCGCGCGGTGGAGTGAGGGGCAGCCGGAAGGCCGTCAGTGCAAAGCGCGTCCTTCGGCCGGCCGAGGATGGAAAACCTTGCGCAATACGCGAGATCGCAAGTCACCCCCTCCCCAACACCTCCCCCCATGGAAGGACTGCCCAGGCAATCAGGCGCCAGCGCAAGGGAAAGGGGCTCTGTCGGCGCAGGCGGGAAGATCGGGCCCCGCTCCCTCGCGCCGATGGTTGCGAGGACGCAGGGACGTGCCCTGGGGGGAGGGGTTGGGAAGGGGGTGGCCTGACCCGCGAAGCCGGAGAAAGTGATCCGCGCAAAGCTCTCCATGATGAGGGCGACGCGGCAAAACTTATACAAGAGCCGTTCGCAGCACATCGAATCGCCACCGCGGCGCCCGCCCGATTTCCCCTTTGTTAACGTTTCCCGGGCACAGTCGCCGCCCATGGGCGAGATGCGAAGGGAACTTCCTGTCTGTGGCGCGTGCCGGTGCGGCGCCGGCTTTCCGTGCCGGGACGCCGACGGGGACCTGGACCCGGACCGGCTTGCCCTCGCCCTGAAGACGATTGCCGACCGGAGCGCCGGTGACGCGGAAAAGGACCGGTGTTTCTGGGCGATAGACTGCATGGACAGGTTCGTGGGCGAGCGGCCGGCCCTCGGTTTCCGGCTGATCGTGTTCACGCTCACCTACCTGGAGGATCCGGCCGAGATCGGCATCCTTGCCGCGGGGCCGCTCGAGAACCTGGTGTGCTTCCACGGCGAGCGCATGATCGGCGAGATCGAGCGCGAGGCCGCGAGCAGCGAGAAGTTCCGCCTGCTGCTCTCGGGCGTCTGGGCCGAGCACTTCGTCAAGCCCGAGATCTGGCGGCGCATCCGGAACGCCGTCGCCGACGGGCCGTGGCTGGACCGCGATCCGAGGACCCCGCAGGGCTCGCGCAAACAAGAAGACAGGGACGGAACGCCTCCCTCGATTTTCAACCCATAGCAGCCGAGCGACCTCATACTTCGAGACGGCTGCTTGCGCAGCCTCCTCAGCATGAGGGCACTATGTTGGAGCCTCATGCTGAGGAGCGGCGTAGCCGCGTCTCGAAGTATGAGGTCGCACCGGCGCCGGCCGCGGCCTAGAGCCGGAACACGCCCCTCTCCTGCTGGTCCAGCTGGGCGATGAGGCCGGTCTCCCAGGCGAGGTACCGGCGGCAGGCGTCGAGGTTGCCGGCGTGGCGGTCGTGCACGAAGAACAGGTAGTCGATCCGGTCTTCGTCGGTCGGGTCGTCCGGCGTCGCCACCAGCTCGAGACCGGCCGCCGCCCAATCCGCTTCGTCGCCCGCCAGGTACTGGATCGAGCGGCAGCCCAGCTCCTTCAGGTCGAGGGCGGCGAGTTCCGCCCGCATACGGTCCGCCGCGGTCAGGACCAGCGGCCGGTCCGGCGCAAGGCCGAGTCGGTCGAGGCGCGGGCGGATCGCCCAGCGCGCGCCGTCGATATGGCCGCGGCGATAGGCGGCGCTGTCGTTGAGGTCGAGCAGCGCGACGGCGGCGACGTTCGGCATCCCGCGCAGCGCCACGGCCTCGATCCGCGGCAGCGCGTCCTCGATGAGGCCGGTCTCCTCGGTCGGCCGGTCCCTGACCGGACGCGTCACGTCATAGTCCAGCACGCTCGCATCGTGCCCCATCCGGCGGAGCCAGTGCGCGGTAATCGCGGCGCGCAGCCCGGTATCGTCGGTGAGCACGATGCGGGCGCCGCGCACGCCGACCCAGCGGTCGGTCGCCTGCACGAGCTGGCCGCCGGGCGCGTGCACCGCCCCGGGATAGCGGTTCTGCCGGACCTCTTCTTCCGTACGTACGTCGAACAGGTACAGCGTGCTGTTATCCTCGGCGCGCCAGGCCTCAAGCGTGTGCGGATCGATCAGCGGAATCCGCTGCGCGGCGAGGAAGGATGCGGCCCGCGCCCGCGAGGCCGCCAAGGTATCGCCCGACAGTGCCTCCGGATAGATCCGGTCGGCGCCGCGCTCCAGCTCCAGGCCGGCGAGCAGCCAGCCCTGCGTCCCGTTCTCCAGCGCCATCACCGGGTTGCGCACGCCGAGGTCGATCAGCGACTGGGCGCCGATGATGCTGCGGGTGCGCCCGGCGCAGTTGACGATAACGGGCGTACGGTCGTCCGGCACCAGCGCCGGCAGGCGGTGGCCGAGCTCCGCGTTCGGGCAGCACACGCCGCCCGGGATGTTCATCCTGCGGTATTCGGCGACCGGTCGGCCGTCGAGCAGTACGTACGCCTCGCCCCTGTCCCGCATCGCCTTCAGCGCGGCGGCGGTGATGCGCGGCGTTTGCCGCGTCTCTTCCACGAGCTCGCCGAACGCCTTGCTCGGCACGTTCACCCCCTGGAACAGGGTGTAGCCGGCGGCGGCCCAGCCCGGTGCGCCGCCCTCGAGGACCGCGACCTCGTCGTAGCCGAGCGCCGCGAGGCGCCGCGCCGCCCGCTCGGCGACGCCGTCGCCGTCGTCAAGCAGCACCACCGGCGTCGATTTGCGGGGCACCAGCGCCGGGACTTCGGCCTCGAGCCGGCTGTAGGGCGCCGGCACGGCGAAGAAGGGATGGCCCTCGCCATGCTGGCCGTGCTCGCGCACGTCGAGGAATGCGATCTCGCCGCCGCCGGTCAGACGAGGCTTGACCGCCTGCGGCGAGAGATACGTCACCGGATCAGTCCTGCTCCTTGAGCTCGCGCTTGTAGCGCTGGTGGTTCTCGACGTAGTGGTCGGCGATCCGCCGGAGGTTGGCCTGCTGCTCCTCGCTGAGCTGTCTGACGACCTTGCCGGGCGAGCCGAGGACCATCGAGCCGTCCGGGATCTCCTTGTTCTCGGCCAGCAGCGTGTTGGCGCCGATGAGGCAGTTCCTGCCGATCTTCGTGCCGTTGAGCACGATGGCGCCGATGCCGATCAGCGAGCCCTCGCCGACGGAACACCCGTGCAGCATCACCTTGTGGCCGACCGAGACGTTCTTCTCCAGCACCAGCGGGTAGCCGGGGTCGGCGTGCAGCACCGAGCCGTCCTGGACGTTGACGTTCTCGCCGATGGTGATGGTCTCGGAATCGCCGCGGACGACGCAGTTCCACCAGATGCTGGCGTTCTTCTTCAGGCGCACGTCGCCGATCACCACCGCGTTCGGCGCGATCCAGTAGTCGTCGCCCTCGGTCTGAACAGTCACGTCTCCCAGCGCGTATTTCATCTGCCGTCCGTCCCCGTCATGTGCCCGTGAAGCGGGG
>JBFIFO010000182.1:0-7058 GCA_041602815.1 Alphaproteobacteria bacterium | reverse complement strand
AGGTGTTGGAGCCGCGCATGCCGAGCTTGTCGAGCTTCTGCGCCGTCGCAAAGCCCTTGAAGCCCTTCTCGACAAGGAATGCGGTGATGCCCTTGCTCCCGGCCTTTGGGTCGGTCTTGGCGTAGACCACCAGCACATCGGCGTCCGGCCCGTTGGTGATCCACATCTTGGTGCCGTTCAGGACATAGCGGTCGCCCTTCTTCTCGGCCCGCAGCTTCATCGAGACGACGTCCGAGCCGGCGCCGGGCTCGCTCATCGCCAGCGCGCCGACATGCTCCCCGGAGATCAGCTTCGGCAGGTAGCGGCGCTTCTGTTCCTCGCTGCCGTTGCGGCGGATCTGGTTGACGCAGAGGTTCGAGTGCGCGCCGTAGGACAGGCCGACGCTGGCCGAGGCGCGGCTGATCTCCTCCATCGCCACGACGTGCTCGAGATAGCCCATGCCGGCGCCGCCGTACTCCTCCTCGACGGTGATCCCGAGCAGCCCCATCGCCCCCATCTTCGGCCACAGATCCATCGGGAACGCGTTGTCGCGGTCGATCGCGTCGGCGCGCGGCGCGATCTCGTCCGACGCGAAGGACGCCACGCTGTCGCGCAACATGTCGGCGGCCTCGCCGAGGTCGAAATCGAGCGATGCGGGGGCGTTGGGGATCGACATGGCAGCTCCTGTAGCGGTTCCGGCGTGCCTATCCCGCCGGGCGGTGCGGGGCCGGGGCCAGGCACATCAGCGTCTGCAGCAGCGTCGCGCAGAGCGTCTCGTCCGCGCCCGCGACCGCGAAGACGTCGGCGCGGGCGACGGTCAGCGTGCGGCCGGGGCGGATCACCGCGCCGCGGGCGATCAGCCGCTCGCCGCGCCCGGGGGCGACGATGTTCATCTTGTACTCGACGGTCAGCACCGTCGAGCCCGACGGCATCAGCGAGAAGCCGGCATAGCCGGCGGCGCTGTCGGCGATCGCGCCCATGGCGCCGCCGTGGAAATAGCCGTGCTGCTGCGACAGCCCGTCGCTGTAGGGCACGCCGATCTCGACGCGGCCCGGCTCGACGCGCAGCAGCTCCGCGCCCAACGTCGCCATGAAGCCCTGGCGCGCGAAGCTGTCACGCACGAGGCGCTCGAAATCTGGCGATCCCGGTTCGAAGCCGCTCATTCAATCCTCGATGGCCCGCGCCCCCCGATGCCGGCCCGAAGTCGGGCAAATCCATTTTCATGCGCCGCCCGTATAACTGTCATTATTCGCCCGTATACGTATAATTGCGGGGCAGGCGAACTGTGCCTGCGGGAGGCATTGGCGGGCGGGGCCGACACGGCGCAAGCGTTGGCGGCCGCACCGCCACAGCGAGATACATAGATCAAATGCTGATCGGAGTCAGTCCCCTGACGGTTGCCTGGTCGATGTGTGCGGCCGCGTGCGGCATGCTCGCTCTGATGCAGTTGGTCCTCTGGTTCAAGCAGCGGCGCACCGCGATCTACCTGTTCTCGACGCTGATGGCCCTGGGCGCCATGCTCAGCGCCTTCACCGAATTGTCGCTGATGCGCATCCTCGACGCCGGGGCGCACGCGACGGTCATGAAGCTGCAGAACCTCGCCGTCTATCTGCTTTTGATTCCGATGGTATGGTTCATCCATACCTATTTCGGGACCGCGCGGCGCTGGCTCGCGGTGACGATTACGGCCATGTGGAGCGTGGCCATCGTGGCCAACTTCCTGTCGCCGCACAGCTTGGTGTTCGCCGATGCGATCGAGATCAAGCGGCTCACCGCCTTCTGGGGCGAAGAGTTCTCGATCGCGACCGGACCGGCGAACCCGTGGAAGTTCCTCGCCGACCTCGCCAGCCTGTTGATCACGATCTACATCGTCGACGCCTCGGTGCGCGCCTGGCGCCAGGGCAGCCGGCGTCACGCCGCGGTGATCGGCGGCAGCATGACGTTCTTCATCCTGCTCGGCGGCATCCATTCGCCGCTGGTCGACGCCAGCCTGTTGCCGATGCCCTACATCATCAGCTTCGCCTTCCTTGCGATCGTGCTTGCGATGACCTACGAGCTGGTCAACGACGCCATTCTCGCCAGCCGGTATGCGAGCGAAATCGCGGCCAGCGAAAAGCGCTGGCGACTGCTGCTCGAAAACGTGCCGCTGCTGGTCGCCGGCGTCGATCGCGAGGGCAGGATCGATTACACCAATCCCTGCTTCCGGAATGTCAGCGGCTATGCGCGCGACGAGGTCGTCGGCCGGCACCTGACCGAGCTGCTCCCCGAGAGCGTGCGGTCGGAGGCCCGCGAGGGGTTCTCGGCGGCGATGCGCGGCGACCTCCCGCCACAGGTCGAGACGGCACTGAAGACCAAGGCCGGTGCGTTGCGCCAGATCGCGTGGTCGAACGTGCTGATAACCGATCCCGAAGGCGAGCCGGCGGGTACGCTCAGCATCGGCTCCGACCTCACCGAACAGCTGAAGGCACAGAACGACCTGCAGGAAACGCGGCGCGAGATGGAGCGGATGGGGCGCGCCATGGTCCTCGGAGAGCTCGGCGCAAGCCTTGCGCACGAGCTCAACCAGCCGCTGGCGGCGATCCTCAGCAACGCGCAGGCGGCGCGGCGGCTGCTGGCGTCGGGGACCGCCGGCGGCGACGAGCTTCGCGATATTCTCGACGACATCGTGCGCGACGACACGCGCGCCGGAGACGTGATAAGCGGGCTCCGTGACATGGTGAGGAAGGGCCGGGCCGAGCCGGGCCCGCTTCGCCTCGAGGCCGCGATCAGCGAGGTGGGCAGGCTGCTGCGCAGCGAGCTCGGCGCCGCCGGGGTCGCGCTGGAAGTCGAGGTTGCACGCGACCTGACGCTGGTGAGCGCCGGACGGGTCGAGATCCAGCAGGTGGTCACGAATCTGGTTCTCAACGCGATCCGCGCGATGCGGGATGTCCCGGCGGGCCGCCGGAAGATCTTGATCCGCGCCGATCGGATCGACCATTCGGTCCAGGTTCTGGTCATGGATTCGGGCAGCGGAATTGACGAGGCCATGCTGCCCAGCCTGTTCGACGCCTTCTTCTCCACGCGAAAGAGCGGCCTCGGCATGGGGCTCACCATCGCGCGCGGTATCGTCGAGACGCATGGCGGGCGAATCTGGGCACAGAACAATCCCGGCGGCGGTGCGACCTTCGCCTTCACCCTGCCCGTGCTCGAGGAAGAGCCGGTCCTGCTCGGGACCGACGCATGATCGATCCGGACGCCACGATCTTCCTGGTCGACGACGAGGACTCGGTCCGGCGGGCCGTGGCCCGGCTGCTCAAATCCGCAGGCTATCGGGTGCGCGCGTTCGCCAGCGCGCGAGCGTTCCTCGACAGCGACCGCGAGCCTAGTGCGCCGGCCTGTCTGGTCCTCGATGTCCAGATGCCGGAGATGACCGGCCTCGATCTGCAGCGCGAGCTTGGATCGGCGCAGGCGGGAATGCCGATCGTCTTCCTCACCGGGCACGGCGACGTTCCGATGAGCGTGCGGGCGATGAAGGGCGGCGCCGCCGATTTCCTGACCAAGCCGGTCCAGGATGTCGACCTTCTGCGAGCCGTCGCGCAGGCGCTCGCCCGTGCCCGGGAGGATCGCGTCGAGCAGGCCGCGCTGGCCACCGTGCTGGAGCGCCTCGAGCGCCTGACGCCGCGCGAGCGGGAGGTGATGGCGCTCGTCGTCGCCGGCCTGCGCAACAAGCAGATCGCCTACGAGCTCGGCACTGCCGAGAAGACCATCAAGGTCCATCGCGGGCGCGTCATGGCGAAGATGCAGGCGCGTTCCCTCGCCGAGCTCGTCCGCCTCGCCGAGCGGATCGGTTTCCCCGAGGAGGCGGCGACCTAGGCGGCAAGCGGTAGCGGAAAGCGCGGCTCGTTCGCCGCGACGACATTGGACCAAGGTCCAATATCTGCCCTGATCCGGCTTTTCTATAATTCTCCTATGAATCTGGATCCGCCCATGCGCCCAAACGCACCCGATCCCGGATCGGATGGCGCGGCGAAGGGCCGGGCCAGTGGAGCAGAGCGTACACACAGCAATGGGAGGCGTATCGTGAAGAGGGAGCTAACCTGTCTGGCGGCCGGCGTCGCCGCGATGGCCGCGGTCTCGGCCGAGGCCCAAACCGGCAAGCCGAACATCCTGATGATCATGTCCGATGATGTGGGCATCACCAATCTCAGCGCGTACAGCCGGGGCATGGCCGGGTATCACACGCCGAACATCGACCGAATCGCAAATGAAGGCGTGCTGTTCACCGATTACTACGCCGAGCAGAGTTGCACGGCGGGCCGGTCCGCCTTCATTACCGGCCAGTCGCCGATCCGCACCGGGCTGACCAAGGTGGGTTTCCCCGGCGCCTCGATCGGCCTCCAGAAGGAGGACCCGACGCTCGCCGAGCTGCTGAAGCCGCATGGCTACGCGACCGGGCAGTTCGGCAAGAACCATCTCGGCGACCGCAACGAGTTCCTGCCGACGGTGCACGGTTTCGACGAGTTCTTCGGCAACCTCTATCACCTGAACGCGGAGGAGGAGCCCGAGAATCCCGACTATCCGAAGGATCCCGCGTTCCGCGCCGAGTTTGGGCCGCGCGGCGTGCTGTCCTGCATGGCGACGGATACCGAGAGCGACGTCGTCGACGACCGCTTCGGCCCGATGGGAAGACAGGAGTGCGAGGATACGGGCCCACTGACCAAGAAGCGGATGGAGACGGCGGACGAGGAATTCGTCGGGCGGGCGAGCGACTTCATCAAGCGCCACACCGCGGAGGGCACGCCGTGGTTCGCCTGGGTGGCGACCTCGCGCATGCATTTCTACACGCATCTTAAAGAAGAGAGCCAGGGCGTAACCGGCCTCGGCATCTTCGCCGACGGCATGGTCGAGCATGACGGTCATGTCGGCCAGCTGCTGGACCTGCTCGAAGAGCTGGGGATCGCGGACGACACGATCGTGCTCTACACCGCGGACAACGGCCCCCACTACAACGAATGGCCGGATGGCGGCCTCTCGCCGTTCCGCGGCGAGAAGAACACGAACTGGGAGGGCGGCTACCGCGTGCCGATGCTGGTGCGCTGGCCGGGCAAGATCCCTGCCGGGTCGATCTCCAACGAGACGATATCGGCGCTCGACTGGGTGCCGACGCTGATGGCCGCGGCCGGCGAGCCGGACATCAAGGAGAAGCTCAAGGCCGGGCACAAGGTCGGCAACATCGAGTACAAGGTCTATCTCGACGGCTACAACGCCCTGCCGCACCTGACCGGCGAGAGCAATGAGGGGCCGCGTCGCGAGTTCTTCTACTGGAACGACGGCGGGCAGCTGGTCGCCCTGCGCTATGACGACTGGAAGCTCGTGTTCATGGAGCAGCGCGCAAGCCGGTTCCAGGTCTGGGCGGAACCGTTCGTGCCACTTCGCGTCCCCAAGATCTTCAATCTGCGCACCGACCCGTTCGAGCGGGCGGACACCGACTCGAACAATTACGAGACGTGGTGGATCCGCCGCGTCTTCGCGCTGGTGCCGGCGCAGACGTTCGTTGGCGAGTACCTCGCCACCTTCAAGCAATTCCCGCCGCGGCAGAAGCCGGCGAAGTTCAACGTCGACGACGCGCTTGCAACTCTGAAGAGTGCGGCCGGCAACAACTAATGAAGCCTCTGGCGCGCCCGCGTTTCCTCGGGCGCGCCATTCGGCTCGCCTGAACAATTTGTGGGGCAGACACCGATGAAGGGGCTGCTCGAGTTCCTCAAGACAACGGCGTTGGGCGGCCTGTTCGTCCTGTTGCCGCTGCTCCTCCTCTATCTGGCGTTAAGCGAAGCGGTGGAGCTTGTGGTGGCGATCGCAACGCCGATCGCGGATCTGTTTCCGCCCGAGACCTTCGCGCAGGAGAAATACCCTGTGATCATCGCCGCACTCCTGCTGCTCGGCGCCTCGTTCGTCCTCGGCCTGGCGATGCGCGCGGAGCACGGCCGCAGCCTCGGCCAGTGGCTCGAGCGCAACACCCTTCGGCGCCTGCCGATGTACGGCGCGCTGAAGAGCCTGATCGCCCGCTTCGCCGCCACCGAGGAGAGCGACGCGTTCCGGCCGGCGCTGCTGGCGGCCGGTGAGGGCCAGCGCGACATCGCATACGTCATCGAGGATCACGGCGACGGTCAGATGACGGTAATGCTGCCCTGGGCGCCGACGCCGCTGGCCGGCTCGATCAGGATCGTCGAGCGGGGCCATGTCGAACTCATGGATGCCAGCTTCGGCGACCTGACGCGGGTGTTGAGCGAGTGGGGCATCGGCGCCGGCGAGCTGCTTGGCAAGGGGGCAAGCGTTCCAGGTGCCGTGCCCGACACGGGCAGCGCGGATGGGCCCGGTCGGGCGGGTTCGCCGACAGCGCGTCGCGACCGGGCATAAGGCAGTACCAATTCAAAAAATACCGGACCAGGAGGCAATACAATGAACAGCTTAAAACGTCTCTGCCGGGGCGTCGCATTTTCCGCCACCGCCGGCTCGGCATTGCTCATCGCCGCCACAGGCGGAGCGGCGCAGGAGGAGAGCGGCGGCGGCGACGTGCGCTCGGCGGTGCAGAACCCGATCAGCTCGCTGGTCAGCCTGCCGTTCAAGTTCACCTTCGACAACGGCGCCCCGAACGGCGACGCCAACTTCCTCGCCATCCAGCCGGTCTACCCGGTGACGGTCGGCGACTGGAACCTGGTCAACCGGCTGATCGTGCCGATCGCCGACGCGCCCGGCGGCGTGACCACGCCCGGCGTGCCCAATCCGACGGGGGGCGGCCGCGAGACCGGCCTCGGCGACATCAACTACTCGCTGTTCCTCAACCCGATCGAGAGCACCGCAGGATTCATCTGGGGCGCCGGCGGCTCGATCACCGCGCCGACGGCGACCGACGCGGTGCTCGGCTCGGAGAAATGGAGCGCCGGCCCGACCGCGGTGGCGCTGGTCCAGCCGGAATGGGGCACCTACGGCGCGCTCATCCGCCAGCTCTGGTCGTTCGCCGGCGCCTCCGACCGCGACAACGTCAACCAGATGCTGCTCGAGCCCTTCGCCAACTACAACCTCGACAACGGCTGGTACCT
>JBFIFO010000181.1:0-7109 GCA_041602815.1 Alphaproteobacteria bacterium | reverse complement strand
GCGCCGCCGACCGTGCCGGCTGAACCGACAACGGCACAGCCGCAACCCGCCGGGATTCCGGGGGCGGCCGCGCCCGCAGACCTCGCGGCAGCGGTCCCGCCGCTTCCGGAATTCGATGAGCAGCCGCGCGAACCCAGGGTCTTTGGACTCGGCAACGTCGATGCGCGGATCATCATCGTCGCCGAGGAGGACGCCTGGGTCGAGGTCACGGACAGCGACGACGCGCGGTTGTTCAGCCGGGTGCTGCGCAGGGGCGACAGCTACCGTGCGCCGAACCGCGCCGGCGCGAGGTTCGTCACCGGCAACGCCGGCGGCCTGCGCATCGTGGTCGACGGCGAGGCGGTGCCGGCGCTGGGCCCGCCCGGCCAGGTGCGGCGCGACGTCAAGCTGGATCCCGATCTGCTGAAGGCCGGCCGGGCCTGGCCATAGTTCGTCTTACACCTGTGTGGAACCGGCCCGGCGCCGCGCCCGGCCGAACTTGATATTTTCGCCGGTCGGGCGCACATTGCGCGCGGCCCGGAAGCGGGCCACAATGGTTGTGGTGGGAAGACCCAGCGGAACAGTCGAAGATGAGCGTCCGTCCCTATCGCGAAATCGTGCGGCGCAAATCGCGCCGGATCATGGTCGGCGACGTGCCCGTCGGCGGCGATGCGCCGATCTCGGTGCAGTCGATGACCAACACGCCGACCGCGGACGCGGCGGCGACGATCCGGCAGGTCCGCGCGCTCGAGGAGGCCGGCGCCGACATCGTGCGGGTCTCGTGCCCGGACGCCGACTCGACCGCGGCGCTGAAGCGGATCGTCGCGGAAACGGCGGTCCCGATCGTGGCCGACATCCATTTCCACTACCGGCGCGCCATCGAGGCGGCCGAGGCGGGCGCCGCCTGCCTGCGCATCAACCCGGGCAACATCGGCAGCGCCCAGCGGGTGCGCGAGGTCGTCAAGGCGGCCCGCGACCATGGCTGTTCGATGCGCATCGGGGTCAACGCCGGCTCGCTCGAGCGCGACCTGCTCGAGCGCTATGGCGAGCCGTGCCCGGAGGCGATGGTCGAAAGCGCCCTGAACCACGCGCGCATTCTCGAGGACAACGACTTCCGCGCGTTCAAGATCAGCGTCAAGGCGTCCGACGTGTTCCTTGCCGTCGCCGCCTACCAGGGGCTGGCCGATGCGTGCGACTACCCGCTTCACCTGGGCGTCACCGAAGCCGGCGGGCTGCGCGGCGGCACGGTGAAATCCGCGATCGGGATCGGCGCCCTGCTGTGGGCCGGCATCGGCGACACCATCCGCGTGTCGCTGTCGGCCGATCCGGTCGAGGAGGTCAAGGCCGGCTTCGAGATCCTCAAGGCGCTGGGCCTGCGTCACCGCGGCGTAAACGTCATCTCGTGCCCGTCCTGCGCGCGCCAGCAGTTCGACGTCATCGCTACCGTCGCGAAGCTGGAGGAGCGCCTTGCGCACATCACGACGCCCATGACGCTGTCGGTGATCGGCTGCGTGGTCAACGGGCCGGGCGAGGCGCGCGAGACCGACATCGGCTTCACCGGAGGCGGCAGCGGCACCCACCAGGTCTACGTTGCCGGCATCCCTCATCATCGCCTCAAGGACGAGGACGTCGTCGAGCATCTGGTGAGGATGGTGGAAGAGAAGGCGGCCGAGATCGAGGCCGACAAATCGCCGCAGGCCGCGGAATAAGGCCGGGACGGACCGCTCATGACCTTGGTGAAACCGGTTCGCGGCACGCGCGACATCCTGCCCGAAGCGATGCGCCCGCATCGCCATGTCGTGGACACGGCGCGTGCGATCGCGGCACGCTACGGCTACGACGAGATGACGACCCCGGTCTTTGAGTTCACCGAGGTGTTCCGGCGCAGCCTCGGCGATACCTCGGACGTCGTCACCAAGGAGATGTACACCTTCTCGATGAAGGCGGGCGAGGAGCTGACGCTGCGGCCGGAGGCGACCGCCGGCATCGCGCGCGCCTTCATCTCCGGCGGCCTGTCCAACCAGCTGCCGCTCAAGGTCTTCTACAGCGGCCCGATGTTCCGCTACGAGCGGCCGCAGAAGGGCCGCCAGCGCCAGTTCCACCAGATCGACGTCGAGCTCCTCGGCGTCGCGCAGCCGCTCGGCGACGTCGAGATCATCGCGGTCGGCGCGCATATCCTGGAAGAGCTGGGCGTGCTCGACCGCACCGTGCTCGAGCTCAACACGCTGGGCGACCCGGAAAGCCGCCACGCCTATCGCGCGGTGCTGGTCGACTATTTCGGCGCGCACAAGGACCGGCTGTCCCGGGACAGCCTGGAGCGGCTCGACCGCAACCCGTTGCGGATTCTCGACTCCAAGGACGAGGGCGACCGGCAGGTCGTGGCCGGGGCGCCGCTGTTCGGCGACTATCTGAACGCGTTCAGTCGCGAATACTTCGACCGGGTCAGGGCGGGGCTCGACGCGCTCGGCATCGCCTATGAGGTCAACCCGCGGCTGGTCCGCGGCCTCGACTATTACACGCACACCGCATTCGAGTTCACCACAAGGGAGCTCGGCGCGCAGGGTGCCGTGCTGGCCGGCGGCCGCTACGACGGCCTCATCGAAACCCTCGGCGGGCCGCCGACGCCGGGCATCGGCTGGGCGGCCGGCGTCGAGCGGCTGTCGATGATGCTGACCGCTGTTCCGCCCGCCGCGCGGCCGGTCGCCGTGGTTCCGGTCGGCGCCGGGGCCGAGGATAAGGCGCTCGAGCTGACGCAGTGCCTGCGGCACGTGGGATTTGCCGCCGATCTCGGCTTCTCCGGGACTCTGTCCAAGCGCATGAAACGGGCCAACAAGCTCAACGCCGCCGCCGCAGTGATCATTGGCGAGGACGAACTGGCGCGCGGCGTTGCCACCGTACGCAACCTCGATTCGGGCGAGCAGGAAGAGATGCCCCTGGCCTCGCTGGCCGACCGGCTCGCCCGCTACCGGTAGCGCGTCATGCCGGCGCACGGACCGGCCGAACCCTTCGTCGTCGGCGCGACCCACCGGTCGAGCGGCATCGCGCTGCGCGACCGCCTGTTCATCGACGATGCCGCGGTGCCGGATTTGTTCCGGCGGCTCGCGGCGGCGGGCGTCCGCCAGGCGATCGTGCTGTCGACCTGCGACCGGGTCGAGGTCCAAGGCGTATCCGAGGAGCCGCGACGGGCGATCGATGCGGTGTCCGCCATCCTGGCCGACCGGGCGGGGGAGGAGGTCGCCGCGATCGCGCGGGAAATCGACACGCTGACCGGGGAAAGCGCGGTGCGCCGGATCTTCGGCGTCGCCGCGTCGCTGGAAAGCCAGGTGATCGGTGAGCCGCAGGTGCTGGGCCAGGTCAAGGCCGGTCACCGCCTCGCCGCCCGCCACGGCATGATCGGCCCGGAGCTGGAAACCCTGCTGCAGGCCGCCTATATGGTGGCCAAGCAGGTCCGCACCGAAACGCCGATCGCCGAACGCTCGGTCACGCTGGCCTCCGGGGCGGTGCAGCTCGCCCGCGACGTGCACGGCGACCTGTCGGAGGTGAACGGGCTGATCCTCGGCCTCGGCGATATCGGCGACCTGATCGGCGGACAGCTGCGGCTCGCCGGCGTCGCCCGGATGATGCTGACGGGGCCGTCGCGGCGCACCGAGGCCGAGGCCCGGCGCATGGGCTGCAATTTCACGCCGTTCCATGCTCTTGACGATGCCCTGGCGGAGGCCGACATCATCGTGACCGCATCGGGTGCCGGTCGCTACCTGGTGACGACGGAGGCGATGGAGCGGGCGCTCAGGCGGCGGCGCTACCGCCCGGTCCTGGTCATCGACGGCGGCGTGCCAGGCGATGTCGAACCCACCGCGAACGATCTCGACGACGTCTTCGTGTACACGCTGGACGACCTCGAATCGGTGGCCCGCGAGAACCGCGCGGAGCGGGAGGCGGCGGCCGCGGACGCGTGGCGGATCGTCGATGCCGCGGTCGCCGCGTGGCGCCGCTCGCGGGCGGAGCGCGATGCCGTGCCGACACTGGTGGCGCTGCGCGAGCGTTTCGAGGCAATCCGCCAGGAGGTCCTCGCCGCAGACCCCAGGGCGGATGCCGGAGAAGCGACCCGGCGCTTGGTCAACCGTCTGCTGCATGCGCCCAGCATTGCGCTGCGCGACGTGGCCGCGAATGCTGGCGAAGACGTCGACGAGGCCGCGCGGGTGGTCGACCGCCTGTTCGGGCTGTCCGGCGACGGCGATGCGGCGACCGGCTCCGAGGCGGAAGGCGAAAAGGACGGACGAGAAAGACGGACCGATGAATCTGGGTGAAAAGCTCGACAGGGTTCTTGCCCGGCACGACGAACTGGCGCAGCTGATGGCGGAAGGCGCCGGCAACGCCGGCGAATTCGCGCGCCTGTCGAAGGAATATTCCGACCTCACCCCGATCGTGGCCAAGATCCGCGAGCTGAAAGGCGCGCAGGCGGAGCTGGCCGATCTCGAACAGCTGATCGACTCCGAGGATGACGCGGAAATGCGCGCCATGGCGGAGAGCGAGCGCGCCGCGCTGCACGACCGTCTGCCCGGGCTGGAGCGGGAGATGCAGCTGATGCTGCTGCCGCGCGACGAGGCCGACGCGCGCAACGCCATCCTCGAGGTGCGCGCCGGCACCGGCGGCGACGAGGCCGCCCTGTTCGCCGCCGAGCTGTTCCGGATGTACCAGCGCTTCGCCGAACTGCAGGGCTGGAAGTTCGAGCCGATCACCATCAGCGAGACGGGCATCGGCGGCTACCGCGAGGCCAGCGCCGCGATATCCGGGCGCAACGTGTTCCAGCGCCTGAAGTTCGAATCGGGCACGCACCGGGTGCAACGGGTGCCGGTGACCGAGAGCGGCGGCCGCATCCACACCTCGGCGGCCACGGTCGCGGTACTGCCCGAGGCCGAGGAGGTCGACGTCGACATCGACGACAAGGATTTGCGAATCGACACCTACCGGTCGCAGGGTGCCGGCGGACAGCATGTCAACAAGACCGACAGCGCGGTCCGCATCACCCACATTCCGTCCGGCATCGTCGTGCAGTGCCAGGACAACAAGTCGCAGCACAAGAACCGGGCGCAGGCGATGAAGGTGCTGCGCGCCCGCCTGTTCGACGCCGAGCGGGCACGGCAGGACGCGGCGCGCGCGGCCGACCGCAAGAGCCAGGTCGGCTCCGGCGACCGGTCGGAGAAGATCCGCACCTACAACTTCCCGCAGGACCGGATCACCGACCACCGTATCGGCCTGAGCAGCCACAACATTCCGGCCATGATGGCGGGCGAGGGCCTCGACGAGATCATCGACGCGCTGATCGCCGACGACGAGGCGGCGCGGCTCGCCGAGATTCAATGATACGGCCTGCGACGATCGGTGAGTGCATTGCGGAAGGCGCGCGCCGGCTGGCGGCGGCCGGCGTGCCGGAAGCGCGGCGCGAGGCGCGCCTGATCCTTGCCCACGCCCTGGACATGTCGGCTGCCAAGGTAGCCGGCTATCCGGAGCGCGAGGTGACGGAACCGGCCGCGTTCGAGGCGCTGATCGCGCGCCGGGAACGGCGCGAGCCGCTGTCGCACCTGACGGGCCGGCGCGAGTTCTGGAGCCTGGAGCTGGAGACCGGCCCGGCGACGCTTGACCCGCGGCCGGACAGCGAGACCCTGATCGAGGCGGCGCTGGACATGGTCGAAGACCGCGCGGCCCCGCTGTCCGTGCTCGATCTCGGCACTGGCACCGGCTGCCTGCTGCTGGCGATGCTTCGCGAATTGCCGCGCGCTGCAGGGGTGGGCATCGATGCCTCGCCGGAGGCGCTTGCGGTGGCGCGGCGCAATGCGGGGTGTCTCGGGCTGGCGTCGCGAGCGCGGTTCGAGGAGGGAGACTGGGGCTGCTCGCTCCAGGGCCCGTTCGATCTGATCCTGTGCAACCCGCCCTACATTCCGACCGAGCAGATTTCGCGTCTCGAGCCGGAGGTCGCCGAATACGAGCCGCGCATCGCCCTCGACGGCGGGCCGGACGGCCTCGACTCGTACCGGGCCGTGATTCCGGATATCGCCCGGATTCTGGCGCCCGGGGCCGCGGCGGTGCTGGAATTCGGCGCCGGTCAGGGCGCGGCGGTCGGGCAAATCGTCGCAGACGCGGAACTGGCGGTTGCCGGGGTTTACCGGGATCTCGCGGGACTCGACAGATGCGTGGCCGTCCGTAAACGATAAATTGACGAATTTCTGCAAAAAAAGGGGTTGGAAAGGCCGTTCCGACCGTCTAATGTCCGCCCCGTGGCGCGCGCCATGCTGAGAGGCAAGCGCCAAAACGGTCCCCGGACATCATTACGACAGCCTGCATGTATCGTTGCGGGTTCTGGACATGTCGGGACAGGGGCTGAGAGGGAGCGGCAGTGCCGCACCCGGTTGGTTCAGAGCAATCCACAGCGATAGGTACAATGAGGCAAGGTCAGAACTCGAAGCGTTCGCGCGGGCGCGGCTCAGGTCGTCGCAACGTTCCTCCACGTCATCAGACATTCGACAGCAACGGGCCGAGTGTCAGAATCCGTGGCAACGCCTATCAGGTGCACGAGAAATATCTCGCTCTCGCCCGCGATGCGGGGTCGGCCGGAGACAGGATCGCCGCGGAGAACTACCTCCAGCATGCGGAGCATTACTTCCGCATCATCAACATGGACAATGACAGCGATGCGCAGGGGCGCGGCAGGGGCCAGCAGAACGGCTCCGGCGGACGCGACCGGCCGCGTGACGGTGCCGACGGGTCGGACGGAGCCGAAGCCCCGGCCGAGGTGCGCGCCCAGGCCGCCGACAGTGCGGCGCCGGCGGTCGAGCCGACTCCCGCACAGCCCAACGGCGCGGACGCGCAGCCCGAGGCCGGTGACGCCGAGTCGGATGGCGCCGCGGATGCCGGGCCGGCGCCGAAACGCAGGGCAAGCCGCGGCAACGGCAAGGGACGCTTCGCCGGTCGTATTGACGTCTTTTGCAAGCCCGACCCGGCCCGCAAGTGCGACAAGGGCGAGCACCTCAGCCTGTGCCCGGCCAAGATCAAGGTTCGCGTCTGCCGCGCGGCTCGCTCGACGACCGCCTCGCCGTCCACCGGGACCGCGGCCGCCAGCACCAATGTCGTGT
>JBFIFO010000180.1:0-7255 GCA_041602815.1 Alphaproteobacteria bacterium | reverse complement strand
CGCCTGCCGCACGTCGCCCGCATCCGCTCCATCTTCGCCATGCGCACCGTTTACAAGAGCAACGCCGTGGCGTTGTGAGCGACGCATTTTGGGCCGCCGGCGGCGCGTGGCCGCCCCGTCCGGCGTCCAGGCTCAGCGCGTTGCCTGTCGAACGACCAGCGCCTTTCTTGCGAGGTCTTTCATCCTGCTGACGTAGCGCCGCTGCGGCCAGCCGCAGTCGCGGGTGAGCTGTTCCCAGACCGGCACCGACAGCAGCGACCAGAGGATATCCGTCGCCTCCCTGACCGAGTGGCGGGGCGACAGCACGCCATCCGTCTTCAATGCCTTGACCGCGGCATGGCAGCCGTCGCGCACGGCCGCCATCCGGTCGGCCCAGGCGAGGCGCGCGGCCTCGTCGGTGTCCTGCATGGCGCGCAGCGCCCTCGCAACGCCGTGGATCTCGGGGATGTAGTTTCCCCAAGCCTCGATGAAGGCCTCCAGCCGCTCGGCGCCCGTCGCCGCGCTGCGGCTGGCCGCCAGCCGTGCCTGGACATCCTTGACCTCGTCCAGGTGGCGGGTGGTGGCGATCAGCAACTCCGCCCGCGTCGGGAAATGAAGGTAGACCGCCTGACGGCTGATCCCCGCCGCCTTGGCGATGTCGCCCATCCTGACGCCGCTGCCCTGCCCGGCTTCGAGCAGCTTCCAGGCGGCGTCCAGGATTCGCGTCCGGGTTTCGACGTTTTCTCTTGACATGGTGTAAAGTCTCATCTATTTGACGCGGTGTCAACTTGACACGGTGTCAAGTTCGAGTCCAACCCCGCACAGGAGGCAAGACATGAAGATCATCGTATTCGGGGCGACCGGGACCGTCGGCAGGCTCGCGGTCGAGCGCATCCTCGCGGACGGGCACGAGGTCACTGCCTTCGCCCGCAAGCCGGAGACGCTCGGCGCGAAGTGTCCCAACCTCACCCTGTACGCCGGCGACGCGCATGACGCGGCGGCCGTGTCCGATGCCGTTCGCGGCCACGACGCCGTGCTGATCACGCTCGGCGCGGGCAACTCGCGCAAGAGCGACATCCGCTCGCAGGGGACCCTGAACGTCATTCGCGGCATGCAGGCCAACGGCGTGCGCCGCCTGATCTGCCAGTCGACGCTCGGCGCCCACGAAAGCCGGGGCAACCTCGACTTCTTCTGGAAGTGGATCATGTTCGGCCTGCTCCTGCGCCCTGTACTGCGGGACCACGAGCTGCAGGAGAGTTTCGTGCGGGCGAGCGGGCTGGACTGGACGATCGTGCGGCCGAGCGCGTTCGTCGACGGGCCCCCGACGGGCGCCTTCAAGGAGGACGTTGCACCCGACGACCGAAGCCTGGCCCTGAAGATCTCGCGCGCCGACGTCGCCGAGTTCCTGAATCGCCAGGTCTCGGAGCCGGGCTACCACCACCGTGCCGTCGGCATCTCCAGCTGAGCCGGCCGCGGTACCGCCTCCGGGCAGGAGCCCGTCGGGTCCGCGGCAGGACCGGGGTCCTGCCTGCGCCGCAAACCCAGAACCGGGTCCTCGGCGCAAGACGGCGATCGCATCGTGACACGCGGGGGTTGACGACCGCCGCGCCGGAACGAAGTTCTCTGCGATGTACCATGATCCGGGCCCCGCTGCGGGCCCGGTCCGCACGACAGGAGCCTCCATGATACGCTTTGTCCTGAACGGTTCGGAGCGGGCCGTCGACGTCGACGGTGACACCCCGCTGCTCTGGGTCATCCGAGACGAGCTCAAGCTGACCGGCACGAAGTTCGGCTGCGGCATCGCCAGCTGCGGCGCCTGCACCGTCTATGTCGACGGCGCGCCGGTGCGCGCCTGCCAGACCTTCGCAGGGGATGTCGAGGGCACCCGCATCACCACCATCGAGGGGCTGTTCAGCCGCGAGTCCGAGGCGGTGCGCGCCGCCTGGCGAGAGCTCGACGTGCCGCAATGCGGCTACTGCCAGTCGGGCCAGATCATGAGTGCCGCGGCGCTGCTGGCGGACACGCCGAAGCCGACCGACGCGGACATCGACGCGGCGATGTACGGCATCGTCTGCCGCTGCGCCACCTATCACCGCATCCGCGCCGGCATCCACCGCGCGGCCGAGATCCTGGAGGGTTGAGCGATGTATCCGATGAAGCTGCAGCCCACCGAAGCGCCGCGGGCAACCCGCCGCGACTTCCTCAAATTCACCGCGCTGGCCGGCGCCGGCCTTATCATCGGCGTGCGGCTGGGCGGCGGCTCCGCCCGCGCCGCCGCCGGGGATGGGCCGAACTTCACCCCGTTCATCCGCATCGACACGGACAGCACCGTGACCGTGTTCTCCAAGCATCTCGACAAGGGCCAGGGCTCGGCGACCGGCCTTGCCACCCTGGTCGCGGAGGAGCTGGACGCGACCTGGGTGCAGACCAAGGTCGAGTTCGCCCCCGCCAACCTCGAACTCTACAAGAACCTGCTGTTCGGCATCCAGGGCACGGGCGGTTCCACCGCGATCGCCAATTCGTTCGAGCAGTACCGCCGCGCCGGCGCGACGGCGCGGGTCATGCTGATCCAGGCGGCCTCGAAGCGCTGGGGCGTGCCGGAATCCGAGATCACGGTATCGCTGGGACGGGTCCGGCACGGCACCGGCAAAAGCGCGACGTTCGGCGAGCTGGCGGAGCTCGCCGCGTGGACCTCGGTGCCCGAGGCGGTCACGCTGAAGACGCCGGACCGGTGGGTCTATATCGGCAAGAGCTTCCCGCGCGTCGACACCTACAACAAGACGATCGGCGCGCCGGACACCTTCGGCATGGACCTCCAGCTCGAGGACATGCTGGTCGCGGTGCTGGCGCGGCCGCCGAAATGGGGCGGCACCGTCAGGTCGGTCGACGCGACGGAGACGCGCAAGGTGCGCGGCGTCGTCGACGTCCTCCAGATCCCGCAGGGCGTCGTCGTGCTGGCGAAATCCACCTGGCCGGCGATCAAGGGGCGCGACCGGCTGAAGATCGACTGGGACTTCTCGCAGGCGGAGACGCGCTCGACGTCGGACCTGGAGGCGGAGTACAGGCTGCTGGCGCAGCGCGCAGGGATCCCGTTCCGCAACGACGGCGACGCCGGGGCGGCACTGTCCGGCGCCGCGCAGGTGGTCGAGGGCACCTACGTCTTCCCGTACCTCGCCCACGCCCCGATGGAGCCCATCGACATCACCATCCTGTTCGAGGACGACAGGGCGACGCTGTGGACCGGATCGCAGCTGCAGACGGTGGACCAGAACGTCGCCGCCGCCGTGCTCGGCATCGAGCCGAAGGACGTCGCCATCCACACGTTGTGGGCCGGCGGCTCGTTCGGCCGGCGGGCGATCTACGACTCGCACTATGCCGGCGAGGCCGCCGCGATCGCCAGGGCCTGGGGCCGGCCGCAGCCGATCAAGCTGGTCTATACCCGCGAGGACGACATCCGCGGCGGCTACTACCGGCCGATGTACGTGCACCGGGTGCGGGCCGGCGTCGATGCGGACGGCAAGCTCACCGGCTGGCACCACCGCGTGGTCGGCCAGTCGCTGATGATGGGCACCGCCTTCGAGGCCTTCGCGGTGCATGACGGCGTCGACGACAGCTCGGTCGAAGGGCTCAAGGACGCGACCTACGCCATCCCCAACTTCCGCGGCGAGGTGCACAACACCAGCGTCAAGGTGCCGGTGCTGTGGTGGCGCTCGGTCGGCCACACCCACACCGCCTATGCCATGGAGACGATGATCGACCGGGCGGCCAGGGCCGCCGGGCGTGACCCGCTCGAGTTCCGGCTCGAGCTGCTGGCCGGCGATGCCCGCAAGACGGGGGTGCTCAAACTGGTGGCGGAGAAGGCGAGCTGGGGCGCGCCCCCGGCCGAGGGCCGCTGGCGCGGCATCGCGGTGCAGAAGTCGTTCAACACGTATGTCGCGGAGATTGCCGAGGTTTCGCGCCGCGCGAACGGCACCTTCCGGGTCGAGAAGGTCTGGTGCGCCGTCGATTGCGGCGTGCCGGTCAACCCGGACAACATCCGCGCCCAGATGGAGGGCGGCATCGGCTACGGCCTCGGCGCGATTCTGCGCAACCAGATCACGCTGACCGACGGCGCGGTGGACCAGGACAATTTCGACTCTTATGAGCCGCTGCGCATCGACGACATGCCGGATATCGAGGTCCACATCGTGCCGTCGGGCGATCCGCCGACCGGCGCCGGCGAGCCCGGCGTGCCGCCGATCGGCCCGGCCGTCGCCAACGCCATCTTCGCGGCCACCGGCGAGATGCCGCAGGAGTTGCCGCTGACGCGGGGCGGGCTGGCGTGAGGTAGGCGGGGCGGGCGCCGCCGCTCACACGCGCTGGAAATCCGTTCGTCTGGGCATTTCATTCGCCGATTCGACATATATATCTCGAGCCGACGGCACCTTGTTCCAAAGGAACGCGCCGGTCGCCGTCTGGTCTGGCCTGTCGGGATTGTCTGGATGAGGTGATCGAACATGCGCAGGAAGAACTGGATTTGGCGGATCGTGCCACTGGTCGTGCTGCTCGTCGCGGCAAGCAGTTGCGCCGGGCTGGTCGAGGGACGGAAGACGCACAGGGCGAGCAGCGTCGTGGATTTCCTGTACCCCGAAAAGGCGAACGTCATCGAAACACCCGCGATCCCGCATCTGAAGCTGCCGATGAACGTCGGTATCGCCTTCGTGCCGCCGGCAAGCAACCGCTATGCGAAATACGACCTCGACGCGGATCAGCAGATTGCCCTGATGGAACGTGTCGCCGCCGATTTCCGGCGGCACGAATTCATCGGCAATATCGAGTTCATCCCCTCGGCCTATCTGCGGCCCGGCGGCAGCTTCGACAACCTCGATCAGATCAGGACCATGTACGGTGTCGATGTGATGGCCCTGCTGTCGTACGACCAGGTGCAGTACACGGACGAGGGCCTGCTCTCGCTTACCTACTGGACGATCATCGGGGCCTATATCGTCCCCGGCGAGAAGAACGATACCAGCACCATGGTCGACGCGGCGGTCTACGACATTGCCAGCCGCAAGATGCTGTTCCGCGCGCCGGGTCTGAGCCAGGTCAAGGGGTCCGCCACCTTCGTCAACCAGAGCGAGGAGTTGCGCCGGGACTCGCGCAAGGGCTTCGCGCTCGCCGCCGACGATCTGGTCGTCAACCTGACGGCCGAGCTGGACCGATTCAAGACCAAGGTGAAGGAACGCCCGGAGGACTTCCAGGTCACGCGTGGCCCCGGCTATACCGGCAGCGGTGATCTGGGCGCCGGCTTCGCGGCCCTGTTCCTGGCGCTGGCGATGCGCGCCGCCTGGCATGGTCGACGCCGGCGGCGCGCTTAAGCCCGGCCTGCCTGTCGTCACCGCGCTGGTGGCGGCGGCCAGCCTCGCGCTCTTGCTGCTGCCGGGGGCAGCGGAGTTGCTGGTCTACGACAGGTCGCGCGTGCTGGCGGGCGAGGCCTGGCGGCTGGTGACCGGGCATGCGGTCCATCTCTCATGGTCGCACGCCGCCTGGAACCTTGTCCTGTTCTCGGTTGCCGGGGCCTGGCTGGAGCGCTCGCACCGCCGGCGGCTCAGCTGGCTGATCGGGCTGACGGCCCTGGCACGCGGCCTGTATTTCCTCGCCTTCATGCCGGATATGGCGCGCTACGGCGGCCTCTCGGGCGTGGCCAGCGCCACGGTGGTCTGTCTGTCGCTGCATGAAATGCCAAGGGGCGGACCGGTCCGCACGGTGTGGCTGACGGTCCTGCTCTTGTTCGCGGCCAAGGTCGGCTACGAGATCCTGGCCGGGGCGGCGGTCTTCGCAACCTCCGATGCCGCCCCGCTCAACGTCGTGCCGGCGGCCCACATCATCGGCGCCGCGGTCGCGGTGGGGCTGTTCGCGGCTGTGCGGAGGCGCCGGCCGGCAGCCGACGGCGTGCCCCGGTGACGCGACGGGTTTCGGGGGCCGCGACCGGCGGTCGGCACGCTTTTTGGCCGGCTCAGCGGCGGTATCCGGCGTCTAGCGCAATTCTGATCCGCGGCCGTTTGCCGATCCGGCCGCGCCCGGACTGAGGTGCCGCAAACCCGCGGAAAACCCTAACGCATGGGCTCGTTCCACGCGGACGGAGCGCGGGGCGATCTTTGCGGGACCTTGACCTGGGTCATGGACGGGACGGGCGAATTCCGCCCTTAGTCAGGCGGACGGGGGACGATCCATGGGCCGACAGGACCTTGCGCTCTTCGCGCTCAATGCGACCCGGGAGTTCGGCGAGCGGATGGCCGACGCGCTCGGCCTCGCGCTGGCCGCGCATGAGGAGCGGGAGTTCGAGGACGGCGAGCACAAGGCGCGGCCGAGGGAGAGCGTGCGCGGCCGCGATGCCTTCGTGGTGCAGTCGCTGCACGGCGACGCGGATGAGAGCGTCAACGACAAGCTGGTGCGCCTCCTGTTCTTCATCGGCGCGCTGAAGGACGCCTCGGCGGACCGCGTCACCGCGGTCGTCCCCTATCTCGGCTACGCCCGCAAGGACCGCAGGACCAAGACCCGCGATCCGGTGGCGACGCGCTACGTCGCCCAGCTCTTCGAGTCGGCCGGCGCGGACCGGGTGGTGACGATGGACGTGCACAACCTCGCCGCCTTCCAGAACGCGTTCCGCTGCCGCACCGACCATCTCGAGGCGGCGGGGCTGTTCGTCGAGCATTTCCGGGCGATGCTCGACGGCGAGGTCTGCGTGGTCTCGCCGGATGCCGGCGGCGTCAAGCGCGCGGACCGCCTGCGCACGCTGCTCGCACGCGCGACCGGCAAGGAGATCGCCGGCGCCTTCATGGAGAAGTACCGCAGCCGCGGCGTCGTCAGCGGCGCGGCGTTCGTCGGCGACGTTGCGGGCCGCACGGCCCTGATCATCGACGATCTGATAAGCACCGGGACGACCATGGCGCGCGCCGCCCGCGCCTGCCGGGAGCACGGCGCGACCGCCGTCCACGCGGTCGCGACACACGGCCTGTTCACGGGCGAGGCTGCCGAGACGGTGGCCGACAGGGTGTTCGACGGCATCACCGTCACCGACACCGTCCCCGCCTTCCGCCTGCACGCCGACCTCGCCGCGGCGTGTCTGACGGTCCTCTCCGCCGCGCCGCTGTTCGCCGAGGCCATCGGCCGCATCCATGCCGGCGGCTCGCTGGCCGCACTGACGGGCGACGACGACTAGCGCATCATCCACTTACGTGGAATCGGCACCGGCCCGCTCCCCCACCCGGCCACCCAACGGTATCGTACGCTGTGG
>JBFIFO010000179.1:0-7274 GCA_041602815.1 Alphaproteobacteria bacterium | reverse complement strand
TCATGCCGAGGCGACACGAAGGGTCGTCTCGGCGCATGAGGTCGCTGGCTGCCATGTCCGGGCCGCCGTACCGACTCACCGGTAGCCGGCGCGGTCGTAGATCATGATCGCCGTCGGCACGAGCTCGGCGATCCGCCACAGATCGGTGTCGTCGGCCTTGAACTTGCCCCACGAGGCGACCTCCGGATCCCACGCGACGCCCGGCTTGACCGGGTATTCATAGTTGCTGCCGGCGTAATAGGCCTGCGCCTTCTCGGAGCTGAGATACTCGATCAGGCGGACGGCGTTGTCGCGGTTCTTGGCATATTTGGCGACGCCGGCGCCCGAGATGTTGACATGCGTGCCGCGATCGTCCTGGTTCGGGAAGACGACGTTGATAGACTTGGCCCACTCCTTCTGCTCGGGCTCCGCCTCGTTATGCTTCATCGCGCCGATGTAGTAGGTGTTGATCAGCGAGATGTCGCATTCGCCCTGCCAGATCGCCTTGACCTGGGCGCGGTCGTTGCCCTGCGGCTTGCGCGCGAGGTTTTCCTTGACGCCGCTGGCCCAACCCTGCGCCGCTTCCTCGCCCTTCGCGGCGATGATCGAGGCGAGCAGCGACTTCATGTAGACATGGCCCGACGAGCGCGTGCAGATGCGCCCTTTCCACTTCGGGTCGGCGAGGTCCTCGTAACGGGTGATCTCGCCCGCCTTCACGCGGTCCGTCGAGTGGACGATGACCCGGGCCCGCACCGTCAGCCCGAACCATTTGCCGTCCGGGTGGCGGTACTGCGCCGGGATGTTGGCGGCCAGCACGTCCGACTGGACCGCCTGGAAGGTGTCCGCCTCGACGTGCTGGCGCAGCGTTGCGATGTCGGCCGTCAGCACCGCGTCGACGGCGCTGTCCTTGCCCTCCGCCTGCATGCGCTTGAGGATGCCGCCCTTGACGTACTGGACGTTGACCTTGATGCCGCTGTCCTTGGTGAAGGTGTCGAGCAGCGGGCGGATCAGGAACTCCTGGCGGTAGGAGTAGAGGTTCACTTCGCCGCCGTCGGCCAGCGCCGCGCCGCCGAAGGTGGTGATGGCGGTGATCACGGCGACCGCCAGATATCCGGATTTCTTGAACGTCGTCATTGTGTTTCCCGTTGGCATTGCCCGGGCCGTCACGGAGCGGCCGCGACGGCCCGGGCGCGTTTGTTCCAAGACTGTGCGGCGATGTTAGTTGCGAATAATTATCAATTGCAACAGAAAACCGTAAGACCACAGGTTGCGCCGTAAATTCTTATTCATTATCAGAACGTTACGGCGACGGACAAATTGTCGCAGGCGTCCCCGGGGTGACCGGTGGCTCGGCTACCAGTTCATCGCATGCAGCATCAACAGGACGTTGTGCTCCCACATGGAGACGTAATCGGGCGCCGGCCCGCCCGGTCGCGACAGGCTGCCCGGATAGAGCTCGCCGCCGAGCCCGACTCCCGCCTCTTCCGCAATCATCCGCGCCAGCCGCTGGTCGGTGCCGCTTTCGACGAACACCACCTTCACCGCGGCGGCGTGAATCTCGCCGACCAGGCCGGCGATGCGTCGGGCCGAGGGCTGCGTGGCGCTGTCCGGCCCGCGCGGCGAAAGGATCCGAAAGCCATAGTCGCGCGCGAGGTAGGCGAAGGCGTCGTGGGTGGCGACCACCACCCTTGCCTCGCGAGGGATGAGCGGCAGCACGTTGCCCATCATTTCCTGCAAAACCGACAGCTTGCCCTCGAACGCCGACAGGTTGTCCTGGAACGTCCCGGCATGGCGCGGCGCCGCCGCGGCCAGGGCTTCGGCGATGACGCGGGCATAGAGCCGCGCGTTGGCGAGGCTGTGCCAGGCATGCGGGTCGGGCCCGGCCGACGGGTCGGCGATCGGCGAAACGTCGCGGCTCGCCACCACCACCGGGCCGCGATACCCGGACGCCGCGATGGCCCGGTCGAGCCAGCCTTCGAGTCCCAGCCCGTTTACGACGACGAGATCGGCGTCGGCGAGCTGGCGCATGTCGCGCGGACGGGGATGCCAGGCGTGCGGATCGGTCTCCGGGGGAACCAGGCTGGTGACGGTGACGTGCTCGCCGCCGACCTGAAGCGCGATATCGGCGATGACCGAAAAGCTGGCAACAAGCCTGAGGCGCTCCTCCGCCCGGGCCGGGGCGGCAAGCGTGAATGCGATGAGGAAAAGCGAAACGAAGGGAAGAATGCGTCGTCTATCCATGTCGATGATGCACCGGTTGTCTGCGCCGCAGGACGCCGCCCTGCGACCCCGCGAACAAGGAAATACCACAGGCGGCCCCGGCGACCAGCACGATCGCGGGGCCGGACGGCACGCCGGCGTGCCAGGAGATCAGCAGCCCGCCGTAGCCCGACGCCAGCGCGATCGCCACCGCCGTGACCGCCATGCGCCAGACGTCGTGCGCCCACAGCCGAGCGGCCACCGCAGGCAGCACCATCAGGCCGAGCGCCATCAGCGTGCCAAGCGCCTGGAAGCCGGCCACGAGGTTGAGCACGACCAGCGCCAGGAACAGCATGTGCCAGCGCCCGCCGCCGCCGACCAGTTCCATGAATTCCGGGTCGAAGCTCTCGGCGATCAGCGGCCGCCAGAACAGCGCCATCGCCGCCAGCGTGACGCTGGCGATGCCGGCGACGACCAGCAGCGACGGGGTGTCCACCGCGAGGACGTTGCCGAACAGCACGTGGGTCAGGTCGACGCTGTTGCCGGCGAGCGAGACGATCAGCACGCCCGCGGCCAGGGCGACGAGAAAGAAACCGGCAAGGCTCGCATCCTCCATCAGGCCGGTCGCCCGCGAGGCCAGGCCTGCAAGCAGCGCCACGGCGAGCCCCGCGGCAACGCCGCCCAGCGCCAGGGCCGGCAGCGACAGGCCGCCGACGACATAGCCGACGGCGGCACCCGGCAGCACCGAATGCGCCAGCGCGTCGCCCATCAGGCTCATGCGCCGCAGCACCAGCAGCACGCCGACCGGGCCGCCGCCCAGCGCCAGGGCAACGCAGGCCGCCAGTGCCCGCTTCATGAAGACGAAATCGGCGAACGGCGCCAGCAAGACATCGTAGATCATGCGGCGCCTCCGGGATGTGTCAGGCCGCGGCCCAGAAATTGCGGTCGGCGGCGCAGCGCTCGCACAGATGCCGCGCCTCGCTCAGATTGTCGGGGGTCAGCACCTGCGCCGTCGGGCCGCACGCCACCGATTCGTGCGCCAGCAGCATCGTCCAGCCGAAATGCCGCTGCGCCAGGTCGAGATCGTGGAGCACCGCGACGACGATGCGGCCCTCTTCGCACCAGCGTTCCATCACGCCGAGAAGCTGGGCCGTGGTGTCGGTGTCGACGTTCGCCAACGGTTCGTCGAGCAGGATCGCCGCTGCGTCCTGCAGCATCGTCCGCGCGAACAGCACCCGCCGGGTCTGGCCGCCCGACAGGGTCCCGATCGGCTTGTCCGCCACCGCGGCCAGGCCGACCGCGGCGAGCGCCGCCGCGACCTCGTCGCGCTGCGCCCGGGTGACCCGCCGGAACCCGCCGCTGCGCGGCCACAGGCCCATCGCCGCGACGTCGCGCACCGAAATCGGAAAGGTCCGGTCGAAACCGGCGCGCTGCGGCAGGTAGGCGATGCCGCCCGCGTCCGCGCCGGCCAGCCGCGCGCGCCCCGTCTTCGGTTTCAGCAGGCCGGCGATCGTCTTCAGGAGTGTGGTCTTGCCGCTGCCGTTGGGGCCGACGACGGCGCACAGCATCCCCGCAGGGAAGCGGCCCGTTACCCCGTGCAGCACGTCCGCCCCGTCATAGGCGACCGTCAACCCGTCGATTTCAATGGATCGTCCCACGTTATGCCCGAAATCAGATCTTACAGAGACGGTTGCCCCGGCCAGCAGCGCACCGCCCGGCCGGTCAGACGGCCCACAGCACGCAGGCCCAGATCACGACCGTCAATGCCGCGGCCACGGCCAGCCTGCGACCCGCGCCCATTTCCAGCACATTCGCCGTTTCACGCCGCACCATCGCCACCGGCCCTCGTATGTCCCATCAGAAATGTTATGTTATAACATTCCATAACACGGATGCCAGCGGTTTGTTGCCACACCGGCGCGCCCGGCGTGCCGGGCGACGGCGTGGGAGCGGGTCGTTGGATTCCGCTCAGGTGACGATCTGATAGAAGATGCAGATCAGTGCAAGCCAGCCCACCGCGAAGCTCAACGTCCGCATGAAGGGAATGTTGGCGACATAGACCGGATAGTGGACCAGCCGCGCCACGAAATAGGTCACCGCGGCAGCGGCGGTGGCGGCATTGGTCGAGTTCGTCACATGCGCCACCAGCACCAGCGCGGCGAAGAGGACGAGGTTCTCGACTGCGTTGTAGTGGGCCTTCTTGGCGCGGTCGGCCCACGCCGCCACCGGCAGGCTGTCGGCCCGGTAGGTAAGCGCCTCGATCACCCCGTATTTGGCGATCCGGGCAAGGATGTAGGGGAGCCAGAGCAGTGCCGTCAGGGCACTGGTCCAGGCGAGCATCGAAAGATCGGTCGACATGGTGTATTACCCTCTCCGTGTTGCGACGGCTTGATGCGCCCGCCGGGCGATTCCGGTGCCGGCGCCGCATCTCCTTCTGACGCCGCTCCCGACGGAAGTCAATCGCGGCGCGGGCCCGGCGGGTCACGCGGCAGGATGGCGCGCAGTATGATCGGCGTCAGCAGGGTCGTGATCACCCCCATCAGGATGAGCGCAGAGAACAGGTTGGCCGTGACCGTGTCGCCGCGGTCGACCTGCGCGAACAGCCCGGCCTCGGCGGCAATGCTGAGGACCACCAGCTCGACTGCGCCGCGCGCGCTCATCCCGGCGCCCACGGCCATGGCGCCGCGGGCCTCGCGCTGGATGAGGAAGGCGGGCAGGCCGGCGCCGAGGAGCTTGCCGAACAAGGCGACGCCGATCAGCAGAAACAGGAACAGGGGCACCTGGACGACGGCGTCGAGCTCGACGCGCAGCCCGATCGAGGCGAAGAACAGGGGGCCGAGAAAGCCGCTGGCGACGGCGCCGAAGACCAGCCGCATCTCGTTGTAGGCCAGCGGCCCGACGCGACTGCGCTCGAAATAGAGCCCGGCCATGAACGCCCCGAGGATCCAGTGCAGGCCGAGCGCCTCGGCCAGCAGCCCGTAGGCGAGGCCGACGCCGCACAGCACGCTGAACTCGAACGAAGCGGCCTGCATGGCCCGCAGCCGGCGGCTGACTCGCGGATAGACGTGCGCGCCGAGCGCCACGGTCACCGCGAAGAACACGGCGACCCGGCCGACCAGCCAGCCCAGATCGAGAAGGTCGGGCGCGTCGCCGGTCTCGATCATGCCGAGCACGACGGCGAGCAGGATCAGACCGATGACGTCGTCGATCAGCGACGCCGACACCACCATGCGTCCGTACCAGGTGTGCAGGACGCCCATGTCCTCGAAGATCTTCACCGTCGCGGCGATCGACGAGATCGACAGGGCGGTGCCGACCAGCAGGCACAGCACCGGCTTGTGGTCGCTGTCGGGCAGGAACGCCCAGGCGAGCGCGAAGCCGCCGGCCAGCGGCAGCACGACGCCGCCGACGGCGACCGCCAGCGATCCGGCCTGGCGCTCGGCGAGCTCGCGCGGCTCCAGCTCGATGCCGGCGAGCAGCACGAGGAAGAAGATCCCGGCGTGGGCGACGTAGTACAGCACCTCGCTGTGCGCCAGCTGGGCGAGGAACGGGACCTGCGCGCCGAACCCAACGGCCGCCGCGGCCAGCAGGATGCCGGCGCCGATCTCGCCGACCGAAGCCGGCTGCCCGAGCCGCTCGGCAAGCTCGCCGAGAATGCGGGCGAGGAACAGCAGCAGCAGCAGTTCGATGAAGACGGTCACGGTAGGACTTCCCCCAATCTGCCGTTGCGTCGGCCGGTGCGATCTGTCCCGTTGGGCCGCCCGGCACCACAGGCCCCGGATTGAAAATCCGCCGCCCGACGCTGTCGCCAACCCGCCAGTCGGTGCCGCGTGGAGCGCGTTTATTCCCCCAGCGACATCAGCGAGGCGTTGCCGCCGGAGGCGGTGGTGTCGGTGCTGACCACCCGCTCGGTGGCGAAGCGGTGCAGGTAGCGCGGGCCGCCGGCTTTCGGGCCGGTGCCGGACAGCCCCTCGCCGCCGAACGGCTGCACCCCGACCACGGCGCCGATCTGGTTGCGGTTGACATAGGCGTTGCCGACGCGAAGCGCCGATACGATGCGGCGCACCGTGGAATCGACCCGGCTGTGCACGCCCAGGGTGAGGCCGTATCCGGTGGCGTTGATATCGTCGAGCACGCGGTCGAGCCGGGCGTCGTCGTAGCGCACCACGTGCAGGATCGGGCCGAACACCTCGCGCTCCAGCATCGCGATGCTCTCGATCTCGTAGGCGCGCGGCGCGAAGAAGCAGCCATTGTCGCAGCCGGCGCCGAGCGGCACCTCGCAGATCGGCTTCGCCTCTTGCGCCATGCGGTCGGCATGGGCCTGAAGCGCTTCCCGGGCCTCCTCGTCGATCACCGGGCCGACATCGGTCGACAGCAGCGCCGGGTCGCCGACCTTCAGCTCGCGCATCGCGCCGGCCAGCATCTCGATCGTGCGCTCCGCCACGTCGTCCTGCACGAACAGCACGCGCAGCGCCGAGCAGCGCTGCCCGGCGCTGCGGAAGGCAGAGGCCAGCACGTCGCGCACCACCTGTTCCGGCAGCGCCGAGGAATCGACGATCATCGCGTTCTGGCCGCCGGTCTCGGCGATCAGCGGCACGATGGGACCGTCGCGCGCGGCGAGCGCCCGGTTGATGAGGCGCGCGGTGTCGGTGCCCCCGGTAAAGGCGACGCCGGCGATGCGCGGGTCGCCGACCAGGGCGCCCCCGACTTTCGCCCCGTCGCCGGGCAAGAGGTGCAGCACGTCGCCCGGCACCCCGGCCTCGTGCAGCAATTGCACGGCGCGCGCGGCCATGATCGGCGTCTGCTCGGCAGGCTTGGCCAGCACCGAATTGCCGGCGGCCAGCGCGGCCGCGACCTGACCGGTGAAGATCGCCAGAGGGAAGTTCCACGGGCTGATGTAGACGAAGGCGCCGCGGCCATGCATGGCGATCTCGTTGCGCTCCCCCGTCGGGCCCGGGAGCTGCAGCGGGCCTGCGAAATCTGTGCGCGCGCGAAGAGCGTAATAGCGCAGGAAATCGACCGCCTCGCGAACCTCGGCGACGGCGTCGTTGGCGGTCTTGCCGGCCTCGCGCATTGCGATCGCCATCAGCTCCGCC
>JBFIFO010000178.1:0-7334 GCA_041602815.1 Alphaproteobacteria bacterium | reverse complement strand
GTACGACACCAGCAGCGTCGCGAGCACCGCCATCAGGCTGCCGTCGAGGAACTGCCGCGAGTAGCCGGACAGGCTTTTGCGATGGCCGGCATCCATGTCCCGGATGATGTCGTCGCGCCGTTTGGCGAGAGCGATGAACAGGGCCAGCAGGCCGGTGACGATGAGGATCCAGGCGCTCGGCTCGACATCGATCAGCATCGCCCCGGCCTGGACCCTGAGCACGAAGCCGAAGGCCACGATCAGCACGTCGATGACGGCGATCGACTTCAGATACAGCGAATAGGCGATATTGATGGCGAAATAGGCGCCGAGCACGGGCAGTATCACCGGCACCTGCCAGGCGGCCAGTCCCATGCCACCGGCCAGCAGGCCGCTCATCAGCACCAGCGCCGCGGCCGGCGTCACCGCACCGGAGGCTATGGGACGCATGCGCTTTTCCGGGTGGTTCCGGTCGGCGTCGCGATCGCGGAAATCATTCAGGCAGTAGACCGCGCTGGACACCATGCAGAAGGCGGCAAAACCGATCAGGACCGCCGACAGGTTCGCGGCTGAGGCCTTGTCGGGCGTGAAGAACAGCGGCGCCACGACGAACGTGTTCTTGACCCACTGCTTGGCCCGCAGAAGCCTCAGGATGGCCGGGATCCCCATGTCGCTTCGGCGCCTCTCCACCGATCGTTCGCATCGCCGTCATGCCGCATGCATGGCGGTCCTGTCATCACATAAACGCAAATCTCTTAGCCATGGTTAATGCGCCGAAAAAACCATCCCGGATCCGCGGCCCGCGCCGGCTGGGGCGGAATCCCGAAAATACTTTTGCCATCAATCGTTTCATCTTATAGATGTCTCAAAGCGCTTTGGGCCGATGAACAGAATTTCGAAGTATATTTTCTGGCAGACGCTGCTCGTCATGTTTTTCGTGACGGTTGTCCTTAGCTTCGTCATCTGGCTGACGCAGTCGCTGCGATTCGTGGACCTCGTCGTCAACCGCGGCCTGCCGATCACCGAATTCCTGTGGCTTGCCCTGTTGATCCTGCCGCGCTGGCTGACCGGTATCGTGCCGCTCGCCTGCGTGGTCGCCGTGATCTATGTCTACAACCGGCTGATCGCCGACCGCGAGCTGGTGGTGCTGCGGGCCGCCGGGTTCAGCAATCTGCGGCTTGCCGGGCCGGCCGTCCTGCTGGCGGTCGCCACGATGCTTCTCGTGTATCTGCTGAACATCTACCTGCTGCCGGTTTCGTTCCGGCAGTTCAAGGAGCTGTACCACGCGGCCAACTCTGACTATTCGGCGATCCTGTTGCAGGAAGGCTCGTTCCAGACCCTGCCGCGGCGGCGCACCATCTTCATCCGCGAGCGGGTCGGGGCGGGACGCTTCAACGGAATCTTGTTCCACGATGCGAGCGATCCCGACCAGCCGGTGACCTATATGGCGGAAAGCGGCGCCCTGGTCCGCACCGATGCCGGCTCGCGCATCGTGCTGATCAACGGAAACAGCCAGCGGTTCGACCGCAATCGCGGCGTCGTCTCGTTCCTCTCCTTCGAGAAGAACTCACTGGACCTCGACCTTGCCGCCGGCGTCGCGCCCGGCGGCCGCAAGCGCGGACCGGAGGAACTGTTCCTGTGGGAGCTGTTCGACCCGGCGCTGCAGGAAAGCGGGCCCCATGCGCCGTACCGGGCCGAGGGCCACAGCCGCATCGTGTCGCCCTTCATGGCACTCGGCTTCGTGGTGATGGCGCTGGCCGTCCTCCTGTCGGGGGATTTCAGCCGGCGCGGCCAGGGCAACCGGGTCGTCCTGGCCATCATGCTGGTCATCGCGCTGCAGACATCGGCGATCGCCGTGCACAACCTTGCCGGCAATGATGCGCGCGCGATACCGCTGCTGTATGCGAATGCCATACTGCCGCTCATCATCGGCCTGTATGCCCTGACGCGGGCCGGCCGGAAGCGTGTGCGGGCCCAGCCCGGCACCACGGCGACGGGTTGACGAACGATGCGGATCTCGATGACGCTGTCCGGCTATGTGGCACGCCAGGTGTTCATGTGGCTGGTGGCGATCTTCCTGGGCATCGTCAGCATGGTGTTCCTGCTCGATATCATCGAGCAGCTGCGCAAGGCCTCGGGCAAACCCGACGTGACGATCGGCGTCGTCGTCCAGCTGTCGTTGCTGCAGCTGCCGTTCCTCGTGCAGAAGACCCTGCCGTTCATCGTGCTGTTCGGATCGATGATGGCGTTCTGGAGACTTTCCCGCTCGAACGAGCTGGTGGTCGCGCGCGCCGCGGGCGTCTCCGCCTGGCAGTTCCTGCTGCCGGCGGTGGTGCTCGGCATCGTCGTCGGCGGCATCCAGACGACGGCGCTGAATCCCCTGGCCGCCGCCATGCTGGCGCGTTTCGAGAAGATGGATGCGACCTACATGAAGCGCGCCACCAGCAGCCTGTCGATCTCGCCGACCGGCGTGTGGCTGCGACAGGGTGGAACCGATACCCACACCGTCATCAACGCGCGGCGCATCACGACCGACGGGTCCGAACTCCTGACCGTGACCTTCTTCAATTTCGAGCAGCCGGAGCGGTTCATCAACCGGATCGACGGCGAAAGCGCGCGGCTGGAAGACGGCCACTGGCTGATCCGCGACGCCGCCATCTCCGCTCCGGATGAAACGACGCGGCATGTCGCCTCGTACCGCATCGCGACAGACCTGACGCTGGACCGCATCCAGAACAGTTTCGCTTCGCCCGAGACGATGTCGTTCTGGGACATTCCGGCATTCCTGGAAACGCTGACCGCGGCCGGATTCACCGGCCACCGCCATTTGCTGTACTGGCACACGCTGCTCGCCATGCCCCTGCTGCTCGCCGCCATGGTGCTGTTCGCCGCGGTCTTCACCCTGAGAATCGGCACGAGGACCAGCGCGACGCGGACCATAGGCGCCGGCGTGATCTGCAGCTTCCTCCTGTATTTCGCCTCGGACATCATCTACGCCATGGGCCTGTCGGGGAGCGTTCCGGCGGTCCTGGCGGCGTGGAGCCCGGCGGCGATCGCAACCCTGCTGGCGCTCGCCATGATGTTCCATCTGGAGGACGGGTGATGGCGGCCGGCCGCGTGGCCCGGGCCGGTCGGCTGGGGACGCTCCTGCTGCTGATCACGACGGCGGTATCCGTCGGGAGTGCCGCGGCGCAGCAGCCGGCGGCGGGCAGCGGCACGGAGCGCGAGCCGGCAGTCATATCGGCCGACGAGATAATCTATGACGAGAAACGGCAATCGGTCCTGGCGAGCGGGAACGTTGAGATCGCCCATGGCGAGCGCATCCTGCTCGCCGACTCCGTTCGCTACGACCAGGCGAACGACAGCGTCGCCGCCACCGGGAATGTCGTGCTCCTGGAACCCAACGGTGCGGTGATGTTCGCCGACAGCCTGGAACTGACCGACCAGCTTCGCACCGGCGTGATCGAGAACATCAGGATCCTGCTGACCGATGACAGCCGTTTCGCCGCCAACGGTGCACGACGCATCGATGGCCGAAGGACGATCATGAAACGCGCGGTGTTCTCACCGTGCAAGGTGTGCGAGGACGAACCGGACCGGCCGCCCCTCTGGCAACTCAAGGCGGGGACGATCGTGCACGATCAGGAAAGCCAGAACATCCACTACACGAATGCATGGCTCGAGCTGTTCGGCGTCCCGGTTGCGTACACGCCCTATCTGACCCATCCGGATCCGAGCGTCGAGCGCCGTTCCGGTCTTCTGGCTCCGGAAGTCGGAACCAGCACCGTGTTCGGCGGTTACGGGCGCATTCCGTTGTTTCTGGTGATCAACGACAGCACCGACATGACGATCGAGCCCATCCTGACGGTGAAGGAACGCCCGATCCTGGCCGTTGAGTACCGTCAGCATTTCAACAGCGGTGTCTTCGAGTTGAGCGGCAGCGCCACCGAAGCCGATCGGGAAACGGGGGATCCGCTGAATCCGACGATCATCAACGATGTCCGGCGCGGGCACGTGTTCGCGCTTGGACGTTTCGATATCGACGACGAATGGCGCTGGGGGTTCGATTATCGGCGCGCTTCCGATCCCACCTACCTCGACCGTTACGACTTCTTCGGCGATCCCGGGGATACGCTCGAAAGCAATCTTTTTTTCGATGGATTTCACCGCCGCACCTATACGGCGGTGAACGTCTTCGGGTATCAGGACCTGGGCCTCGCCGATGCGGTGGACGAGCCGCTGGTTGCACCGATCGTCGATTACAACTATGTGGGCGAGGCCGACGCGATTGGCGGCCGATGGTCGCTCGATGCCAATGCGAGGAACCACGTCTCGGACGGCGGCACGGACAGCCGTCGCCTGTCGGTCAAGGCCGGCTACAAGGTCCCATTGGTGACCGATTTCGGGCTCTTGACGACGGTTTCGGCATCGCTTGAGGCGGACGGGTACCACTACGACGGGCGCCTCCTGGACGGCCAGCCGGAAAACAACATCACAACCGGCCGCATCGTGCCCAGGCTGGCCGCCGAAATGCGATTTCCGTTCGTCCGGGGAACCCGGGGCGTGCGGCAGGTGATCGAACCGGTGGCCGCGGTCATCCTTGCCTCCAACAACGGCAATCCGAAGGAAATCCTCGAAGAGGACAGTGTCGTCTTCGAGCTGGACGACACCAACCTGCTCAGCGAGGACCAGATACCGGGCCTCGACCGGGCCGATCTCGGACAGCGGGCGGTTTGGGGCCTGAAGGCGGGGTTCTTTGGCGAGGGCGGCGGACGGCTGACGGCCTTCGTCGGACAGAGCTACCGGATCCTGAACGACAGCAACGAAACCTTGACCAGCGACCTGCGCGGCGGGGCGTCGGACTATGTCGGCCGTCTTGAGGTCGTCCCAAGCAAGTATCTCGACCTTCTTTACCGTTTTCGTATGGCGGAAGAAGATCTTGACCTGTTCCGCAGCGAACTGGGCGTCACGATGGGCCCGCCCGCCTTCCGGCTTTCGGGCGACTATATCTTCATCGCCAGCGAGGCCTCGGGCGGCGCCTTCCCGGACCGCGAGGAACTCCGCGCGACGTTCGATTCGCAGATCACCGACTTCTGGTCGGTCGGGTTGTCGACGCAACGGGATCTCACCGCGACCGGCGGGCCACTTGAACACACGGCGCGGATCACCTACGAAGATGAGTGTTTCATTTTGGACTTGGGCTATCGACGCAATTTCACCAGCAGTATCGAAATCGAGAAATCGACCACGATCTCGCTTCAACTGGTGTTCAAGAGCCTCGGCAACGTAACAGCGCAACAAAAGCAATCCGATTAGCGCACGGGAAGAAGTTGGAGCGTTCGTATTTGAAACCGGGACATATCCGCCGTTCGTCGGCCAGTCGGGCTTGGGCGGCCGGCATACTGATCGCGGCCGTGTTGTTTGCCGCCGCCACCGGGGCCGTCCGGGCGCAACAGGAGGCGCGCATCGCCGCCGTCGTCGACGGCAAGGCCATCTCGGTCATGGATCTCGTAAACCGGACTCGTCTGGTGATGTTCGGCGCCGGCCTGTCGCCGACCGAGGAGAACATGAACCGGCTCATGCCGCAAATACTCAACGCGATGATCGACGAAGTCCTGCAGCGGCAGGAGGCCGAGGCGCAGAATGTGACCGTGCTGCCCCAGGAGGTCGAGAATGCCCTCGCCGGCTTGGAGCAGCGCAACAACCTGCCGCCCGGTGGGCTCGACGGGTTCCTGACTTCCAGGGGTGTCGACAAGAGCACCTTGGAAAGCCAGGTCCAAGCGAGCATCGCCTGGGCCAAACTCGTGGACCGGCGCCTGCGGCCGCAGGTCGTGATCGGCGACGAGGAGGTCGACGAAGCCCTTCGCCGTATCGAGGAAAACCAGGGCAGGCCCCAGCTCCTGGTCTCGGAGATCTTCCTATCCGCCGACGATTCGGCGGCCGACGGCCGGGTGCGCGAGTCGGCCCTGCGCGTCGCGCAACAGATCCGCGCCGGTGCGAGTTTCGAAGCGCTCGCCCGGGCCTTGTCCCAGAACGCGACGGCGGCAGCCGGTGGCGACCTTGGCTGGCTGACCGAGGGCCAGTTCGACGAGGAGGTCGAGCGTGTGCTGGCCACCATGCAGCCTGGCCAGGTGGCCGGACCGATTCGCACGCAGGACGGATATCATATCGTCCTGCTGCGCGACCGCCGGCTGCCCGGCGGCGCCAAGCCCGATCAGGTGACGGTCGACCTTCGTCAGGTCGGCTTGCCGTTGCCGCCGACGGCGAGCACGGAGCAGGTCCGCGACGTCCTGGCCACGGCAAACTCGATCCGGAACGGTGCCACCGACTGCACGGCGCTCACGGAGGCCTCGCGCACCGCAAGAGCCAAGGTCATCGAAATCGGGCGAATCCGCGTATCCGACCTTGCGCAGGCGGTGCAGACGACGGTGCTGCGCCTGGAAGCCAACCAGATCAGCCCGCCGCTGCGCACGCCGCAGGGCGTGGTGATGCTCATGGTGTGCGAACGCGAGGCGCCGGCCCCCGAGCTGCCAAGTCGCGAGCAGATCCAGAAACGGATGGAACTCGAGAAGCTGGATTTGCTGGCCCGCCGGTATCTGAGGGATCTGCGCCGCGCCGCCTTCGTGGACGTCAGGATATGACTCTCGCGCCGATCGCGGTCACCATGGGCGAGCCGGCCGGGATCGGCGCGGAAACGTGCCTCAAGGCATGGCTGCGCCGCGCCGAGCTGTCGCTTCCGCCGTTCTTCCTGCTCGACGACCCGCGGCGTCTCGCGCGCCTGGCGCAGACGCTGGAATGGCCGGTCGAGGTGGCCGAGATCGACGATCCCGCCTCGGCGGCCGATGCGTTTGCCGAGCGGCTGCCAGTCGTGCCGCGCCCGTTGCCCGGCGCCATCACGCCCGGCAGCCCCGATCCGGCCAATGCGGGGGCGGTCATCGCCGCGATCGAGGAGGCCGTCGACCTCGTCTGCCGGGGCGAGGCCGCCGCCATGGTCACCAACCCGATCAGCAAGAAGGTCCTGTACGAGGCGGGCTTTCGGCATCCCGGGCACACCGAGTTCCTGGCCGAGCTGGCCGGCGACGACTCGCGGCCGGTGATGATGCTGGCCTGCCCGGGGCTGCGCGTCGTGCCGGTCACGGTCCACCTTGCCCTGCGCGACGCCATCGCCGCCCTCGACCAGGGCACGATCGAGGCCGTCGCGCGCATCGTCGCGCGGGCGCTGACCCGGGACTTCGGAATCAAGAAGCCGCAGCTCGCGGTCGCCGCCCTGAACCCGCATGGCGGCGAAGCCGGCGTCCTCGGCCGCGAGGAGATCGACATCATCGCCCCGGCGATCGAGACGCTGAAGCGCGAGG
>JBFIFO010000177.1:0-7498 GCA_041602815.1 Alphaproteobacteria bacterium | reverse complement strand
GGTGGTCATCGCCGGCGACGTGCCGAGCCACTATTACGGCAAGCATCCGCATCAGGAAGTGAACCTGCACGCGGACGCGTCGCAATACGAGATTTACAGGCCGTTCGTAAAACGCGCCTGGCGGGTCGATACCCCGGAGCTCTTCCCGGAGATCATCGAGAAGGCGTTCAGCCTGGCCGAAAGCGGGCAGCCCGGCCCGGTGCTCGTCGATGTGCCGATGGACGTCTTCTCGGCCAGGATCGACGCCGCCCTGTTCGACCGCCTGCGTCACAACACCAAATCATTGACCAGGCCGTCGCTGGACGAGGATACGGCGGCTGAAATCGTGCGCGCCCTGGTCGAGGCGAAGCGCCCGTTACTTTACGTCGGCGGCGGCATCGGCCTGGCGCGCGCGACCGCGGAGCTGGAGCAGTTCGTCGACCATCTGAACATCCCGGTGGCGCACAGCCTGATGGGCAAGGGCATGCTGCGCGACGACCATCCCTTCACGCTGGGGATGACCGGCTTCTGGGGCACCAGGTTCATCAACGACAAGTGCCTCAAGGCGGACTGGGTGCTGGGTCTGGGGACCCGTTTCAAGGAGGCGGACTGCTCTTCGTGGTATGCCGACTACACGTTCAATTTCCCGCCCAGCAAGCTGATCCACATCGACATCGAACCGTCCGAGATCGGCCGCAACTTCCCGACCGAGCTGGGCGTCGTGGCCGACCTCAAGCAGGCCCTGAAAGTGCTGTTGAAGGTGGCCCGCGAACGCTGTCCCGACGGGTTGAAGAATCCCGAACTGGCCGCCGAAATCGCGGCCTATCGTGAGGAATTCACGGCGTCGAACCACGCAATGGAAACGTCCGACGCCTTTCCCATGATGCCCGAGCGGATTCTCGCCGATGTGCGCGCGGCCATGCCGCGGGACGCCTATCTGACCACCGATGTCGGCTGGAACAAGAACGGGGTCGGCCAGCAGTTTCCCATCTTCACGCCCGGTACGGTCCTCACCCCGGGCGGCTATGCGACCATGGGGTTCGGCCCGCCGGCGGCGCTCGGCGTCAAGATCGCCTGTCCGGACAGGGTCGTCATCTCGATGGTCGGCGACGGCGGATTCGGTCAGAACCCTGCCATGCTGGCCACCGCCGCCGCTGAAAACCTGGCGGTCATCTGGGTGGTGATGAACAACAATGCCTTCGGTACGATCGCCGGCCTCCAGAAGGCACACTACGGCCTGACCTTCGGCACCACCTTCCCAAAGGACGGAGACGAATACATGCCGCAATATGCCGAGATCGCCAAAGCCTATGGCGTCGACGGGGTTCGCGTGCGCTCGGCGGCGGAATTCAGGCCGGCCCTGGAAGCTGCCATCGCGTCCGGCCGGCCCACGGTAATCGATGTCGCGATGGTCAACAACCCGACGCCGACCAGCGGTCACTGGAACATCCTCGACATCTACTCGCCCGACGGCAACGTCTCACACGTGGCGACGGATTGAGGCCAACAGCGCCGCCCACGCGCCGCGACTCCACGCCTCGGTGTGTGGTGTCCGGTGGCCCTGCGTCACGTTCGCCGTATCAGCACCGATGGTAGCGGGCCCCCCTTTCAGGTGATCCGGCCGGCGGTGCCGTCAGGCTGATTCGGGACTGTCGCGGACGACCGTCGGGTCGACGACGATGCCGCGCCGCGCAAGATCGTCGATTGCCGCTTCGGAATAGTCGACCGCGCGCAGCAAGGCCCGGGTATCGTTGCCGGCGACCGGCGGATTGCTGCGCAGATCGCACCTGTAGTCGCCGATCTCCAGCGGCAGGGCCGGCAACCGGGTGCGGGTTCCGTCGGGCAGGACCGTGGACAGGAGGCGGTTCCCCGCCAGGAGATGCGCGTTGTCGAACAGCTGCTCGGGACGCGCAACATGGGCGAAGGGCAGCCCGGCCGCAATCGCCTTCTCCTCGAGTTCGGCCAGGGACATCCGGGCTATAAGTCCGGCAACAGTGTCCTTCAGCCGAACACGTGCCGAAATGCGCTGATTGTTGGTCGCAAGCGTTTGGTCGGCCAGAAGGTCGGGCCGGGCGAAGACCTCGCAGAACCGTTTCCACTGTCGGTCTGACGTAACGCCGAAGAACACGCGTTCGCCATCGGCGGTGACGAACTGGTCGTAGACCGCCCAGGCCGAGACCCGCGTGGGCATTGGCGGTACGGGATCGTCCGACAATGCCGCGTAAGCGAGATGTTGCCCCATCAGGAACATGGCGCTCTCGAACAGTGAGCTGCGGATCAGCGTGCCGTTGCCGGACCGGTCCCTCTGCCGGAGCGCGATCAGTACACCGATGACGCCGAACAGTCCGCCAAGCACATCGATCACGGAGGCGCCCGCCCTGAGCGGCTGACCGGGTGGACCTGTCATGTAGGCAAGGCCGCTCATCATTTGGACGACCTCGTCGAGGGCGGTCCGACGCTCGTACGGGCCGGGGAGAAATCCCTTCAAAGACAGGTACACGATGTGCGGGAACCGCGCCGAAACCGTATCGTAGCCAAGGCCGAGACGGTCGATCGTCTGGGGGCCGAAATTCTCCAGCATGACATCGGAGATGCCGAGGAGCCGGTAGACCACCTCGCGTCCCTCTTCGGCCTTCAGATCGACTACGATGCTCTTCTTGTTGCGGTTATAGAACGGGAAATACCCCGTCCCGAACCCGCGGAGCGAGCGTGTCGGATCGCCACCCGGTGCTGGCTCGATCCGAATGACCTCGGCGCCGAGATCCGCCAGCACCAGACCGGCGGTGGGGCCCATGACGGTATGCCCGAAGTCGAGGACCCGCACGCCGGACAAGGGAAGGACGCCCGGTTGCTCTTCATCACTCAATGAACGTTTCCCTTCTCCATCCAAAATCGCTGCGGGTCCGGCCAGCCGTTGGCCGAGTGCACCACACCAGGGCAAATCCGCGTGGCAGCCGGCACAATCGAGGACGTGGGCAAGCAGCTGAAATTAACACGATGTTTGCAGGCAGAAGCGAATGGTAACTTGATGCTATCGAGATTCTGTGACAGTGGTCTACCGATAACCGGGGGGGAATGCCCCGATAAACACCAACCACACTGTGCAGGGGGAAACTGCTATGTCCATAAGATTTGAACGCCGCAGGGTACTTGCCGCAGTTGCGGCGATCGCCGTTACGGCGTCTTTCGGTACCGCCGCACTCGCCCAGGATAAAGTCAGGCTGAGGCTGTCCGCGGTGAGCTCGGCAACCGATCAGCGCGCCGTGGCGATGATCCAGGTCTTCGGGCCGGCGGTCTCGGAGTTTGCCTCATTCGAGCCGCACTGGAACGGAACGCTCTTCAAGCAGGGCACCGAACTTGAGGCGATCGCCCGAGGCAATCTCGAGATGTCGATCACGTCGGCGCAGGAACTCGCCGTCTTCTTCCCCGAGTTCTCGATCTTCACGGCAGGTTATCTGCATCGCGACGCCGCCCACCAGGTCGCCGTCTTCAATTCGAACCTGATGGACCCGTTCAAGAAGAAGGCCGAGGACGAGCTGGGGGTGAAGCTCTTGTCCGTCATGTATCTCGGCCGCCGCCAGGTCAACCTGCGCACCGACAAGGAAGTTCGGACACCGGACGATCTCGCGGGCGTCAAGCTGCGGATGCCCGGTACGGACGCCTGGCAGTTCCTCGGCAAGGCGCTGGGGGCAAACCCCGTCCCGATGGCCTTTACAGAGGTCTATACCGCTCTGCAGACCGGCGCCGTAGACGGCCAGGACAATCCGCTGCCGACGGTCGTTGACGCGAAGTTTTATGAAGTCACGAAGCAGATCGTGCTGACCAGTCATCTGGTCGACCTCAACTACATTGCGATCTCGAAGAAGGTGTTCGATAGCCTGACCCCCGAACAGCAGGCCGCGGTCCGGAAGGCTGCGGATGACGCTGCCGAGTTCGGCCGTCAGAACCAGTTGAAGAAGGAGGCCGAGCTCGCTGACTTCCTGCGCAAGCAAGGCCTGAAGGTTTACGAGCCCGATCTCGCCGCGTTCCGCAGCCGGGTACAGAAGATGTATCTGGAGTCTGACTTCGCGAAGGACTGGCCGAAGGGTCTGGTCGAAAAGATCAACGCCCTCTGACTTGAGGCGGTTGCATGTGGTCCACGCGCCGTTGGCTGTCGGTATTCCGTTGGCTCGGCGCCAGGGCTGAGAATATGGCGGTGGCGATGCTCGCCGCCATGTTTCTCACCTTCGTATTGCAGATCGTCTCGCGCTATGTCCTGAACCATCCCATCGGGTGGACGCTCGAGCTGTGCCTTACCCTCTGGGTCTGGATCGTGTTCTGGGGCTCCGCCTTCTGCGTGCGTGATCACGATCACGTCACGTTCGATGTCCTCTATCTGTCGGTGGGACGCCGGACGCGACAAGTCTTCGCCATCGTCACCGCGGTCGCGATCGTGGTGGGCCTTCTGGCCTCCTTCCCGGCAACCTGGGACTACATTACGTTTTACAAGATCAAGAAGAGCGCGACGTTGAAGATCCGGCTCGACTATGTGTTCAGCGTCTACGCGATCTTCGCCGTCGCCGTGATCGCGCGCTACGCGGTCCGGATCGCCACGCTCATCCGCAATGGGGCCCCAGAGGATTCGCCTGAGGCGGATTCGCCATGAGTCTCGAATTTACCCTTTGCCTGCTGGCGCTGTTCGTTCTGGCCGGTATCGGCACCCCTGTCGCCTATTCGATCCTGTTGGCGTCGCTGGTCTATCTGGCCGTCGCCGGACAGGACCTCGCCCTGACGGCAGAGCAGATCCTGCAGGGGCTGTATGAGAGCTTCATCCTGCTGGCCGTCCCGCTGTTTATCGTTGCGGCGAACATAATGAACGCGGGCACGATCAGTGAGCGCCTGCTGAATTTCTGCGTGGCGGCGGTGGGCCGGTTCCGTGGCGGCCTCGGACACGTCAACGTGGTCGCCAGCCTCATATTCTCCGGGATGTCGGGGTCCGCCGTCGCCGATGCGGCCGGCATCGGCAAGATCATGATCGGCATGATGACGAAGGACGGGCGCTATTCGCCGGGTTATGCGGCCGCGATCACGGCAGCCTCCGCGACGATCGGCCCGGTCATCCCGCCGTCGATCCCGATGGTCCTCTACGCCCTCGTTTCGGACACGTCGATCGGCTACCTGTTTCTGGGCGGTGTGCTACCCGGCTTCGTGATGGGCGTGGTCCTCATGGCCATGAACTACTACCTGGCCGCAAGACGCGGAACCGCCCTGGAAAGCCCCGTCCCGCTCCGCCACCTGCCGCAGCACACGATCACCGCGTTTCCTGCGTTGCTGATGCCGGCGATCCTGCTCTACGGCATATACGGCGGCGTCACCACGCCAACCGAGGCGGCGGCGGTTGCCGCAGCCTATGCCCTGATCCTGGCGGCGCTGTTCTACCGCGCGCTGTCCTTTCGCTCGCTGTATCAGATACTGGCCGGCAGCGTCCGCTCCTCGGCGGCGGTCGGCCTCGTCATCGGCGGTGCCCTGATCCTCAACTACATCGTCGCGAGCGAGAACATCCCGACCAAGATGGCCGGCGCTCTCGTCGGGCTCGAGGTGACGCCGATCGCGTTCATGATCGGCGTCAACATCCTGCTGCTCCTCTTGGGTTGCGTTCTCGATGCGACGACGATCATCCTGGTGATCATCCCGCTGTTCCTGCCGACTTGCCGGCAACTTGGAATTGATCTTATCTATTTCGGGGTCATCGCTGTTGTGAACTGCATGGTCGGACTGATAACGCCGCCATACGGAATTCTTCTCTTCGTCATCAATGCGGTCACGCGCATTTCGCTGCGCGAGATCATCGCGGAGGTCTGGCCGTTTCTGGGGGTGCTCATACTTGCGGTTCTGATGATGATATTCGTACCCGATTTCATCCTCTGGCTGCCGCGAGTGTTCGGGTATTCGGGATGACAGGACCGGTGGTCGGACTAGGCAGCGGCCCAGAGCAAAAGGTGCGACGATGGACGACTGCCAAATGACGTCTGAACGGCGCTTCGCCCCGGGCGCGGGCGAGTCGGTGAACGCAGGAAGGAGGTCGCGATGACCAAGATCGTTTATGTCCTGAACGGGCCCAACCTGAACCTGTTGGGCAAGCGTCAACCGCATATTTACGGCCATGAGACCCTCGCCGATATCGAGGCGGCCTGTCGGGAAACCGCAGCCGAATTCGGCTTCGAGATTCGCTTCCATCAAAGCAATGCGGAGTTCCAGATCATCGACTGGATCCACGAAGCACGCGAGAAGGCCAGCGGCATCGTCATCAATCCGGCCGCGTTCACGCACACTTCGGTCGCCATCCTCGATGCGCTCAACACATGCGAGTTTCCGGTTTTCGAAGTGCATATCTCGAACGTCCACAAGCGCGAGCCGTTCCGCCATCATTCCTACGTGTCGCTTCGCGCCGACGGGGTGATCGCCGGCCTGGGACCGGATGGATATACGCTCGCCCTGCGCAAGCTCGGCAAGCTCTTTGCTGCCGAGAGCAAGAAATGAGCGGATCTGCCCGGCCATCGAGAAGGGCGCGACCATGGATAAGCCGGTCTCTCTTGCTGTCGTTGGCGCCGGTCTCATAGGCCGGCGCCACGTCGCCGCGATCGCCGAAACCAACGAGACCGCGCTCGCTTGCATCGTCGACCCAGACGAGGCCACCCGGGCCTATGGGAAGGAAGTGGGCGTCCCGTGGTTTCCCAGCCTCGAGGCGATGATGGCCGCCGGACTACCGGACGGCGCGATCCTGGCCACGCCTAACCAGCTGCATGTGGAGAACGGTCTGGACTGCATTGCCGCCGGCATCCCCGTGCTGGTCGAAAAACCGATCGCGGTCGATGCCGCCTCGGCGCACCGGCTCGTCGCGGCGGCGGAAGCGGCGGGCGTGCCGCTCCTCGTCGGCCATCACCGCCGCCACAATCCCCTTATCCAGGCGGCCAAAGAGACCCTTGAGAGCGGCGCTATCGGCACCATCGTTGCGGTGCACGGCATGTTCTGGCTGTTCAAGCCCGACGACTATTTCGACACCGAATGGCGCCGGCAGCCGGGCGCAGGGCCGGTCTTCCTCAACCTCATCCACGACATTGACCTGCTGCGTTACTTTTGCGGCGAGATCGTCTGGGTACAGGCGCTGGAATCCAACGCGGTCCGCGGCAATCCAGTCGAGGAGAGTGCAGCCATCCTGATGCGGTTCGACAACGGCGCGCTTGGCACCGTCACCGTTTCCGACACCATCGTCAGCCCGTGGAGCTGGGAACTCACGGCCGGGGAGAACCCTGTCTATCGCCAAACAGAGGAGTCCTGCTACCTGATCGGCGGCACGCACGGGTCGCTGGAGTTGCCGAACACCCGCCTGTGGCGTAATCCGGGAAAGCGCAGCTGGTGGGAGCCGGTCACGGCCGAGCCGCTGCGGGTCACGCCGGAGGAGCCCCTGGAGCGCCAGATCCGGCACTTCAGCCGTGTCATTCAGGGTCAGGAGGCGCCGCTGGTTCCCGGGCGTGAAGGC
>JBFIFO010000176.1:0-7553 GCA_041602815.1 Alphaproteobacteria bacterium | reverse complement strand
GGCCGGGATAAGGCGGCGGGCCGGGGGTGGCCGCGCGGACCGGAACGCGTATATCCCATAGGGGGACGGCGGGACGGAGGCGACGGCCATGTGGCGCATCAGGAACATCGACCATATCGTGCTGCGCGTGCGTGACGGCGCAGCGATGACGCGGTTCTACTGCGAGGCGCTCGGCTGCACGGTCGAACGCCGGCGCGACGACATCGGGCTGATTCAGCTGCGCGCCGGCGCGCAGCTCATCGATATCGTGCCGGTGGACGGCGAGCTCGGCCGCGAGGGCGGCGCCGCGCCCGGACGGGAAGGCCGCAACCTCGACCATTTCTGCCTGCGCATCGAACCGTTCGAGCCCGAGGCGATCCATGCGCATCTTGCGAAATTCGGCATCGAGGCCGGGCCGGTCAAACAGCGCGACGGCGCCGAAGGCATCGGCGCTTCGATCTATTTCGACGACCCCGAAGGCAACCGCATCGAGCTCAAGGGCCCGGCGGAGACGCCGCCGCGGGATTGACTTGCGCCCCCCGCGCCGCCACCTGTACTCCGGTGCGGCAGGAGCAGGCAGGGACGATGGATCCGGTAACACAAGTTGTGCTGGGCGCGGCGATCGGCACGGTGACGATCGGGCGCAAGGTGGGGGCGCGCAAGGGCGCCCTCATCGGCGGCGTGCTGGCCGAGCTGCCGGACGCCGACTTCCTGTTCCCCTCGGAAACGCGGCTCGACGTCTTCGTCGACCACCGCGGGCCGACCCATTCGGTCGTCATGCACGCGCTGGCGACGCCCGTGTTCGGCGAGGCGCTGCGCTTCGTCGACCGGCGCCTGCGCGATGAGCGCTGGCTCTCCTACGGCCTCGTCTTCGCCGCGTTCTCGACCCACGCGCTGCTCGACGGCTTCACCACCTATGGCACCAAGCTGCTTTGGCCCATCTTCACCGAACCGATCAGCTGGTCGAGCATCTTCATCATCGACCCGCTGTACACGCTGCCGCTGCTGCTCGCCTTCCTGGTCTCGATGTTTGCCCGTGCACCGAGCCATGCGGCGCCGCTGGGCCGCCGCACCCGGCGCGTCGCCTCGGCGGCGCTGATCCTCAGCACCGCCTATCTGGGATGGACGATGATGGCCCGCGAGCTCGCCGAAACCAGGGTGCTCAATGCGCTGGCCGCCGAAGATCTGAGATATGAGCGGCTGACCGTGATTCCGATGCCGTTCAACTCGCTGCTGTGGCGGGGCCTTGCCATCGACGGCGAGCAATACGCCAACGTCTACGTCTCGCTGCTCGACGGCGACGCCGTCGCGCCGGTGCACCGGCATTCCCGCGACATCGCCCTCGAGGCGCGGCTGCCCGACCGCGTGGCACTGGACAAGATCGCCTGGTTCAGCCGCGGCTTCTATACCATGTTCGAGGAGGACGGGACGGTCTACGCCCGCGACCTGCGCATGGGGGTGGAGCCGGACTATTTCCTGACCTTCGAGATCGCCCGGCGCAACAGCGAGACGGTCGGCGCCGTCGCGCCGGTGCAGCGCCGCTACCACCGCGACTGGTCGGGGCTCGACTGGGTGTGGCGGCGAATCTTCGATCCCACCGCGACGCGCGACGAATAGACCGCCGGCCGCGTGCAGCTTCTCCCGGCCTCCGGCGAGTCACCCCCCACCCCGTCCCTCCCCCGCAAGGGGGCGGGGGTAAGTTGGTGCCACGACGAGGAAATTTCCCTCCCCTTCGATGGGAGAGGGCAGGGTGGGGGTGGGACTCACCGGCTCAACGGGGGAAGCCTGCGTCCATATGACCGAACGAAGCTCTAGCCCTGGCGCTTCGCTATCTGCACCGCCTGTTCCAACGCCTGCAGGAAGCGCGAGCGGTCCTGCCGGGTGAAGGCCGGACCGCCGTCGCGGATCGCGCCGGTCTCGCGCAGCTCCGACTTCAGCGCCCGCATCGACAGCGCCATGCCGATATTGTCGGGTGTGAACGGCCTGCCCGCGGGACCCAGCGCCGCCGCGCCCTTCTCCAGGCAGCGCGCGGCAAGCGGGATGTCGGCGGTCACGGCGATGTCGCCGGCGCCGATCCGCAGGGCGATCCAGTCGTCGGCCGCATCGGGCTCCGGCGGCACCACGACATGGTTGACGTTCGGCCCCGTTGCCCGGCGCATGCCGCTGTTGCCGACCATGTGGACCGTCAGCGAATGCCGCGCGGCGACGCGCAGCACTTCCTCCTTCACCGGGCAGGCGTCGGCGTCGACGAAGATCTCGGGTGTAGAGGGCATTATGGGATCGCCTGGTTCTGCGCGACCTAATACTTCGAGACGGTTGCTTCGCAACCTCCTCAGCATGAGGCTCCAAGGTTTGTGTCCCCATGCTGAGGAGCGGCGTAGCCGCGTCTCGAAGTATGAGGTCGCTCCTTATCCGCAGAGCGAACGGCTACGCCTTCCTACCGCCGGCGGCGGCGCGGCGGCGGGCGGCTGGTGGCGCCGGGGCCCGGCGTCGCCGGCTCCGTCTTGTGGCGGTAGTTGATGCGCGCCTTGGTAAGATCGTAGGGCGTCATCTCCACAGTGACCCGGTCGCCCGCAAGGATGCGGATGCGGAATTTCTTCATGCGGCCGGACGAGTAGGCCAGCACCTCATGGCCATTGTCCAGCGTCACGCGGAACCGCGCGTTCGGCAGCACCTCGGTCACGACGCCCTCGGCTTCGATGAGGTCTTCCTTAGCCATGAAATGCCTTTCGTTTATTGGGCCAGACATGGCGAGACACGGCAGCGGCAACAGCCGCGCCGTTTCTGCGCCCGGTCATGTCAGCAAAACAGGGCGGTCGCTGCGGCCGCCCCGGAACGGAGGTCCTGCGTCAGACGGCCTGAAGATTGCCCGCCGCCATCTTGCCGTTGCGCCCTTCCTCCAGATCGTAGGACACTTTCTGCCCTTCGGTGAGGCCATCCATTCCAGCCCGCTCGACCGCGGAAATATGGACAAAGACGTCCTTACCGCCCTCATCGGGCTCGATGAAGCCATACCCCTTCGTCGGGTTGAACCATTTTACGGTGCCAGTGGCCATGCAATTCCTCCTTGGTCTGGCGTTGTCCCGCATCGGTCTGCGGGGAAGTCGAAATCTAATTACCGATGGGAGAAAACTGCAGCCTTGGCGCAGACGCGTTGAGGCGGAACCCACAGTAACGACGGTGCAAAAAATGCGTGTTCTTTTCAAAATTGGCAAGGAAAATTTCATTACCGCCCTTGGTTATCCTTTGATTACTAACATCACCCCTGCGTCGTGCTCTGCCCGCACGGGGCAGCCCGGCGCGTCCTCGACGCGCCCCAAACGGACACAAATACAACGTTCAGCCGGGGCCGCTTGCAGTGCCGCCAGACAGGACGGGCCGTTGCAGCCGCAAGGGGTCCCTCCGCCCTACGATTTCCCGCCGCTACCGCGCCCCCCGGCTTGCGTCGACCAGAGCACGGAACAGCCGCTGCTGCGGCCGGCTCAACACGAGGAATTCCGGGTGCCATTGCACGCCCAGCAGGAAGCGGTGATCGCGGGCCTCGACGCCCTGAACCATTCCGGCCGTTCCGTGCGCCACGGCCCGCAGGCCCCGGCCGAGCCGGTCGACCGACTGGTGATGCAGGCTGTTGACCCGGCAGCGCGCGAGTCCGAGGATCCCGCGCAGCCGGCTCTCCGGTTCGATCTCGACGGTCATCCGCGGCAGGATCGTGCGCCGGCGGCGGGCGCCGGGATAGGCGGCATGGATATCCCCATGCAGTGAGCCCCCCAACGAGACATTGATCATTTGCGCGCCACGGCATATCCCGAGGACCGGCTTATGGTCCGGCAGGGCGGATTCCAGAAGCTGCAGCTCGAGGCGGTCGCGCGCCGGGTCGACGCGCACGTCCAGCGAAACCTGGCCGTCGTACAGATGCGCCTCGATGTCGTCGCCGCCGCCGATGACCAGACCGTCCAGCAGCCGCGGATCCGCCGGCCGCGTCGGAGTCAGGCGCATTGGGCGGCCGCCGGCGCGCCAGACCGCCAGCCAGTCGAAGAACCAGGCGATGCGGCTCTTGTGGTCGGAAGTGGTGACGCCGATGACCGGTCTGCGGCCAGTCATCGCAGGAAAGTTTCCCGGATCGCGTCGAGCCAGCGTTCATGCGTGGGCCGTGCGGCCCAATCCCGATAGGCCTCGGCCATGGCCTCGAGGCGCGGGGCGTCGGCCGCCAGCCGCTCCACCTCGACCCAGCGGTTCCACTCGACGATGGCGTCCCAGTCCGGATCCGAGACCGATGCGTTCGGCAACCGGTAATGCCATGCCGGCCGCGCCTTGATCAGGGGATCGTCAACCAGCCTGTCGACCGTCTCCGGGGCGAGGTGCCGGAGCAGGGGATAGAGGTCAAGCTCACGGTTCCGGCTCGGGTTCGCAGCGGCATAGTCTTCTATGAACTCCGTCAGGTCGGGCCGATAGTCCCGCGCCACGACCATCGAGACGTAATCCTCGGGGAACCGGTCGGTGTAGGGCAGAAGGCGGCGCATCAGGTCGACGTCGATATGGGCGCGCAGCCAGTCGGACATCAGCAGATAGGCGCGGAACTGCCGCAGTACGTGGTCGATGTCCTGCTCGGCGAGCTCTGCATTGAGATGCAGGCCGAACCCGTAGATCGGGCTGTCCTCGGTGCCTTCGGCGCCGAGCCGGCGCAACCCCTCGAACAACGGCGATAGCGCGTCGAGCCGATTCCAGGGCAGCGGTGGACAGACGATCTCGTACGGGACGACCAGGGCCGCCGCCTCGCCCAGGAGTTCACGGACCCGGTCGCCCACGGGCTGCGGCTCGGCATTGTCTTCCTCGCGGTGTATGTACTGGGTGTCCAGCTCGACCACGTAATCGCCCCACCGCGCGTCGACAATCCGGAACCGGTGGACATCGACCTGCTCCACCACGCCGTCGAAACAGCGTGCGACCAGATCAGCCGCCGTCGCCCCGGCGACGTTGGCGAACTCGATCTCAATGCCGACACGCCGGGGTTCCCCGGATTCGGTGTTGGGCTGCGGCGGCGTGTCGGGGCGGATGGCAGTCATGGCACTACCATATGGTTACCCGCGGCGAAGCCGCAACCGGGCCGCGGCCCATTGGGCGGCGTCGCTTACCACCGGGTCGGGGTCGTCGCACAGCGCCTCGGCGGTCGGCAGCTGCGCAGGATCGCCGCTGTTGCCGAGGGCGACCAGCACGTTGCGCACGAAACGGTTGCGCCCGGTGCGCTTGATCGCGGTGCCGGCGAACAGGGCGCGGAAGGCGGCGTCGTCCAGCTGCGCGAGGTCGGCGAGGCGCGGCGCCGTCAGCTCGGCGCGCGGCAGGAAGGCGGGCTCGGCGGTCGCCGTCGCGAACTTGTTCCACGGACAGACGGCAAGGCAGTCATCGCAGCCGTAGATGCGGTTGCCGATCAGCGGCCGCAGCTGCTCGGGGATCGGACCCCTGTGCTCGATCGTCAGGTACGAGATGCAGCGCCGCGCATCGATCCGGTAGGGCGCCGGGAAGGCGGCGGTCGGGCAGATATCGAGGCAGGCATGGCAGGAGCCGCAATGGTCCTCTTCCGCCGGATCGGCCGGGATCTCGAGCGTCGTATAGATCTCGGCCAGAAACAGCCACGAGCCGTGCTGGCGCGAGACGAGGTTGGTATGCTTGCCCTGCCAGCCGATACCGGCGCGCTCGGCCAGCGGCTTCTCCATCACCGGGGCGGTGTCGACGAAGACCTTGATGGCGCAGCCGAAGCTCTCGCCGATCCACCGGCCGAGACGTTTCAGCCGTTTCTTGACGACGTCGTGGTAGTCGCGGTTGCGGGCGTAGACGGAGATGACGCCGCGCTCCGTCCGGCCGGCCAGCGCCAGCGGGTCGTCGCCGGGCGCGTATGAGACACCCAGTGCAATGACGCTTTTCGCCTCGGGCCACAGCGCCGTCGGCCCGGCGCGCCGCTCGGCCCTGTCCGCCATCCAGCCCATGTCGCCGTGATAGCCGTTCGCCAGGAATTGGCGCAGATCGTCAGCGATGTCCGTGCCCAGCGCGGCCGGCGCGAAGCCGACCGCATCGAAGCCCGCGGCGAGCGCCCGGGTGCGGATCGCCGCCTTGGGGTCGGCCCTGTCAGCCGCGGCCGCGATAGGGGGCCACCCCTTGATCCGGGAGCCACACGCCGTCCGGCGGCGGGCCCGACTGCCAGAACACGTCGATCGGCATGCCGCCGCGCGGATACCAGTAGCCGCCGATGCGGATCCATTCGGGTTCCAGCGTGTCCTTAAGGCGCTTGGCGATCGCCACCGTGCAGTCCTCGTGGAAGGCGCCGTGGTTGCGGAACGCGCCGAGATAGAGCTTCAGCGACTTGCTCTCGACCAGCCAGTCGCCGGGCACGTAGTCGATCACGAGGTGCGCGAAGTCCGGCTGGCCGGTGATCGGGCACAGCGACGTGAACTCCGGCGCCGTGAAGCGCACCAGGTATCGCTCCCCGGCTTGAGGGTTGGGCACTCGCTCCAGCACCGCCGCCTCCGGCGAGTCCGGCAGTTCAGCCTTGCCGCCCAGCTGGGTGAGGCCCGCATATTTGTCCTTGCTCATGCTCCCGGTCCTTGATCTTGCGCCAGCGGGTCCGGCACTGGCGCAATGTCGTCCCCGGCCCAGCCGGCCTCGAGCGTGGCGGCGTGCGCGTCCAGACCGCCGGCCTCGATCGCCGCCCTGAGGCCCGCCATCAGCTCCTGATAATAGCGCAGATTGTGCCAGGTCAGCAGCATCGGCCCGAGCATTTCGTTGGCCCGGAACAGATGGTGCAGGTAGCCGCGGCTGTGCTTGCGGCAGGCCGGGCAGTCGCAGGCGTCGTCGAGCGGCCGCGCGTCATGGGCGTGTCGCGCGTTGCGGATGTTGAGCACGCCGTGCCGCGTGAAGCCCTGGCCGGTGCGGCCGGAGCGGGTCGGCATCACGCAGTCGAACATGTCGACGCCCCGCATCACCGCGCCGACGATGTCGCGCGGCCGGCCGACGCCCATCAGGTAGCGCGGCCCCGTCTCCGGCAGCAGCGGTGCGGTGACATCGAGCACGCGGAACATCTCCTCCTGGCCCTCGCCGACCGCAAGCCCGCCGACGGCGTAGCCGTCGAAGCCGATCTCCGTCAGCGCCGCCGCCGATTCCGCCCTCAGATCGTCGAACACGCCGCCCTGGACGATGCCGAACAGACCGTAGCCGGGGCGCTCGCGGAAGGACTCGCGGCAGCGCGCCGCCCAGCGCATGGAAAGCCGCATCGACTCCGCGGCCTCTTCCTGCGTTGCCGGGAACCGCGTGCACTCGTCGAACACCATGGTGATGTCGGCATCCAGCAGGTCCTGGATCTCCATCGAGCGCTCCGGCGTCAGCCGGATCTTCTGCCCGTCGAGGTGGGAGCGGAAGGTGACGCCGTCCGCGTCGAGCGTCCGCAGTTCCGACAGCGACATCACCTGGAAGCCGCCGGAATCGGTGAGGATCGGCCCCGGCCAGTCCATGAAGCGGTGCAGACCGCCGAGCTGGGCGACACGCTCCGGCCCCGGCCGCAGCATCAGGTGGTAGGTGTTGCCGAG
>JBFIFO010000175.1:0-7583 GCA_041602815.1 Alphaproteobacteria bacterium | reverse complement strand
GGCACCGTATCGCTCGATGCGGAGGCGCTGGCATCGCTGGACTCGCAGCTCACGGTCTCGGTCGGCGACAGGCGGACGCGCATCGCGCTGGACGGCCGGGGCCGGCCGGGACCGGCCGCGGGACCGACGGCGATCTCCGTTTTCGGCCCCGAGACCGAATTTTCGATAACGCTGTCCCGCCGGGATGGCGCCGGCCCGCTAACGGTCACGGCGCACCGCCTGCGCAGCGCTGCGATCGAGGCCGACGGGGCCGCAGACCTGGCACTCGCGGACGGCACCATCGAGGGCAATCTTCGCGTCGTCACGCGCGACGCCGCGAGGATAGCGCCCCTCATCCTGCCCGCCAGGCTCGGGGGCGCGACCGTCGAGGGGCGGCTGAAGGGACCCTTGAGCCATCCCGACATCGAATTGGACGCCGTGATCGACAGCCTTGCCCTCGCGACCTGGTCGTCTCAGCGAATGGAGTTGCATGCGCGACTTGCCCCCGATGGTCCGATCGGTCGGGCCGCCGCCATCGGCATGACGGCGCGGGCGAATCTGACGCAGTTCCGCAGCCCGCTGCCAGAGTTGAACGCGGCGCTCGGCGACCGTACCGGCGTGACGGTTGCGCGGGCCGAGCTGCGGAATCTGGCGGAGTTGAACATCGGCGACGGCACGGTGGCGGGCGCCAGGATCCGCGGTTCGGTCGCCGGCAGCGTGATATTCGATACCGGGAGGATAACGGCCGGCGGCCGCATCGAGCTGGACGACGTCTCGCCGCTGTCTGCGCGTGTCGGGCGCCCGCTGCAAGGGCGGTTGCACACATCCTATCGTGTGTCGCAGGATCCGGCCAACGGCTTGGCCATCGACCTTGACGGCACGTTGCACGACGGCCGCTTCGACCTGCCCGTCGCCGAGGCGCTTGTCGGCCCGGAAGCGGGGATTGCCGGCCGGATCGGACGCAGTGCGTCGGGTCACTGGCGCATTTCCGATATCACCATCGCCGGGCGCGGGGCGACGGCAACGGGTGCGGTTTCCATACCGCCCGGGACCGCCACGATCGCCGTGGACTACGCTGCCACGATCAACGATCTCGCACCGCTGGGCCTCGCCGACCCGGAACATCCCGGCGGCACGCTGGAAATCCGCGGCAAGGCGGCGGGACCGGCGGCAAATCCCGCGGTCGATGGGGTCGCGACGCTGAGCGACGCCGCGCCGGGAGGCTTTGCGCTGGAGCGCCTGACCGCCCGCTACGCGCTGCCCGGCCCGGCGCGTGAGCTGAGAGGACGGATCGAGATCGAGGGCAGGAACGCCTTGTTGCCGGATCTTGCGGGACGCACCGACATCGCCATCGAGAAAGACACGATTCGGCTGGCCGGACTGCGGCTGACGTCCCGTGCGACGACCGTCGAAGGCAAGATGGTGGTTCCCCTTGCAGGACCGCCGCTCACCGGCACGCTCAAGATCGAAGCCGACGATCTCGGCACCTGGTCCCCGGTCGCGGGGCGGCCGCTCGCCGGCCAGCTGTCGGCCGTGGCGACCCTCACGGCCGAGCAGACCCGGCAGCAGGTCGCGCTCGAGGGAACTGTCAGGGCGCTCGCGCTCGATGGTACCGTCCTCTCGCAAGAGCTGTCGGCCACGGCGAAGATTGCGGATGCGCTGGGGGAGCGTGGTCTCGCGATATCGATCAAGTCGGGCGCCGGCCGCGTCGGTCCACTGCAGCTTCGCTCCCTGACGGCTGACATCGCCGGCACGATGTCGGACGCACGTGTCGTACTGCGCGCCGACGGCGATTTCCGCGGCCCGGTCCGGCTCGACGTCGAAGGAACGGCAAAGCGCAAGGACGACCGCACCGTCGTGACGATCGCCAAATTGACGGGGCAGGCGATGGGGGCGCCGGTGGCCCTGCAGCGGCCGGCCGTCATCGATATGGGGCCGGCAGCGGACGTTGTGGATGCGGACCTGGCCGTCGCCGGCGGCACGATGCGGGCAAAGCTCCGGCGGACGCCGAAAGAGGTGTCGATCGAGGCCGCCGTCAGGGCGGTCCCGCTCATCGCCGTGTGGCCCGATGCGCCGCCGCAGGTCGAGAAATCCAGGATCGATGCGGATGCTACGGTGAGCGGACGGGCCGACCGGCCGACCGGCAGTTTCCGGCTTGCTGTGATGGGCCTTGTGGCTGGAGAGTCGGACACGGCGCCCGAAGGACTGGCGCTGAACGTGGATGGCCAACTGCGCGATCAGCGTATCGTGGCGACCGGCCGCCTGGCAGGTCTCGCCGGGGTGACGGCCGACATCGACGCGACGGTTCCGGTGCAGATGTCGCTGGCGCCGGTCGTTGTCCGGCTCGACGACGCGGCACCGGCGTCCGGGCGGATCGTCTTCAGGGGTCCGATCGAACCGGCGGTGGCGCTCGCCGGGCTCGACCGGCACCGCCTCGAGGGCAAGGCGGATATCGAGGTGGCGCTGTCCGGCCCGCTGCGCGACCCGCGTATCGAAGGCCGCGTCGAGCTGACCGAGGGCCGGTACGAGAACCTGGATACCGGAACGATCCTGGCCGGCATGCGCATCAGGGCCCGCCCGACGAATGACACCATCACCATCGACGAGGCCACTGCCAGCGACGACGGCACCGGCCGGGTCACTGTCACCGGCAAGATTTCGTTCGGCGGTGCGGACCGCGTGGCGATGTCGCTCGATGCGGTGCTGGACAAGGCGCGGCTTGTCCGCCGCGACGAGTTGACGGCAATCAGCAGCGGGGCCATCAGCCTGCGCGGCACTGCGGCGGAACGCGTGATCTCGGGGCGGCTGGACATCGAGGAGGCGCAGATCCGGCTGATCGGCGGTACCGCGCCGGATGTCGTGCAGATCGAAGTCGAGGAGACCGGGACGCCGCCGGCCGGCGTGCCGCCGCCGCGACCTGCGCCGAAACCGTCGAATACGCGGCTTGATCTGGTCATTTCGATGCCAAAGCGGGTATTCGTGCGCGGCCGCGGGCTGGAGTCGGAATGGGGCGGCGAATTGCAGGTTTCGGGAACGACGACGGCACCGCGCATTCAGGGCGAACTGCGACCGTTGCGCGGACGATACGATTTCGTCGGCAAGATCTTTACGTTGCGGCAGGGCAGCATCAGCTTTGCCGGTGCCGAGGAAGTGAACCCCGCGCTGGACCTGTCGGCCGAACGTGTCGCGACGGATCTGACCGCGATCATCCGTGTGACCGGGACCGCGCGGCGCCCGATCGTACGGCTCGAGTCGATTCCCGAATATCCCCAGGATGAAGTGCTGTCGCGGGTCCTGTTCAACAAGAGCACGGGCCGGCTGAGCGCGACGGAAGCCCTTCAGCTGGCACAGGCGGTGGCGACCATGACCGGCGCGACGGACGGTGGCGGGATCATGGATTTCGGGCGCAAGATGCTGCGACTCGACGTGTTGGAGATCAAGGGAGCCGAACAAGCCGCCGACGGCACCAGTGGCCAGGCCGGCGTGGAGGCCGGCAAGTACGTCACGGACGACGTGTATATCGGCATCGAGAGCGGCGCGGCCGGCGAGACCGGCGCCACGGTCGAGATCGAGGTCACGCCCCGTCTGAAGATCGAGGGCGATGTCGGGCAGAAGGAAAAAGAGAAGATCGGCATCAAGTGGAAGCGGGATTACTAGTCCCTCCTGCGTGCATGTCCCGCGATCCGTAACAATTCGGTAACGAATTCAGGGTTAAAAGGATGGCATCGGCTCCGCGCCGGGGCCGACGACGCATGTGGAGGGGAGTATGTTGACTGCCTTGTCATTGCAGGATTCCAAATGCCGCTCATCGCTGCGGGTCGTTGCGGTCCTTGTCACCGCGTTCGTCCTGGCAGGCTGCACGACGACGCTGACCGAATCGCATACCGGCGGTAACGCCGCCGACCAGTCGATCAAGCTGAACGCCGCCAATGCCCGGGTCGTGCTGATGCCGCTCGATATCCAGCTAAGCGAACTCACGGCGGCGGGACTCGAGGAGCCGAAGGCGGACTGGACCGAGGCGGCGCGCAGCCATGTGATCGACGCGCTCAACGCCGAGATGTCCGGGCGCGGCCTGACGCTGCGGCAGTACCGCAAGCCCAAGGACAGAACGCGGCAGCGCCGGGACGACCAGATCGAGAAGCTGCATTCGAAGGTGGGCGGCACCATCCTTGTGCACCATTACAGCCCGATGAACTGGCTGCCGACTAAGCAGGGCAAGATGGACTGGACGCTCGGCAGCACGGCGCGCCAGCTGGGCAATGATCAGAACTCGGAATTCGCGCTGTTCGTGTTCCTGCGCGACAGCTACGCCACCGGCGGACGCAAGGCGGCGATGGTGGCCTCGACGATCGTCGGCAGCCTGATCGGAACGCCCGTCGCCAAGGCCGGCGAGCGGATCGGTTTCGCCTCGCTTGTCGACCTGCGCACCGGCGACGTCGTGTGGTTCAACGTGCTGTACAGCGACTCCGGCGACATGCGGGAGCCCGAGCCCGCACGCGCTGTGGTCAACGACCTGATTGCGGGCTTCCCGATATGACGCGGACAAATGCGTCGGTCCTCGCCGCGGCCCTGCTGCTGGTCGGCGCCTGCACGACGACTCCGCCCGAGCCGATCGCCGACCTGAAACCCGGCGAGCGGCCGGCCCTCGGCACCGACGAGGCCGGGCTGTGGATGCAGATGGACAGGGTCGAGGAAAAACTCAGCACCTCCGGCCGCGTGGTGACCGACCCGGCGCTCAACAACTATGTGCGTACGGTGACGTGCCGCCTGAGCGCCGAGTACTGCAAGGATCTGCGCCTCTATATCGTGCAGACCCCGCATTTCAACGCCAGCATGGCGCCGAACGGTACCATGCAGGTATGGACCGGCACGCTGTTGCGCGTGCAGAACGAGGCGCAGCTCGCCTACGTGCTGGGTCACGAGATGGGCCATTACATCCGCCGCCATTCCGTGCAGCGCTGGCGCAGCATCCGCAACAAGACCGACAGCATGGCCTTCTTTACCGTCACCACCCGGATGGCGGGACTCGGGTTCGTCGGTGACCTCGCGGATCTGGCGGCGATGGCCAGCGTCATGGCGTTCTCGCGCGACCACGAACGCGAATCGGACGATATCGGCTTCGACCTCATGGTCAAGGCCGGCTACGCCGCCGAGGAAGCGCCGAAGATCTGGATGGCGCTCGAGGCGGAGCGCGACGCCGCCGGGGCGGAGACGCCGTCCGTTTTCTTCTCCTCGCACCCGGCGACCGACGAGCGTCTTGCGACACTGCAGGCGCGGGCCAGCGCCCAGGCGGGACGGGGCAATACGGGCAGCAAGCCCTATGCCGCCGCGATCCGCCGCTATCGCAGCGCGTGGCTGCGCGACGAGGTGCGCAAGCGGGACTTCGAGGGGACCCGCATCGTCCTCGCCAACCTTCTCGAGGCGGGCCATCCGGCCGGCGAGATCCATTATTTCGAGGGCGAGCTGTATCGCCTGCGCGGCGACGACGGCGATATGAAACAGGCCATCGGCAGCTATCGCAAGGCGCTGGCATCGAAGGGCGCGCCCGCCGAAACGCACCGGGCGCTCGGCCTGATGTACTGGAAGTCGAACCAGCCGAGTCTGGCGCGCAAGTCGTTCCGCGCATATCTCGCCGCCGCCCCGAAGGCCGAGGACCGCGCGATGGTCAATTCCTATATCCAGCAGCTCAAGTGAGGCTTCGATGATACGGAAACTTACCGCCCTGGCCGCGCTGTTGCTGGCCACCGCCTGCGTCCCGTCGGTCGTCGCGACCCCGCCGCAGGAGCCGATCCAGATCGGGTTCTACAGCGTCACGCCGCAGATCGAATGGAACCGGCCGATGCTGATCAACGGCGAGGCGTGGACCGTCGACGGCTACGCGCTGCAAGCGTTGCGCTTTCTCGAGGTGGCCCACGGGCAGACCCTGTCCGGCGAGGAGGACCCGGAGAAGAAGGCGCCGGTGTTCCGCAAGACCATGCTGCCCAACGAAATCCAGGAATTCATCGTCGAGACCCTGGCGGCGGGCGGCTGGGCGAACGTCAAGCCGAAGGGCCTGAAACCCGCCAGGTTCGGGGATCTGCCCGGCTTCCGCTTCAACTTCGCCATGGCGTCCGAGGACGGGCTCGAGTACGAGGGCATAGCCTACGGGACGGTGCGCGAGGATACCCTGCACGTCATCCTGTACATGGGCACGCGGATGCACTACTTCCCGAAATACGCTAAGGACGTCGAGAAGATCTTCGCCTCGATCCGGACCTGACCGGACAAGGGAAGGGGGGCTACGGCCCCCCTTCGCGCTTCCTGGCCAGGCGCAGGCGCAGCGCGTTGAGCTTGATGAAGCCCTCGGCGTCGCGCTGGTCGTAGACCGAATCCTCCTCGAAGGTGACGTGCTCCAGCGAGTACAGGCTGTCCGGCGAGCGCCGGCCGACGACGGCGACCGACCCCTTGTACAGCTTGACCCGCACCGTGCCGTTGACGCGCTGCTGGCTCTCGTCGACCAGCGCCTGCAGCATGCGCCGCTCGGGCGCGAACCAGAAGCCGTTGTAGACCAGCGTGGCGTAGCGCGGCATCAGCTCGTCCTTCAGGTGCATCGCCTCGCGGTCGAGCGTGATCGACTCGATGCCGCGATGGGCCGCCGCCAGCACGGTGCCGCCCGGCGTCTCGTACACGCCGCGCGATTTCATGCCGACGAAACGGTTTTCCACCAGGTCGAGGCGGCCGACGCCGTTTGCGCCGGCCAGCGCGTTGAGGTGGGCGAGCAGCGCCGCCGGGCTCATCCGCGCGCCGTCGACGGCGACGGGATCGCCCGTCTCGAAGTCGATCTCGACATAGGTCGGCGTATCGGGCGCATCCTCGGGGCGGACGGTCCGCGAGTACACGTACTCCTCGGGCTCCTGCCACGGGTCCTCCAGCACCTTGCCCTCGGCGGAGATGTGCAGAAGGTTGGCGTCGACCGAGAACGGCGCCTCGCCGCGCTTGTCCTTCGGCACCGGGATCTGGTGCTTTTCCGCGTAGTCTATCAGGCGCGTGCGGCTGTTCAGATCCCATTCGCGCCACGGCGCGATGACCTTGATGTCCGGGTTCAGCGCGTAGTAGGCGAGCTCGAACCGGACCTGGTCGTTGCCCTTGCCGGTCGCGCCGTGACATACCGCATCGGCGCCGGTTTCGCGCGCAATCTCGATCTGGCGCCTGGCGATCAGCGGCCTGGCGATCGACGTACCCAGCAGGTACGTCCCCTCGTACAGCGCGTTCGCCCGGAACATCGGGAACACGAAGCTCCCGACGAATTCCTCGCGCAAATCCTCGATGAAGATTTGCTTTATCCCCATCATCTCGGCCTTGCTTCGTGCCGGCGCCAGCTCCTCGCCCTGGCCGAGATCGGCGGTAAACGTCACCACCTCGCAGCCATAGGTGACCTTCAGCCATTTCAGGATGATCGAGGTGTCGAGGCCGCCGGAATAGGCGAGCACGACCTTCTTGATGCCGGATGTCTTCTTCTTTGCTGGACTCATGTTCGTTCGCTTGGAAATCAGGGATTCACACGCCCCAGGAGCAGGTACTCCATGAGGGCCTTCTGGGTATGCAGCCGGTTCTCCGCCTCGTCC
>JBFIFO010000174.1:0-7710 GCA_041602815.1 Alphaproteobacteria bacterium | reverse complement strand
GCCGGTATCGGCACGCAGGTCGCGATCATCATCGGGGTAACCGCCGTCGCCATCTTCTCGGTGATACGCGGCATCGAGGGCGGGGTGAAGGTGCTCAGCAACATCAACATGGGCATGGCGGCCGGCCTGTTGCTATTCGTCATCATCGCCGGGCCGACCCTGGCGATCCTCGGCACCCTGCTCAGCACCGCCGGCGCCTATGTCGAAAACATCATCCCGATGAGCAACTGGTTCGGTCGCGAGGACGACAAGTTCTACCACGGCTGGACGGTGTTCTACTGGGCCTGGTGGATCTCGTGGTCGCCCTTCGTCGGCATGTTCATCGCCCGCATCTCCAAGGGCCGCACGGTGCGCGAGTTCATCACCGCCGTTCTGCTGGTCCCGACCCTGGTCACCCTGGTCTGGATGTCGGCCTTCGGCGGCTCCGCGCTGGAGCAGGCGCAGGCCAATGTCGGCGCACTCGCGGGCGGCATCGGCGACGTCTCGCTGGCGCTGTTCCAGATGCTGGAGAACCTGCCGCTGACGACGATCGCCTCCTTCGTCGGCATCTGCCTGGTGCTCATCTTCTTCATCACCTCCTCCGACTCGGGCTCGCTGGTGATCGACAGCATCACCTCGGGCGGCAAGGTCGACGCGCCGGTGGTACAGCGCGTCTTCTGGGCGACGATGGAGGGCGTGATCGCCGGGGTGCTGCTGTTCGGCGGCGGCGGCGATGCGCTGGGCGCGCTGCAGGCGGCGGCGATCACCGTCGGTTTGCCGTTCACCGTGGTTCTGATCGTGATGTGCGTCGGCGTCTATATGGGCCTGTCGCACGAGCGCAAGTTCATTCTCGCGCAGGCCGAAGCCGCACGAACAGCCGGCGAGTAGACGCGGCGGCGGGAAGGGGCTTGCGGCGCACCGGCGGTGCGCGACCCCCCCGCGCTGCTTGATCCAGATCATGGCGCACGCGCGACGATTGTGAAACACCTGCCGCGGTGAGTGCGACCCCGATCCGGGAGGGTCGTCATGACCGTCTCTGCGAAAGAGAAGGAACTGGCTGCCGTCGGCATTTCGGTTGCGGCCGGATGCAAGCCCTGCACGGACCATCACGTCACCGTCGCCCGCAAGGCGCGGGCAAGCGAGGACGAGATTCGCGCCGCCATCGCCGACGCGATCCGGGTGCGCAGCCAGGCGGCCGAGATCATGCAGGCACGCGCGCTGTCGCATTTCGGCCCGGTGGCGGTCCCGGACATCCCCGATGAGGCCGGCCCCGACGCCCGGGTCCGGGCCCTGATCCGCCTCGGCGCCGCCTTCGCCGTCAACTGCGACGCCAGCCTCGAAAACGCCCTGGCCATGGCCCGGCGCGCCGGCATCGCCCCGGACGACATCGCCGGGATCGTCAAGCTTGCCGGCTTCATCCGGGGCCGGGCGATCTCGCATGTCGAGAAGCTGTTAGGCGCCGACGCCGAAGCCTGACGCGCCGCGGCGGATCGACCCGCGCTCCGGGGCCGGCGAGGCACAGACACGGAGGAGCATATGATGGCAGAACCAGCCCCCATGCGGGAACCAACCCCGACGCCGCGACCCACGCCAATGCCGATTTGCCCGATGGCCGAAACCTGCAAGCGGATGATGGCGCGGCCGCTCTCGAACATCACGCTGATCCTGCCCGGCGTCGTCTTCATCGCACTTGGCGTTGTGATCGTGCTGGAGCCGCGAATCCTGGCCTGGCTCATCGCGATCGCCTTCATCCTGATGGGACTCATGTCGTTCATGATGGCGCGCTTCGTGCGCCGCATCGGCACACGGTTCGGCAACACGCGCGAGTGAGCGCCGCCGGCTGCGCCCGCAACGGTGCTTCGGGTGAGCGGAACCGCGCATTTCGCCAACGAACCCCGGGAGTCCCGCCATGCCTGCAATCGCCCAAACCGTCGAGCGGCACCATCGGACAATCATCATCGCGCTGCTGTCGCTGATCGTCATGTTCCTGGTCGCCTGCGCGCTCAACGATCTGATCCCGATCTGCCATTATGTCTTCGGCTGCGATCACGGTTTTCACGGCACCGCGTGACGGAAGCGGCACGGCGCGTGGAATCTCCTCGCAGCCGTGACATGAAGGAGGCAGACTCATGCGAAAAAGGTTGCTGACGGGCGGCCGCGCCGGGCCGCAGCGGTGCGGCGCCGGACCTGCGATGGCCGCGGCGTTTGCGCTGGCGGCCGCCGCGGCCCTGGCGATGACGGCCGCCGGACCCGCGGCCGCCGACGAGGAGGTCCAGCGGGCGTTCATGGGCCGTGACCTCGCCGCGGCGGGCAACCTCGTCATCGTCACGGGCGACGATCTCGGCGGCGTCTTCGCCGCCGGCGAGACGGTCGAGCTGGTCTCGCCGACGCGCGAGGACGCGCTGCTCGGGGGCCGGCGGGTTACAGTCCGCGGCGCGGTCGGCGACGACGCCTACCTCGCCGGGCAGAGCGTCGACGTCTCGGCGCCGGTCGCCGGGCGAATAATCGCCGCCGGTGAGTTCATAACGCTCGACGGCGGAACCACCACCGGCGGCGGCGTGCGGCTGTTCGGCCGCCGCGTCGAGGTTGCCGGCGCGGTCGAAGGCGATTCCTGGATCGCGGCGGAGAGCGTGCGCCTCGCCGGCACGTTCAGCGGCGATGTGACGGTGACCGCGAAGACCGTCGATATCGCGCCAAACGCCCGCTTCGACGGCCTGCTGGTCACCCGAGCGCCGGAGGAGCCGGCGGTCCCCGAGGCCGCCGCGCCGCCGGAGCGCCGCCGCTATGAGAAATGGGAGCCGGAGGAGTGGGAATGGGGCCCGCCGGGCCCGTTGCAAGCCCTGTTCGGCATGGCGCTTGGCGCGGTCGTGGTGTTCCCGCTCAGCCTGCTGGTCGCCGGCGGCATCCTGCTGGCGGCCGCCGGTGGCCTGATGGACCGTATCGCCGCGATCGGCCGCAGCCGGCCCGGGGCGTCGATCGGCGCCGGGCTGGTGACGCTGGCGGTGTGGGGGATGGCGGCGCTGCTGCTGCTGCTGACGCTGATCGGCGCGCCGCTCGGCATCCTCTTGACCCTGGCGCTGCCGCTCATCGTCATGCTCGGCTACGTCGCCGGGGCGCTGGCGCTGGCGCTGGGCGCCTGGACCAGCCTAGGCAAGGCGCTGCCCGGTGGCTTCGGCCGCTTCGGCCTGCTGGCGCTGGCCCTGTTCGCGCTGGCGATCGTCGGGCTGATCCCGATCGCCGGCTTCATCGTCGGCGTCCTCGTCACCCTGGCCGGGCTGGGAGCGACGGCGCTGGCCCTGCACGGGCATGGCGCGGCGGCGCGAAGCTGACCGGACGACCCCCCACCACCGAGGAGGCGCGCGCCCTGCAGCTGCGGCTGCGGCGCCGTGTCGTGGCTTCGGGCGTGCCGGCGCGGCTGCGCCTGGTTGCGGGTCTGGATGCCCATTACCAGACGCGCGCCGGGCTCGTCTGGGGCGCGGCGGCGCTGCTTCGCTGGCCGGAGCTGGAACTCGTCGAGAGCGCGCTCGCCTGCCGCAGGCTCGACTTCCCCTACGTGCCCGGCCTCCTGTCATTCCGCGAGGCGCCGGCGCTGCTGGCCGCGCTCGCCTGCCTCTCGCAGGCGCCGGACCTGTTGTTCATCGACGGCCAGGGGATCGCCCATCCGCGCCGCCTGGGCCTTGCGAGCCATGTCGGCGTGCTGGCGGACCTGCCGGCGATCGGAATCGCCAAGTCGCGGCTGATCGGCGCGTTCGATCCGCCGGGGCGGGAGAAGGGCGCTTCCGCGCCGCTCATCGACAGGGGCGAGACGATCGGCGCGGTCGTGCGGACCCGCGCGAACGTGCGCCCGCTCTTCGTTTCCGTCGGCCACCGCATCGCGCTCGACGCCGCGGTGCGGCTGGTCCTCGAGGCCGCGCCCTGCTACCGCCTCCCCGAGCCGATCCGCCTCGCCGACCGGCTCTCGCGCATGCACGGGGGCTAAGGGGGCGGGCGCGCCGCCGGAGCAGGCTGCAAATCGGAAATACAACGAGGCGCGCTAGTCGTCGCCCCGCAATCGCGCCCCGCCGCAATCGTCATCGCGCGGCGCGTTCCCGGGCGGGCGCGGCGTACTGCGATCGTCCGCCACCGCGCCGGTCGAGCGCGTCAGAACCGAGCGCGGCGCATACGACGCCTCCTCGTCCATATAGCGAACGGCAAAGTCGACTGTTGAGCTGTTGCCCTCATGCCACGGCCCGAGTGCATCGAGCAGCAGCTCAAGATCGAGGCGGTACAGCGCATCGTCATGCAGCGCCACGGCCATCCCGCCGCGCGTCGCGACAAGCGCCGGCGACAGCGGACGATCGTCCGAATCGCGCAGCTGGATCAGCCGCAGGCGCCGGCTCGCGCGCTCGACGATCGTGACCATACAGGGATGGTCGGAACCGCCGAAAAAAACGAAGTGATCGGAGGCGACGCTGATCGCCGCCCCACCATCGGGCGCGCGATCCAGCGTGAATTCGATGGCCTGGCCATCTACCGACGCCAGAGCAGGCGCGAAGACCCGTTCGGACAATGCGGATAGCCAAATGCGGTTGTCATCGTCCGACGTCAGAGCGTAGATCGCCCAAATTTTCCGGCCCCGCGCCGCATAGTTGAAGGCGAATTCCATCTGTCCATGATCGTCCAGCCGCACCAGCACGTTTGGTCCGAATTCGCGGGCCGCATGCCCTGGCGGATAATCGCCGGCGCCGAAGACACCTTCGTCGTAATATCCGATCCAGATCCGGTCTGCGGCGTCGATCAAAACCGTCTCGATCCCGTCGCCAGCGTAGAACGCGTGACTGAAGGTGCCGTCCGGCGTGAAAATATGGGCGTTGGGCTCGAAGTCCTCCGTCCGCGAGTCCACCACCAGCCACCTTCCGTCCACGAAGCGCTGCAAGTGACCAGCCACGAAGGTTGTGGAATTCGGGAGTTTGAGGTTGATCGGGTCGCCGTTCACGCCAAGCACGGTCGAACCAACCCCTTCGGCGAAATGGCTCATAAACACCTCGCCGTCGGGGCCGATCGACAAGCCGCTCCACCGCGCACCCGCCGGCCGCGCGAAACGGCGGGCCGAGGCGACTGCGAACGGAATCGCCGGCAGGTCTCGGTATCCAAGCGTCATGGCCGCCCGATTCTGATCCACCTGCGACGCACGATAACACGTCCGGGATGCACGGTGCTCGCGCTCCTTGACAAACGGGGTTGACCGCAAAGCGTTGCCAGTATGGCCTAGCCGACCACCTGCACGACAACAAGGCCCCGTCGTTAGCCGGAACCGCCCGGAAAATGTGCCTGCGATTCATCGATTCAACATTTCTTGAATTATTGTTTCGTTAGTGGTAGACCGGTGCGTTGGTTCATTGCAGGCATGACGAAGGCACCATATCGAATGGACACGCATCAGGCATCGGCCGTACTCTCGGCGCTGGCGAACGAGACGCGGCTGGACGTCTTCCGCACCCTGGTCTCGAAGGGCGGCATGCCGGCGCGCGAGCTTGCGGACTCGGTCGGGCTCACCCCTTCGAACCTGTCGTTTCACCTCAAGGACATGCGCTTCGCCGGGCTGGTTTCGAGTCGGCGCAAGGGGCGCCAGATCATCTATGTCGCGAATTTCGATAATCTGAACGCCCTGCTGGCATTCCTCGCCGAGGACTGCTGCGGCGGCCGGCCCGAGCTGTGCATCCGCATTGTCGCGCCGGCCTGCGCACCAGACGCCCCAGAGCGGGGCGCCTGACCGATGACGACGCGGCCGGACGCGAAGCCGATCCCCGACGACGCGCCCGCCGGCGCCACGTTGGGCGTCTTCGGACGCTACCTGTCGCTGTGGGTCGCCCTGTGCATCGTCGCCGGGGTGGCCCTCGGCCATCTCTGGCCGGGCGCCTTCCAGGCGGTCGGCGGGCTCGAGATCGCCCGGGTCAACCTGCCGGTCGCGGTGTTGATCTGGGTGATGATCGTCCCGATGCTGATCCGGGTCGATTTCGCGGCGCTGCACCATGTCCGCGAGCACTGGCGCGGCATCGGCGTGACACTGTTCATCAACTGGGCAATCAAGCCGTTCTCGATGGCGCTTCTGGCATGGCTGTTTCTGCGCCTGGCCTTCGCCGATGTTTTGCCGACGGCACAGATCGATTCCTACATCGCCGGGCTGATCGTTCTCGCGGCCGCGCCCTGCACGGCGATGGTCTTCGTGTGGAGCAACCTGTCGGACGGGGATCCCAACTTCACGCTGACCCAGGTGGCGCTGAACGACGTCATCATGGTGTTCGCCTTCGCGCCGATCGTCGGCCTGCTGCTTGGCCTGTCGACCATCGTCGTGCCGTGGGACACGCTGCTGCTGTCGGTGGCGATCTACATCGTCGTGCCGGTCGTCGCGGCGCAGGCGATCCGCCGGCGTCTGCTGGCCGGCCGCGGCCAGGAGGCGCTGGAGCGGGTGCTGCAGGCGCTGCATCCGCTCTCACTCGTCGCGCTGCTGGCAACGCTGGTGCTGCTGTTCGGGTTCCAGGGCGAGCAGATCATCGCCCAGCCGCTGGTGATCGCGCTGCTCGCGGTGCCGATCCTGATCCAGGTCTATTTCAACTCGGGCCTCGCCTACCTGCTCAACCGCAGGCTCGGCGTCGCCCACAGCGTCGCCGGCCCGTCCGCCCTGATCGGCGCCAGCAACTTCTTCGAGCTCGCGGTCGCCACCGCGATCAGCCTGTTCGGCTTCGACAGCGGCGCCGCCCTGGCGACCGTGGTCGGGGTGCTGATCGAGGTGCCGGTCATGCTGTCGGTGGTGCGCATCGTCAACGGAACGCGGGGCTGGTATCTGGCCGGCGCTTCGGCCGGGCGGACCGGCTGAGGCGGCGGCGCCGGCGCGCATCTGGTTCTTGCCGCATCAGTTGCCTATTCTGGCGCGCGGGGCCCGGCGCGCGGTGGGGCGGCGCCGGCAGGACCGCGAGGGGCGGAAGATGCCGATATCACTGGGCAGATTTCTGTGGATCTGGGCGCTGGTGCTGGTCACGCTGTGGCTCGGACACCAGATCGTCCGCGACGTGTTGTTCACCGCCGAGGAGCCGCGGGCGATAACGCCGCGCGGCGCGCTCGCCGAGTTCGAGCAGACGAACATCGAGCTGTTCGAGCGCATCGCGCCGTCGGTCGCCTATATCTTCACCCGGTCCGGCGGCGGCTTCTTCGGCGGGCCCGCCGCCGGCGGCGCCGGCTCCGGCTTCATCTGGGACCGGGCCGGCCATGTGGTCACCAACAACCACGTCATCGAGGGCGCCGCCGAGGTCGCGGTGCGGCTCGAATCCGGCGACGCGATCCCGGCCACCGTCGTCGGTGTGGCGCCGGACTACGACCTCGCCGTCTTGCGGCTGCGGCAGCCGCCGGCCGGTCTGCAGCCGATTCCGATCGGCACCTCGTCGGACCTCAGGGTCGGGCAGGCAGTGCTCGCCATCGGCAACCCCTTCGGCCTCAGCCGCACGCTGACGACCGGCATCGTCAGCGCCCTCGACCGCCGCCTGCCGACCGAGACCGGGCGCGAGATCGCCGGCGTGATCCAGACCGACGCCGCGATCAACCCCGGCAATTCCGGCGGCCCGCTGCTCGATTCCGCGGGCCGCCTGAGCGGCGTCAACACGGCGATCATCTCCGGTTCCGGGTCGGTCGCGGGCAACGGCTGCGCGGTCCCCGTCGACGTCGGCAACCGGGTGGTGCCGCAGCTCATCGCCCGGG
>JBFIFO010000173.1:0-7878 GCA_041602815.1 Alphaproteobacteria bacterium | reverse complement strand
GCTCACACCAGCTTCGCCATTCGCAAAGGGACCGGGTTCTGTCGGCCAACCCATCCAGATCGGCGGGCGCGAGGTTGAAACCGGAGACATGATCGTTGCCGATCGGGATGGCGTCGTCGTTGTTCCTTACGAGAAGATCGATGAAGTCATTGCCATGCTCTCCCAAGTTATAGAGTTAGAAAAAGCTTTAGATGCGGAAATCGCCCAGGGGCTAATAATCCCCACCGCTATCTCGGAATTGCTCGAAGGCGATCAGGTTAAATATATCGACTAGATAGCTCTCTTGCTTCGGTTGCGAGTAATCAAAAAGCCGTGCGACCGGCGCGCAGAAACACCCTAAGTTAACACATACGACTTATAAAGGGCTCCCCAATACAATGATTTCTCTCAAATATTGGTAGTTCGCCAGCTCCTGACCACAGGCAGACCTGAACGAGCATCTTAAACTGGGGCCGCCTTCCGGTCCCAGGCGGCCCTTTACAGCCCTGAGTTCCGGTACGCACCACTAAGCTGACCTTTTCGCGCTCGCGTCGGCAAGACCGATTTTGACCCGGAGCCGTTATTCGACGGGCCTGAGCACTAATGGCAGGGTGCGGCCAGAAGCGGTCTTCGACTGTCGTATCGATAAACGCCCTTCCAGGCCTTTCGGACGCCTTCACTGGCCAAAATCCAGACGACAGGTTCAAGCGGAGACGGGCTGTTCGACTTTTTATACTGGGAGGCAGAATTTTCGATCATTTGATATCAGACCATTCGGTGTTTGAGGGGCACGGAATAAATAGGTAAGAAGTCCAACAATCGTTCATCTCGGTTCCAATGTATGTTCCACATGAGCAAACACGATTTGGACCGTCACAGCCGTCTAGCCCGCAACATCCGTTTAAGCGCGTTGCGTCATTGGTTAGATGCACGTTTTCTAGAATATCTCTTATCGTCATCCAGTACTGAGGTGTAAATTCGAGAGGGTCCGGCGGTCCCTCAGGGCGGGATCGATAAGGTTTGCGCGACATAAATGCGAAGCCCTGCCTCATCACATGTTCGCCATCAACAAACGTTGGTTGATGAAACTCAACACTATCAGCATCAAAAATAGTTACGGGCAAAGAAAGAGCTTCGCCGCAGTTACCGCACTTGAGGATTCGTCTCATCTTCAATGCTATATTTGTGTACCCAGAACATCACTAGATATCATTCGAAGTGAACAATTCAGAGTCCAATGTTTCCTCAATAAGCCAAGGCCTATTGTCCCGTAGGTGCAGCGAACACCCGTTTCTGGCTCTCAAATGTTGTTTTGGCCGCTTGAGCTGAACGGCTCCTTTGGATCGATTCTCCCCGTTGAGGTGACTGGATTTCGACAACGGCGAACGTCAGGAAATGGCTACGAGGGGACGTTCCGTGGCGTCTCGATCTGCGTCCGCTTTCGGCCCGCAAGCGGACCCTGGCGGCCGCGCTTATTTCCCCGCCAGCCGGCGCGCCATGTCGAGCGCGGCGTAGGTGAGGATGCCGTCGGCGCCCGCCCGCTTGAAGCCGAGCAGCGCCTCGAGCATGACCCGCTCGCCGTCGACCCAGCCGCGCTCGCCGGCGCCGGTGAGCATCGCGTACTCGCCGCTGACCTGGTAGGCGAAGGTCGGCACGCCGAACGCGTCCTTGACCCGGCGCACGATATCCAGATACGGCATGCCGGGCTTGACCATCACCATGTCGGCGCCCTCGGCGATGTCCTTGGCGACCTCGCGCAGCGCCTCGTCGGAGTTCGCCGGGTCCATCTGGTAGGTCCGCTTGTCGCCCTTGCCGAGCGCCGATTTCGAGCCGACCGCCTCGCGGAACGGCCCGTAGAAGGCCGAGGCGTACTTGGCGGCGTAGGCCATGATGCGCCGGTCCTGGAAGCCCGCCTCGTCGAGCGCCCGGCGGACCGCGCCGATGCGGCCGTCCATCATGTCCGACGGCGCGATCGTGTCGCAGCCGGCCTCGGCCTGCGCCAGCGCCTGCCTGCACAGCGCCTCGACCGTCTCGTCGTTGACGATCTCGTCGCCGCGCATCAGCCCGTCATGGCCGTGCGAGGTGTACGGGTCGAGCGCGACGTCGCAGACCAGCATCAGGCCCGGCGCCGTCTCGCGCACGGCGCGGATGGCGCGGCACATCAGGTTGTCCGGGTTCCACGCCTCCTCGGCGCCGTCGGTCTTCAGCGCCGGGTCGACGACCGGGAAGATCGCCAGCGCCGGGATGCCGAGGCTTGCGGCTTCGCGCGCCGCCTCGCAAAGAAGGTCGATCGACAGCCGCTCGACGCCCGGCATCGAGTCGACCGGCTCGCGCTCGGCCGTGCCCTCGCGCACGAAGACGGGCCAGATGAAGTCGTCGACGGAGAGCCGGTTCTCGGCGACGAGGCGGCGCGCGGACTCGCTGCTGCGGTTGCGGCGCATGCGGCTCGTCGGGTAGGCGCCGAGCGCGGGATCGGTGGGGCCGGATGTCATTGCTTGTCCTTTCGCGCCGGATATTATGCGACCGGCAACGCGCAGACAACGCCGGTTCTGGCCGATCGGTCGCGCAAGCGGGAGGTGCCCGGTGAACGCCGCCTTCGTCAAGGCGATCCTGATCCTGCCCGGCACGGCGCTGGTCTACGTGCCGGCGCTGATCCTGTGGCTCACGCGGGACACCGGCTTCGCCGCGCGCTTCCCGCCGCAATCCGTGCTGCTGTGGATCGCGGGGCTGCTGCCGGCGCTCGCCGGCCTGTGGCTGATGGTGTGGACGATGCGGCTGTTCGCGACCAGGGGCGGCGGCGGCACGCTGGCGCCGTGGGACCCGGTGCGTAAATTCATCGTCCTCGGCCCGTACCGCTACGTGCGCAACCCGATGCTGGCGGGGGTCATGCTCTTCCTGGCCGCAGAGACCATCCTGCTGCGCTCGATCCCCCTGCTGCTGTGGCTGATCGCGTTCTTCCTCGTCAACACGGTCTATTTCGCGCGGGTCGAGGAGCCGGGTCTGCAGCGGCGCTTCGGCGCGGCCTATGCGGATTATCGGCGGCATGTGCCGCGCTGGCTGCCGCGGCTCAGGCCATACGACGGGGACCGGCGGTCGGACTGATCGGTGCGCTGGCCGCGGCGTCGCGTTGACAGGGGCAGGGCAGGGCCGGCGCGCCGCGCCGGACGCGCCGAACCCTGATCTGTGGCCCTTCGACGGGCCGCTCCCCCCGGACGATCAGGCGGTCGGTGCCCCCACCGGCACGGACGTTCTGCCCATCACCGCGTAGTAGAGGGCAGCTCCGATCACGGCACCGATGACCCAGGCGTAGCCCGAGAGGAAGGCGAGCGCCGGGACCCAGACGGAGGAAATCGAGAAGACCGCCGCGATCGCGAAGGTGATCATGGCCTTCATGTTCCAGCCGCTCGTGTAGTAATAGGCGCTGCCGGGATCCGCCGAGAACAGCTGCTGGATGTCCAGCCGGCCGTTCTTGATCAGGTAGTAGTCCGCGATCATGATGCCGTAGACCGGTGCCAGGATCGCGCCGAGCGTGTTCACGAAGCCGGCGATGCCGATCTGGCTGATGAACGACACCCACAGGCCGCCGACGAAGAACGCCACGACCGAGGTGATCAGGCCGCCGATGCGGAAATTGATCTTGCTCGGGACGAGGTTGGCGAGGTCGTAGGCCGGCGGGATGAAGTTCGCCACGAGATTGATGCCCACCGTTGCCGCGAAGAAGGTGATCGCGGCGATGATCGTCAGCGGCAGGCTGCCGACGCGGTCGACCATGTCGGTCGGGTTGGTCAGCTGCTCGCCGAAGACGACGACGGTGCCCGCGGTGATGAAGAGCGCGATGAGCGAGAAGAAGGCGATGTTGAGCGGCAGACCCAGAAGGTTGCCCAGCTTCATGTCGCTCTGGCTGCGAACGAACCGCGAGAAATCGCCGAAATTGATCACGACCGCGGCGAAATAGGCGATCATCGTGCCCATGATCGCGAAGAACGCGGCCACGGAGCCGCCCGCGTAAGCGCCGGTGCCGCTGAAGATGTTCCCGACCTCGGACAGCAACCCGCTGCCGGCCTCTACCCAGATGATGATCATCAGCGCGATCATCACCACGTAGACGAGCGGGCCGGCCCAGTTGAGGAAGCGGCGGATCCACTCGATACCGTGCCAGAACAGGTAGATCTGGAACAGCCAGACGATGATGAAGGAAATCCAGCCGACCGCGGTCATGCCGAGGAACTGCCCGCCGCCGCCGGTACCGAAAAGGGCGTTGATCAGGAGCGCCAGCGCGGTCGACGCGAAGTAGGTCTGAACGCCGTACCAGAAGATCGCAACGATACCCCGGACCATCGCCGGGAAGTTGGCCCCGCGCACGCCCATGCTCGCGCGCACGAAGACCGGGAACGGCACGCCGTAGCGCACGCTCGGCTGCCCGGACAGGTTGACCAGGACCATGACGAAGAAGCCCGCCAGCAGGATCGCGGTGAACACCGCCCAGCCGTTCAGGCCGTAAGCGAGAAACAGCGATGCCGCCAGCGTGTAGCCGAACAGGCTTTGCACGTCGTTGGCCCAGACGTTGAAGATCTCGAACCAGCCCCACGACCGGTCTTTCTTTTCGATGGGGGCCAAGTCCTCGTTGTACAAGCTGGAATCGATTCGCTCGATTTTCAAACTTTCGCCGTTCATTTCGAACCCCTCTTTCCCGCCAGTTTTTTGGCAGGGCAAGCATGCCACAAATAATCGACGTTGAATATTTGAAAGGTTAATGGGGTTTGTCTTGCAGACTACCTGCATGGGATTCCAGCAAAAAATCCGATTCGGGCAAGGTTCGGACGTTTCCGACACCCAGACGTGACCGAGACGTGAACCCGCGCCACGGCGAGCGGTGCCGGCCCGCGTTGACAGGTGCAGGGCAGGGGATAAGATCGGCCGAAACCCCTCTGCCCCGCCTGCCGGAAACCGAGCGACGCCATGGATTTCGAGCTTTCCGAGGAACAGCGTGCCATCCGCGAGATGGCGCGGGATTTCGCCGCCGACGAGCTGGCCCCGCACGCCGCCGAGTGGGACGAGAAGTGCATCTTCCCGGTCGAGACGCTGCGCCGCGCCGCCGCGCTCGGCATGGCCGGCATCTTCGTCGGCGAGGAGCATGGCGGGTCCGGCCTCGGGCGGCTCGAGGGCGCGCTGATCTTCGAGGAGCTGGCGGCGGGCTGTACCTCGACCGCCGCCTTCCTGTCGATCCACAACATGGTCGGCTGGATGATCGACGCCTTCGGCAACGACGCGCAGCGCGCGCGCTTCCTGCCGCAGATGATGACGATGGAGCACATCGCCAGCTACTGCCTGACCGAACCGGGGTCGGGCTCGGACGCGGCGTCGCTGAAGACCCGGGCGCGGCCGGACAACGAGAACTACACGCTGGACGGCAACAAGGCCTTCATCTCCGGCGGCGGGACGAGCGACATCTACGCGGTGATGGCGCGCACCGGCGGCGACGGGCCTTCGGGCATCTCCTGCCTGATCGTCGAGAAGGGGGCGCCGGGGCTCTCCTTCGGCAAGCAGGAAAAGAAGCTCGGCTGGCACAGCCAGCCGACCGCCGCGGTGATGTTCGAGGGCTGCGTCACGCCGATCGACAACCGCATCGGCGAGGAGGGCGAGGGGTTTGCGATCGCGATGCGCGGCCTCGACGGCGGTCGCATCAACATCGCCGCCTGTTCGGTCGGCACCGCGCGGGCAGCGCTCGACGCCGCACGCCAATATCTCGGCGAGCGCAAGCAATTCGGCCGGCCGCTCGCCGACTTCCAGGCGCTGCAGTTCCGCCTCGCCGACATGGCGACGACGCTGGAGGCGGCGCGGCTCATGGTCTGGCGGGCGGCCGCGGCGCTCGACGCCGGGGCCGAGGATGCGACCATGCTGTGCGCGATGGCGAAGCGCTTCGCCACCGACGCCGGCTTCGAGATCTGCAACGAGGCGCTGCAGCTGCACGGCGGCTACGGCTACCTGCAGGATTTTCCGCTGGAGCGGCATGTGCGCGACGTGCGCGTGCACCAGATCCTCGAGGGCACCAACGAGATCATGCGCCTGATCATCGCCCGCAAGCTGCTCGGCCGATGAGCGGCAGCGACGAGGTGCTGTTCGAAGCGCGCGGCGCGCTCGGGCTGATCACGCTCAACCGGCCGCGGGCGCTGAACGCGCTGACGCTCGACATGATCCATGCGATGAGCGCGCGGCTCGGCGCCTGGGCGGGCGACGCGGACATCCGCTCCGTCCTGATCCGCGGCGCCGGCGAGAAGGCGTTCTGCGCCGGCGGCGACATCCGCGCGCTCTACCAGGAAGGCGCTGCGGGAAAGGCCTACGCGGAGCGTTTCTTCCGCGACGAGTACCGGCTGAACCGCATGATCTTCCGCTATCCCAAGCCCTATGTCGCGCTGATCGACGGCATCGCCATGGGCGGCGGCGTCGGGGTCTCCGTCAACGGCCGCCACCGGGTGGTCTGCGAGGCGAGCCTGTTCGCCATGCCGGAGACCGGCATCGGCATGTTTCCCGACGTCGGCGGATCGTATTTCCTGCCGCGCTGCCCGGGCGAGACGGGCCTCTATCTCGGCCTCACCGGCAAGCGGCTGCGCGCGGCCGACTGCATCCACGCGGGCATCGCCGGCGCGAACGTCCCGCAGGCCGCGCATGCGGCACTGATCGAACGGTTGGCCGGCGGCGCCGCGGCGGGCGAGGCCATCGCCGCGCTGCACCTCGATCCGGGCGCGGCATCGCTGGCACCGCACCGCGCGGCGGTCGATCGCTGCTTTGCCGCGGAATCGGTCGAGGGCATCATCGCTGCCCTCGAGGAAGACGGCGGCGCGTGGGCGCAGGCGACGCGGGCGGAGCTGATGACGAAATCGCCGTTCGCGCTGAAGGTCGCATTCCGCCAGCTGCGCCGCGGGCGCGCGCTCGATTTCGAGGGCTGCATGAAGATGGAGTACCGGATCAGCCAGCGCATTGTCCGTACCCACGATTTCCGCGAAGGCGTGCGCGCCGTGATCATCGACAAGGACCAGTCGCCGCGCTGGGAACCGGCGGGCCTCGCCGACGTCGACGACGCGGCGGTCGAGGCGTGCTTCGCGCCGCTCGACGGCCGCGAGCTGAGCTTCGAGGGGACGCCGGCGTGATCGTCTTTCCGCGTCGCGAGGATTATGATGGGCAAAGCGGCGAGATCCGCTTCCCGGTGTCGGTGATCGGCAAGACCGTGACCTGCCGGGTCGCGACATCGGCGCTGGCGGCGCGTTACGGGCTGGGAGACGGGCGCGAGGCGCTGCTCGCGGGGTTTCGCGCGAACCGCGGCGAGCTGGAGGCACGGATCCGGCGCAAGCTGCTGCAGGGCCAGTACGAGGCGGACGGGACGATCTTCATTCGCGCGACGGAGCTGGCGCAGCCGCCGGGAGGCTGACGGTGCCGGCCGGCGCGCGCGGCGATGAACCAGGAGGACGAGATGGCGACGATCGGTTTCATAGGGCTCGGCAACATGGGCGGGCCGATGGCGAAGAACCTCATCAAGGCCGGCCACGGCGTCGCGGCGTTCGACCTTGACGCCGACGCGGTCGCGCGGGCGGCCGCCGACGGGGCGACCGCGGCCGGCGGCATCGCGGACGCCGTGCGCGGCGCCGATGCCGTCATCACCATGCTGCCGGCGGGCCAGCATGTGCGCGCAGTACTCGTCGACGGGGGCGCCTTCGACGCGGCGCAACCGGACACGCTGTTCATCGAGAGCTCGACGATCGACGTCGCCACCGCGCGCGAGCTGCATGAGGCGGCGTCGGCGGCCGGCATGGCGATGGTCGACGCTCCGGTGTCGGGTGGCGTTGCCGGCGCCGCAGCGGCGACCCTGACCTTCATGGTCGGCGGCACCGAGGCCGCGTTCGG
>JBFIFO010000172.1:0-8010 GCA_041602815.1 Alphaproteobacteria bacterium | reverse complement strand
GTGTCCGGACGTGCCTCGTCATAGCCGACGAGCAGGTTGCCGAGGCCGTTGGCGCTATGCGTCGTGCCGACGCCGTTCACGATCTGAAGGTTGCAGCCGTCGACCAGGACCCGCGGCAGCGTCTCGTCCATGCTGTCGCCGTCGATGTCGCGGAGCACGACGTCGACCGACACGCAGCCGGCAAGGTCCGAAAGGAAGCCGGAGAATGCGAAGACCGGGTCAGCCTGCAGCGCGGCCAACGCGCCCTCAAGAGCGGTGACACGGCTTTCGGCCGACGAGATGCGCCCGGTGGCGGTCGCGAGGTCCGCCTCCAGCGCGCCGATGCGCCCCTGCGCGGCGGCGAGCTCGCCCGTCAGGCCGGCGATCGCCGTCTGCGCCCCGGCAAGGGCGGACTGCAGCTGCACGACCTGGTTTTCGAGTATTGTCACCCTGTCGGCCAGCGCGACGACGCCGCCGCGCCCCTTCGAGTCCACCGCTTCCACCGTCTGCGCCGGGGCAGCGGTCGCGATCGACAACAGGACGGCCGCAAGGGCCGCCGGTGCGGATGTTCTGACCATCGTTCGTCTCCCTGAGCTGGCAATGGGTGCCGCGGCCGGAGCCGCGCCATACCCGTCTCAACCCGCTGTCTGAGGTAATTTTCGTGACCGGCCGGCACCCGTTCACGCCGTCACGCGGCGCGCGATTATCGCGGCGACTTTCGCCTCCCCGCGGGCAGGCCGCTGGCCCGGTCGCAGAACAGTACCGCCATTCCCCTTCGATTTGAAGGGGTATGGCGCCCGTGCCCACCTGGCGGCTTGCGGCTCAGCGCAGGCTGGAGAGGTTGGCGATGAGGGCCTCGTTCTTCTGGCGAATTGCGCGGGCGATCTTGTGGGCGAGGTCCTGTTCCGCCTCGGCGAACTGGTGGCACACGGCGACGGCCCGATGCTGGCCCTCGACCGCGCCGCGGATCACCGCCGCCTCGATCACCCGGGCGACCCGCTCGGTCTCGCCGGCGGGCATGAGTCCCGCCAGCTCGGCCATCGCTTCGTCGACGATGAGTTTCAGGTTTTCCATGGCTCCCGTCCGTCCTTCCTCGCGGGCCGGCGGCACCGGCGGCGCCGCCCGGGCTCAGCCGCCGGGTGCTGCCTCGTCAACCACCAACGGGCCGGAAATCATGTCATGCAGCGGCCGTTTTCGCCGGGCAAACACAATCATGACGAATCCAACGCTGTCGACGGCGAACACGATCCCCGCCCATGACGTGAGCGTCGACGGCGGGGCCGCCGACCAGGGCCGGCGCGATGCCCGCGCACTGGATGAAGAACGATGCCCTGCGGATCCGGTACCCTCGCGAGCCGGGGCCCGGCCGACGCAACCTCCGGCATGGCTGATGCACCTCCGACGAGAAATGCACTTGGTCCAAGTATAGCGCTGCACCCAGCTTTGTCGACAGTGCGGAAGTAGCGGCGCGCCGCCTCCCCGAATCCCCCGGCTGTGATCCCGATCCTTCACTGCCGCGGCACGCTGCGCCGTGCCGCAAGTCAGCAGGGGCTGCCCGACGGCGCGTTTTCGGTTACACTCGCGCGCCGACGCAAAACACGAAGGAGGGAGGCCCATGCCCGAGACCGCGAAGTACCGATTCTTGCTGATCCCCCCGTTCCGCCTGCCGGACCCGGAGCAGTACACCGTCCCGGCCTATTCCGAGCCGGCGGAGCTGGCGCGCGAGCGGCGCCTCCTGAACAGCGAGTTCGTGCTGCCGCACCTCGCCGACGTCGACTGGGAGCTGCATCCCGGGGCCGAGCCGCCCTACGGCAACTGGTCGGTCGAGACGCGCGAGGAGTTCGCGCACGCCGCGGTGGCGCGCATGGGCCTCGTCCGCGAGGCCTGCGAATCCGGAAAGTACAACGCGGTGATCCTCTTGGGCGGCGGCGAGCCGGGGTTCCTCGAATCGCGCGAGATCGGGCGCAAATACGGCGTCGTGGTCACGGCCAACGCGTTCTCGCAGATGTACCTGGCAACGATGCTCGGCGACGGCTTCTCGATCATCGACATCGAGGGCGTGCACAACGTCTACTACCGGGACCTCGTGCGCAAGCACCAGCTGGAGCGGCGCTGCCGCTCGATCCGCAACATCGGCTACAGCCTGCCGCGGCCCGGCGATGCCGACCCGGACACGCTGACCGCGCAGTGCCGCCTCGCCGAGAAGGGCGAGCACTCAGTCGCCGTCGAGCGCGCCGTCGACCAGGCCGAGAAGGCGATCCTCGAGGACGGCGCCGAGGTCATCACGCTGGGCTGCTCGATGGTGTTCTTCCTACAGCCGCACATCAAGGAGGGGCTGCGGGCGCGCGGCTGGGACGTGCCGGTGCTGGAGGGCTATACCGCCTCGATTGAGCTCGCCAAGCTGATGGTCAACCTCGGCGTCAACGCCAGCGGCATCACCTACATGGACGCCCGCCCGCAGCGCATCCCGCAGAAGATCGTGGTGTGAGCGGGCGAGGCAGGGGCCGCTCCATCCGCGCCCACCCGCACCTGCAACGTTCGACGACGTGTGCGCCGTCACTGCGAGGCGCGTCCTCCGACAGACAAGAATGAGAGCGCCGCGGCAATCCTGACTCGTCGCGGCATCCGGATTGCTTCGCCTGCGGCTCGCAATGACGACGCGCGGATTGCCCCGGCGCCGCCGGCCGCCCGGTCCCGGTGGGACCGCCCCCGGCCAGCATGCCGGCGCGCCCCCGGGGACGCGCGCCGGCCACGGGTCTATTCGATGGTGCCGCGCAATTCGCCCGGCGGCGAGTTGCCGGCGCCGCCCGGCGGGAAATTGGGATCGCCGAAGGCGTTGGTGTGCACGACGACGCTGGCCCGGCCCTCCTCCATGGCGCGGATCAGGCCGCTGATGCCGGTACCCTCCGGATTGCCGGGATCGGGGGTGAGGACGCCGACCAGCTGGGCATCCCACATGATCAGGCCGGAGGCGAGGTTGCCCTGCAGCATCTCGCCGACGTTGACGCCGGCGGACGGCGCGGCGGGCGGGGTGGTCGGGACGAACCAGAAGGCGATCGGCCCGGCCGGGTCGGTGACCGTCACCGGAGCCGGCGCGACGTGGATGTGCGCCATCCAGGCGTTCTCGATGCCGGCGACGTTGATGCGGTAGCGCACCGCGGTGCCGCCGTCGATCACTTCGAACTGGGCCTGGCCCGCGGCATTGGTGGCGACCGGCCGGCCCGCGGCGTTGAACCCGTCGAGATGCGCCTTGAAGTGGCCGTTGGTCTGCGCCTGTGCGGCGCCGGCGGCGAGCAGGCCGGCCGCCGCCATGATGAAGATCCTTCCCATTCGATGTCTCCCGGAAAGAGTTTGTGCGATGCTCGCAGTACAATTCCCGCGCCGTTTTATTCCGGGAGGGTCGCCGAGGCGCCGCGATGCGGAGCCGAATAATGCTCTAGTCGTTGACCACGGTCAGCCGCCGTTGCCGCGGTGGCGGGGTGCCATCGCGGTCGTTGCACGTGCGGCTGTGCGGAAAGGTCACGGTGACCGTGGTGCCGAGCCCGACCTCGCTCTTTGCCGTCAGCCGGCCGCCGTGCAGCTTGGCCAGGTTGGCCGCCAGCGGGATGCCGAGGCCCATGCCGTCGTACTGCCGGTTGAGGTCGCAGTCGGCCTGGCCGAACGGCTCCAACAATTTCGGCATGTCCTCCGGCGCGATGCCGATGCCGGTGTCCTTGACCTTGATGACGATGTCACCGTCTTCCGATCGTGCCGCCGACAGATGGACGAAGCCGTGCTGCGGCGTGAATTTCACCGCATTGGACAGCAGGTGAGTGAGAATCTCATGCAGCTTGCAGCGGTCGGCGAGCAGGTCCGGCAAGTCGGGGTCCGTCGCCATCGTCAGCACAACGCCGGCACTCTCGGCGATCGGCCGGGCCTGCCGCGCGACCGCCTCGAGGAGCCGGCTGACGTTGACCCGGTCCTCGGCCAGCTGCAGCGCACCGGTACCGCATTTGGTGAATTCGAGGATGTTGTTGATGACGGTGAGCAGCTGCGTGCCACTGTCGTGGATGTGGGCCGCGTAGTCGTGATACTTGTCGTTGCCGAGCGGCCCGAAGACCTCGCTCTGGAGCACGTCGGCGAAGCCGAGCACGGCATTGAGCGGCGTGCGCAGCTCGTGGCCCACCTGGGCGAGGAACAGGCTCTTGGCGCGACTCGACGACTCGGCCAGATCCTTCGCCTTCTTCAGCTCCAGCTCCGCCTTCTTGATCCAGGTCGCATCCAGGATCACGCCGTCCCACAGCACCGAGCCGTCGGGCTGACGGCGCGGCCGGGCGATCGCGTGGGTCCACTTCTCCTCGCCGTTGCGGGTGATGATCTGGGCCTGCACGTCCCACAGCGAAAGCTCACGCGAGGCCTTGAGCAGCCGCTCGCGAAAGGTGGTGCGGTATTCGGGCCCGTGGCAGTCGAACAGCGCGTTCGGATCGGCCAGGATCTCCTCCGGCGAGACGCCGAACAGGTCCTGCGCGCCTTCGCTGATGTAGGTGTAGCGGATGTCGCCGTCGGGCGTGACGCGACGCTGGTAGACGACGCCCGGGATGGTCGTCGCCAGCGAGGCGAAACGGTCGTTGGCGGAGCGCAGCATGTCGAGCACCTGCCGGTAGTCCCGGCTCATCGCCTCGGCCGCCTCGCGGGCCTTGCGCAGCTCCATCTCGGTCTGCTTGATCCGCGTCGCATCAAGGATCACGCCGTCCCACAGCACCGAGCCGTCGGACTGGCGGCGCGGCCGGGCGATCGCGTGGGTCCACTTCTCCTCGCCGTCGCGGGTGATGATCTGCGCCTCGACGTCCCACAGCGACAGCTCGCGCGAGGCCTTCAGCAGCCGTTCGCGGAAGGTGGTGCGGTATTCCGGTCCGTGGCAGGCGAACAGCGCGTTCGGATCGGCCAGGATCTCGTCCGGCGCGACGCCGAACAGGTCCCTCGCGCCCTCGCTGATATACGTATAGCGAATCTGTCCGTCCGGCGTGACCAGGCGCTGGTAGATCACGCCGGGAATGGTCTCGGCGAGCGAAGCGAAGCGCTCGTCGGCGGAACGCTGCTCGCGCTGGCGCTGCTCGATCTCGATGGCGAAGCCGGCGAGCGACAGCAGGAATGCGATCACCCGGTCGCGGTCGCGCGACGGCGCCGGCGCCTCCTCGTAATAGAGGGACAGGGTTCCCAGCAGCTCGTCCCGACGGCTGAGGACCGGTCGCACCTCGCTGGCGTTGAGCCCGTGCCGGCGGGCGAAACGGCGCAGCCCGCTGCACATCCGCTCCTGCTCGAGATCGGCAACCGTGACCGGCTGGCGCAGATGTGCCGCGGCGGCGATCGCGCCGCGATCCGGGGCGATCTCGATCAGCTCCGCCGCGCGGGCGATCTCCGCGCCGAGGCCGGGGCCGGGGCTGAGACGCAGCCACCGGCCATCCGGATCGGCCAGGTGGATGGCGCACAGCGCAGGTTCGAGGATCCGGTTCGCGGCGAGGACGATGTTGGTCAGGGCCTGCTCGAGCGTGGCACCGTGGAGGATGACATCCATGATCTCGGCCTGGGCCTGGACCAGCGCATCGAGCTGCCGGGTGCCTTCGGAATGCGACTCGGCCGCACCGTCCACCGCAGCCGGGCCGCCATGCCGGACCGGCAAGTCCGACAGGTTATGCAACCTATCATCGCAATATTCGGGAACAATTTTCAAATCACGATCGGCATCCCTCGCCCGGAATTCGGGAGCCGAATCGGTAAATCTGTTCATTTTTCTCATGGTAAACGAGTATTTCTATTTATATCTGACTTAATCGACGGCGGCAGGGTACCTGCCTGAATCGGCCATAAGAATACGACTATCGTATTGATATATTTTAATTTTCAATAAATCCCCGACTCAGATGCATTAACGCTTAAGTAACCCTAGTATGTCATCAATACTGAAAAGTATTGTAATGTTTCATTAAAAAATTTAATAAAAACCGTTCTATCCCGGCGCGGCGAAATTCAGGCGCCGCCGCCGGCGCAATATGCATAATTTCGAATTATCGGACTGCGTGTGTCGGGGGCGCCAAGCGAGCCCGAAGACGTCGTGGATCCGGGCCGGCGATTGCGATACGTCCCGGCGGGACAAGGGCGCCGGACGGTGCGGGCATGGCGGCAGCCGGCGCGGGGCACCGGCGCCGCGCCAACCGAGCCGGGCGATCGAAGCGCGACAGTGCAGTGCAGCATAAACGGCAAGTTATCCACAAATAATCAACCGGAAGGCTGATTTATCCACCGGTATTCGCCGAAGGCGATTCTTATCCACAAGAAATTTCGAATCCCGTTGATTTTATCGTTGCAAGACCAGCCGAAGAGTCGGAGCATGATTTTGCACGGTAAGAGGTCTTCGGGTCTTGACCCGTGTGGATCGGGAAGCCGACAGGTGGACCGGTCCGGAAAGCCTCCGGGCAGACCGGGCTGTGGACTCTGAAGGCGGAACGGTTCGGAAGGCGTCAGGATGTGTCCGAAAGGGCACGATGCAAAGACTCCGCGTCTGAGCACTTGGCGCCTTCCTTTATGTCTGGTGTCGGCGGCAGCACACCGGGCATGCGGTTCGAGCCGCCGCCCCGATGCTTTTCCTCCCGCCTCTCGCCGGACGAGCGATGCGCCGGCGCACGGCATATTGTCCGCCGCGGCGGGCCGGCGACACGAGAGAGGCCCGGCGCGTCTGGCAGGACGGCGCCGGGCCCCGGTCTTTCGAAGCGTCAGTTGATGCTGTTTCCGCGTCTATGCACTTGTGCGCTATCCGAATAGGCGGGATGATGCCGGTTGTCAACAACAACTTGTAGGCAATTCTCTCAAATTACCAAAATGTTGTGGTCGGGCAGGCGGAATCCCGGGGCGATCGACGCCCCCCGACTCCGTTGGCGACCCGCCGAGGGCGCAAGCGGCGCCCGGTTCATTGCGAGATGCCCATGGCCACCGCGTCGCGCGTGATCGACGGCAGCGCCTCCAGAACCCTGAGCGCGTCCTTCAGGCGGCGCCGCAGGCGGCGCGGCAGCCGTTTCGGATCGACCCGGGACGACGGTCCGCGCCCGGCCCCGATATCGGCGAGCTGCTGCTCGAGGATGGTCCGCGTCACCAGCCGGTAGGCCTCGCACAGGCTGTCCATGTCGTCGGCATCGAGGATGCCGGCCTCCTGAACGGCCTGCAGGCGGTCGCCGGTCGAGGTCGCGAGGCAGCCGAGGCGCAGCGCCATGGTCCGCGCGCCGCTGGTGATCGGCAGCTGGCCGCCGAGTTTCAGGTCGACCCGCCCCTCTTGCGTCCTGAACCGCCCGAACAGGTTGATCGGCGCGCGGTGGTCTTCGATCTGGACGGCCATGCGGCGCAGGAACAGCGGCGCCCGCGAGGCCATGTCGACGGCCATGCGGCGCAGTCGCTCGGCAAGCTCGAAATCGCCGTACACGGGCACGAAATCAAAGAAGATGTGCACCATCAAGAGCGGCTCGGTCTCGAGGCTGCGCAGCCACGAGAGGATCTCCTCCTCCCAGCCGGCGAGCGAGCGGCGCCATGCCGGGTTGCTCGCCATCACCTTGCCCTTGCAGTACGGGATGCCCGATGAATCCAGCAGGCCGGCGACCCGCTGGCCGACCTCGGCGAACCAGGGCCCGTCAGTGTCCTCGCCCAGATGCACGATGGCGTTGTCCTGGTCGGGCGCCAGCAGGCTCTCGCCGCGCCCGCCGGAGCCGAGCACCAGCAACGCCCAGGGCGCCGGGGCGGCGCCCTTGCCCTCCGCCTCCATCGCCGCCACGGCCAGTTCGGCCGCGCGCCGCGTCATGTCGCAGTAGACCTGGCTGATCACCGCGGCCGCGTTCAGCACGCCGACACCCTCGGCCAGCATGGCGCTGACGACACCGGGCAACTCGGCCCGCACCGCCGCCATGCCGGCTGCGTCCCGCGCGTGGTTCAGCGCATCGCCGAGCTGCACCATGTCGCCGCTGCGCAGCTTCAGCAGCGCCCGCCCGGTGATCATGCCGGCCGCCTTGC
>JBFIFO010000171.1:0-8031 GCA_041602815.1 Alphaproteobacteria bacterium | reverse complement strand
GGATCGCGATCGAGGCGCTGCGCCCGGCCGAGACGACCGATGCGTGGCGCACCGTCGCCGACCTGCCGGAAGAGGCGCTCGACGGCGTCGAACGGGTGGACTGCGCCGACGAGGCCGAGGAGGCCGGGGTCGTCGCCCTGATGCTGCGGCATGCACTGGAGACGCCGGGCCGGACCGCGGCGCTGGTGACCCCTGATAGGCAGCTTGCGCGGCGTGTCGCCGCGGAGCTCGGTCGCTGGGATATCGAGATCGACGACTCGGCGGGGCAGCCGGTGCTCGAGACGCCACCAGGACAGTATCTGCGGCACGTCGCGCGCGCCGCCGCCGACGGGCTGTCCCCCGTGCCGCTTTTGTCGCTGCTCAAGCATCCGTTCGCCAAGGCCGGCATGGAGCGCGATGCGTTCCGTCGCCGGGTACGGGATTTCGAGATGGCGGTCCTGCGCGGACCGCGGCCAGCGCCAGGGATCGCCGGACTGCGCGAATGCCTGGCCGGTGGCGACGGGAATAGTGCGGATTTCCTTGCGCTGCTGGACTCGCTCGAAACGCGGCTGCAGCCGTTGTGCACGGCACTGGAAGGCGGTGCCATGCCGTTGGGAGCGCTGCTCGGCGCGCATCTTGCGGCCGCCGAGGCGATGGCGGACGGCGTGACCGAGTCCGGCGCCGACAGGATCTGGCGTGGCGAGGACGGCGAACAGCTCGCCGGCGCGATCGCAGAGATGCGCCACTGCGCGGATCTCCTCGCCGACGTCGCCGGTCGCGACTACGCGCCACTCATCGAGACGCTGCTGTCGGTGGTGGCGTTCCGGGCGCGCTTTGGCCTGCATCCCCGGCTGCACATCTGGGGGCCGCTCGAGGCCCGGCTCCAGCATGCCGACCTGATGGTCCTGGCGGGGCTCAACGAGCGATCCTGGCCGCCGGACGTGGGCAACGATCCGTGGATGAGCCGGCCGATGCGCGCCCAATTCGGCCTGCCCCCGCCGGAGCGCAGGATCGGTCTCGCCGCCCACGACTTCGCACAGGCCTTCGCGGCGCCCCGCGTGGCACTGGTTCGCGCGGTGAAGTCCGAAGGGGCGCCGACGGTGCCTTCGCGGTGGCTTACGCGACTCGAGGCGGTGCTCGTGGCTGTCGGCCGTCCCGACGCGCTGCAGCCGGAAAAGCCTTGGATTTCCCTTCATCGCGGGTTGTCGCATCCGGAACGGACGATCCGCATCGACCCGCCGGCACCGCGTCCGCCGGTCGCGGCGCGCCCGCGCGCGCTCTCGGTCACGCGCGTCGAGACCTGGATGCGCGAGCCTTATGCGATCTACGCCGGCAAGATCCTGAAGCTGCGCGTGCTCGACCGGCTGGAAGCGGATCCCGGGGCGGCCGACCGCGGCAGCTTCATCCACGAGGCCCTCGATCGCTTTGTCAGGGAACACCCCGGCGACCTCCCGGAGGATGCACTGGCCCGCTTGACAGCGTATGGCGAGGCTGCGTTCGGACCGGCGCTGTCGCGGCCTGCCGTCCGCGCCTTCTGGTGGCCGCGGTTCCTGCGGGTTGCGGCATGGTTCCTGGAATGCGAAGCGGCGCGCCGACATGACGAGATCGTGGAGCCGCACTCCGAGATCAGGGGCCGTATCGAAATCGCTGGGCCGGCCGGGCCGTTCGCCCTGACGGCCAAGGCCGACCGGATCGACCGGCTGCGCGGCGACGGGTTTGCCATCGTCGACTACAAGACCGGGTCGCCGCCGAGCCAGAAACTGGTCGAGCTCGGACTGGCGCCGCAGCTCGCACTGGAGGCCGTGATCCTGCGCGAGGGCGGATTCGAAGGGCTGCCGGCCAGTACCGCCGATTCGCTGGCTTACTGGCGGCTTTCGGGCGGCGAGCCGCCGGGAGAGATCTCCGCCATCAAGACGGCGCCCGAGAGACTGGCCGCCGCTGCGGGCAAGGGACTCGAGGACCTGATCCGTGCCTTCGACGATCCGCGGACCCCGTACCACGCGACTCCCCGGCCGGATTACCCGGCGCCCTACAATGATTTCGACCATTTGGCGCGGACCTTGGAATGGTCGGCCGGCGGCGGGGGCGAGCCATGACCCGCGCCGCCATGGCGATGCCCGACCCGTCGGCGGATCAACGCGCCGCCGCCGACCCCAGCGCCAGCGTCTGGGTCTCGGCCTCCGCCGGCAGCGGCAAGACAAAAGTGCTGACGGATCGCGTGCTCTCGCTGCTTCTGGAGGGAACGCCGCCGCAGCACATCCTGTGCCTGACCTTTACCCGGGCCGCGGCTGCGGAAATGGCGAACCGCGTGAACCGAACACTCAGCAGATGGGCGACCTGCACCGACGAGACGATGTATGCGGCGCTGGAGGCTCTGGCGGGTGCCGCCCCGGAGCCGCAGCGGATGACGGAGGCGCGGCGCTTGTTCGCGCGGGTACTGGACGTGCCCGGAGGGCTCAAGATCCAGACGATCCATGCATTCTGTGAATCGCTGCTCGGGCGCTTTCCGGTCGAAGCCGGTCTCGCCCCGCATTTCGAGGTCATCGACGAGCGCAGCGCCGCCGAGATGCTGGAGGCGTCCCACAGCGATGTGCTCACGCGTGCCGCGCGTGACCCGGCCCTGCACGCCGCGCTCGATATCGTGACGCGCCACGTGGATGAGGTCCGGTTCGCCGAGTTGATGGCGACGCTGAGCAACGAGCGCCACCGGCTCGAGCGGTTCCTGAGGACGCATGGCGGCGTTGCCGGGGCGGCCGTGGCGATCCGTACCCGGCTCGGCGTCCGCGGCGACGAGACCGCGGCAACCGTCGCCGTAGACGCCGCGCGCGAGGGCGCATTCGACCGCGTCGCCCTGACGCGTGCCGCCCGGGCGCTCCTGCAGGGAACCGCCAAGACCGACCGGCCGCGCGGCCAGATGATTGCCGACTGGCTGGCCGCCGACGAAGCCGGCCGCGCCGCAGGGCTGGACGACTATGCGACGGCGTTTCTCACGGCAAGGGACGAGCTAAGGGCGGAGAGCGCGATCGCCACCAAGTCGGTCCGGGCGGTGCTGCCGGAGATCGTCGCGATCCTGCACGAAGAGGGGAACCGGCTCATCCGGGTCAGGGACCGCCGGCGCGCCATTGTCACGGCACAGGCCACGGGAGCGCTGCTCGAGCTGGGCAACGCGCTGCTGAACGCCTATGCGGAGGCGAAACGATCGGTCGCGCGCCTCGACTACGACGATCTGATCCTGCTGACCGGACAGCTGCTCAATCGGCAGGGAATCGCGCCGTGGGTGTTGTACAAGCTGGACGGCGGAATCGACCATATCCTGATCGACGAGGCGCAGGACACGAGCCCGCAGCAGTGGGACGTGGTGGCCCGCCTCGCGGAGGAGTTCTTCGCCGGTGAGGGGGCCCGCGACGTGGCACGCACGATGTTCGCCGTTGGCGACGTCAAGCAGTCGATCTTCAGCTTCCAGCACGCCGATCCGGCTGAGTTCCGCCGCATGCGCGATCATTTCGCGAGGCGCGTCGTCGACAGCGGCGCGCTGTGGCGGCCGGTCGAACTCGACGCGTCGTTTCGCTCGACAGAAGCCGTGCTGGAAGCGGTCGACCTCGTCTTCGCAGATGAAGATGCGGCGCGCGGGGTCGTCGAGCCGGGCACGACGCTGCACCATTTCGCGCATCGGATCGGCCATGCCGGGCGGGCCGAGCTGTGGCCGCCGGTCGGACCCCGCGACCGCGAGGACGAGCCGGCGTGGAGTCTGCCGGTCGAGCGCCGGGCTGGCGACGACCCCGCCGGACGGCTGGCACGTCTGCTGGCGCACCGGATCAGCGGATGGATCGGTCGTGACACCCTCGAGTCGCGGGGCCGCAAGGTTCGCGCTGGCGATATCATGGTGCTCGTCCGCACGCGCACCGCATTCTTCGAGACATTGGTGCGCAGCCTGAAGGATTTGGGGGTGCCGGTGTCCGGCGTCGATCGCATGGTTCTGGCCGACCAGATCGCCGTGATGGACCTCATCGCGCTCGGCCGGTTCCTGCTGCTGCCGGAGGACGATTTGACGCTGGCCACCGTGCTCAAGGGGCCGCTGGTCGGGTTCGATGACGACGATCTGTTCGCGCTGGCCTGGGATCGCGGCGGTCGGACGGTCTGGCAGCGGCTGAATGAGATGGCCGGCACCCAGGCCCGCCACCGGACCGTTCGGGACTGGCTGGCGAACCTCCTGGCCGCCGTCGACTTCCGCCCGCCCTTCGAGCTGTATGCCGGGATCCTTGCCGCGCCCGCACCGGCCGGCGGCAACGGGCGACAATGCATGCTGGCGCGGCTGGGCCCCGATGCGGACGACCCGATCGACGAGTTCCTCAACCTCGCCCTGACCTACGAGCGCGGCCATGCCGGGTCGCTGGAGGGGTTCCTGCATTGGGTCGAGGCGGGCGACGTGACGGTCAAACGGGATCTCGAGCAGGCGGGCCGCGACCAGGTGCGGGTGATGACCGTGCATGGTGCGAAGGGGCTGCAGGCACCGATCGTCGTGCTGCCGGACACCATGTCGAAGCCGCGCAACCGGCCGGCAATCCTGTGGGACGGCGATCTGCCGCTGTGGCCCCCCGGCGCGGCCTACCGGGATGCCACCTGCGAGGCGCTGCTGCAGTCGACGGGAGTCCGCGCCGACGAAGAATACCGGCGCCTGCTCTACGTCGCCATGACCCGCGCCGAGGACCGGCTCTACGTGTGCGGCGTCCATGGCCGCAACGCGCCACAGGACGACTGCTGGTACGCGCTGGTCCGCGACGGACTGGCCAAGGCCGCTGTGGAATTCCGGTTCGATATGCGTAAGCCCGCCGGCGCAGCCCTGAAGGGCACGGGGCTCCGCCTCGCCGGCAGGCAACGGGTCGACCCGGCATCCGATGCGGCGGCCGCCGCCATGCAAACCGGTCCAATGGCGCCGGAAAGCTGGATGCTGCATCCCGCGCCGCATGAGCGGCCGCCCCCCAGGCCGCTCGCACCATCACGCGATCCCGAGCTCGAACCGGCTGTCGTTTCCCCGGCCGGACGAGACAGCGGGCGGCGCTTCCACCGCGGCACTATCGTCCACCGGCTGCTGGAGGTGTTGCCCGATCTGACGCCCACCGCCCGCCGCGACGCGGCTGAGCGGTTCCTCGCCATGCCGGGGCACGGGCTCGACCAGCCCACGCAGGCGCAGATCGCCGCGGAGGTCATGGCGGTTCTCGAGGACCCGGCGTTTGGCGCGATCTTTGGGCCTGGCAGCCGGGCCGAAGTTCCCGTCGGCGGGCTGATCGAGTACCCGGACGGCCCGGCGGTGATCAGCGGCCAGATCGACCGCCTCCTGGTGCAACCGGAATTGGCAATGATCGTCGACTTCAAGTCGAATCGGCCGCCGCCGTCCACGCCGGACGACGTCGCTGCCATTTACTGGCGGCAGATGGGCGAATACCGCGATATAATCGCGCAGGTGTATCCCGGCCGTCCGGTACGCTGCGCGTTGCTGTGGACGGACGGCCCGCGATTGATGGAACTTGCCGGGCCTCGACTTGACCGGGCGCCGGCGCGACCATAAATAACCTCGAGCCCCGGCGCGGCAAATTGAGCGCTCCTGCAATCGGGCGGGAAGTTTTAACGCGAACTATCACGAGGACGGTTGATGAGTACCGTGCATGTCAGTGACGACGAATTCGAGACCAGCGTATTGAAATCCGAAACCCCGGTCCTGGTCGATTTCTGGGCCGAATGGTGCGGCCCGTGCAAGATGATCGCGCCGGCGCTGCAGGAAATCGCCGATGAGATGGGGGACCGCCTGACCGTCGCCAAGATGAATGTCGATGACAATCCGCAGACCCCGGTGAAGTACGGCGTGCGCGGCATCCCGATGCTGATGCTGTTCAAGAACGGCCAGGTCGCCGGCACCAAGATCGGCGCCATGCCCAAGGCGCAGCTCAGCCAGTGGGTCGAATCGCTGCTCTGAGCGACCGCCCGTAGCGCTTCCGAATGACAGGGCCCCGCCAGTGCGGGGCCCTTGCCTTTCGCCCTCACGCGTTTTCCGAGAGCACCCGGCCGGCCAGATAGAGCGAACCGCAGATCAAAATTCGGGCGGGCTCGCCCGGCTCTTCGGCGACGGATGCGACGGCCTCGGCCGGATCGCCCGCCGGCGCCGCGTCGAGGCCGGCGCGCGTCGCGATATCTGCCAGCTCGTCAGCCGGGAACGTGGTCTGCTCACCGGGGATGGCCACGGTGCGGATGCCGGCTGCGAGCGGCGCGAACGGCGCAAGGAACCGGTCCGCCTGCTTGTTGTTCAGCATGCCGCAGACGAGCCACAGCGGCCGGTCGCTCCATTCGGCGGCGGCATGCGCGGCCAGCGCCGCGCCGGCGCCGGCGTTGTGCCCGCCGTCGAGCCACAGCTCCCAGCCCTGCGGCAACAGATCGACCAGCTTGCCGCTGCGCAAGCGCTGCAGCCGGGCCGGCCAGGACGCGTTCAGCAACCCGTTGGCGAGGTCGAGCTCGGTGAGCGCGAACCCGTTGAGGCGCTCCAGCGCGGCGACGGCCAGCGCGGCGTTGTCGACCTGGTGCTGTCCCGGCAGCGCCGGGCGCGGCAGCATCACGCGACGCCCACCGGCGCTATAGACAAGGCCGTTCATCGTCGCTTCCACGGAAAAGCTCCGCCCGAAGCGGAAGGTCGGCGCCCCGACCCGTGCCGCCGCGGCGTCGATCACCGCGGCTGCCTCCGGCGGCTGCGGCCCGATCACCGACGGCACCCCGGGCTTCTGGATCGCCGCCTTCTCGCCGGCGATCTCGGCCAGCGTTTCGCCGAGGTACTGCTGGTGGTCGATCGACACCGGCGTGATCACCGTCGCCAGCGGGCGCGCCACCAGGTTCGTGGCATCGAGCCGGCCGCCGAGCCCGCATTCGAGCAGCAGGATGTCGGCTGGGGTTTCGGCGAAGGCGAGGAAGGCGGCGGCGGTCGTGATCTCGAAATAGGTGATCGGCGCGTCGCCGTTGACCGCCTCGCAGCGCTCCAGATAGGCGGCCAGCGCCGGTTCCGCGATCAGCTCGCCGGCCAGGCGGATGCGCTCGTGGAAGCGCACCAGATGCGGCGAGGTGTAGGCATGCACCTTGCAGCCCGCGGATTCGAGGGCGGCGCGCATGAAGGCGGCGACCGACCCCTTGCCATTGGTGCCGGCAATATGCACGACCGGCGGCAACCGGTCCTGCGGCCGGCCGAGATCGTCGAGCAGACGCTCGATCCGGTCCAGCGACAGGTCGATGATCTTCGGGTGCAGGGTCAACAGGCGCGCGAGAATCGCGTCGCTCGGCTGGGCGAACATGGGCGTCAGCTACGGTAGCGGGATTGCGGCCCCCGCAATTGCGGTCAAGACCGGTCGTCCGGCGCCGCGTTCGCGGATTCGCCCGATGCGGCCGGCGGCACCGCGGCATCCGGCCCCTCTTCCTCTTCCTCCAAATCCTCCGGCGGCAGGACCTCGCCCTCGACGGGGAGCGGCACGATCTCCGCCTCGGGCGTCCTATTGCGCAGAAGGTCGATCAGGTTGATCAGCGTATCGCGCAGCTCGTGCCGCGGCGCGACGATGTCGATGATGCCATGCTCCTTCAGGTACTCCGCCCGCTGGAAGCCCTCCGGCAGCTTCTCGCGCACGGTCTGCTCGATCACGCGCTGGCCCGCAAACCCGATCAGCGCCCCGGGCTCCGCGACCTGGATGTCGCCGAGCATGGCGAAGCTGGCGGTCACGCCGCCGGTCGTCGGGTCGGTCAACAGCACGATGTACGGCAGGTTGGCCTCGCGCACCTCCTCGATGGCGATGACAGTGCGCGGCAGCTGCATCAGCGACAGGATGCCTTCCTGCATGCGGGCGCCGCCAGAAGCAGGGACGGTGATCAGGGGCGCATCCTGCAAGACGGCCAGCTTGGCGGCCGAAACCAGGCCCTCGCCCACGGCGACGCCCATCGAGCCGCCCATGAAACTGAAGTCGAACGCCGCGATGACCACCTTGTGGCCGCCCATGGTGCCGTGCGCGACGATGATCGCGTCCTTTT
>JBFIFO010000170.1:0-8059 GCA_041602815.1 Alphaproteobacteria bacterium | reverse complement strand
CGACGCGCGGCCAACGCTTGTCGCGGTCCATCGCGTAATAGCGCCCGGTCACCGTCGCCACAGGGGCCCGGGGCGCCACCTGCATGAACGTCTCGAGATAGCCTCGCGCGCTGGAGGGCGGCGTGTCGCGCCCGTCGAGAATGGCGTGAACCGCGACTGGTACGCCTTCGTCGCACAGGATATTGGCCAGCGCTGCGATGTGGTCCTGGTGCGCGTGTACCCCGCCCGGGGAAACCAGGCCCATGAGGTGTGCCGTGCCGCCGCTCAGTTTGAGTGCCGCGATGAAGCCCCGCAGCGACGGCAGCCGCGCGAGGGTCCCGTCGGCGACGGCGGCGTCGATGCGCGGCAGGTCCTGCATCACGACGCGGCCCGCGCCGATGTTCATGTGGCCGACCTCGGAATTGCCCATCTGGCCGTGCGGCAGGCCGACCTCGCCGCCGGACGCGTCGAGGCGCGCATGCGGACAGGTCGCCTTCAGCCGGTCCCACACCGGGGTGTCGGCTGCGGCGATCGCGTTGTCCTCCGTCTCGTCGCGCTCCCCCCATCCATCGAGGATGCACAGGACGACGGGCCGCGGCTTGGGCGAATCGGTCATGGTCGACGAGTTTCCGTACCCATTCTGGGCGATATATATCCGCTATCGGAGGTCTGTACAAACACTGTCAAACAATGGTTATCAGGCAGAGGTTCCCGCTCCCGCCCATTATCCACGGTGGTAGGGGTGACCGGCGAGGATCTGCTGCGCGCGATAGATCTGCTCCATCAGCATGGCCCGGGCCAGCATGTGCGGCCAGGTCTGTCGGCCAAACGAGATCAGGAGATCGGCGCGGTCGCGCACCGGAACCGACAATCCCTCCGCGCCGCCAATGACGAAGACGGCGCAGGCCCGCCCTTCGTCCCGGATTTCGGCGATGAGCCGCGCGAACTCCTCGCTCGTGGAATTCTTGCCGCGTTCATCGAGGGCCAGGACCACGGAATCGCGAGGGATTGCCGACAGGATCAGCTGCCCCTCCCGCTCTTTCAACTCGGCCGGCGGCAACGGCCGTTTCTCCTCCAGTTCATGCAGTCTGACCGGCCAGGTGATGCGCTTGGCATAACTTTCGTAGAGATCGCGCTCGGGCCCGGCCCGGGCCCGCCCGATGGCCAGAATTTCAAGGCGCATGGGGCTCGGGTCGTCAGCCGCCAGCGGCGGCCTGTCCCGGCGCGGCGGCCGGACCCCACAGCTTGTCGAGCTTGTAGAACTCGCGGACCTCGGGGCGGAACAGGTGGACGACGACGTCTCCCGCGTCGACGAGCACCCAGTCGCACTGGGGCTGGCCTTCCACGGCAACCGATTTCAGGCCCGAAGCTTTGAGTTTTTCGAGAAGGTGGTCGGCCATCGCGCCGACCTGGCGCTGCGACCGCCCCGAGGCGATCACCATGAAGTCCGCCAGTGTGGACTTGCCCGACAGATCGATGATTGTTTCATCCTCTGCCTTGTCGTCCTCCAGCGATGCCATGATCACTGTCAGGAGACTCTGGGAGCTCTTCGGCTTCCCGGATTTCCTCGGTATGGCTGTATTCCCTTTGCTGGTTGCAAAAATTCAGTCTTTCCGGCGCTCCGCCTGGCGCGCAGCCCGGATCGCCGTCGCCGCGGCCGGATGTGCCCTGCAGTGCAAAAACACCCAGACCGGCGGTGCATGCCCGGCAATCGCACCGGCTCTCGCTTCCGCTATCCGGAAACGGGCGAACCGCAGCGCAGCCTGGCCCGACAGCGCCCTAAAAGAATAGGGTCGCCGGGCGAAGACTGCAATGGGAACATGTCCGAACAGCTCCGTCCACCGATGCCAGCGCGGCAGCTCGATCAGGTTGTCCGCGCCGATCAGCCAGACGAACCGCGCACCGGGGCAGCGCGCGCGCAGTGCCGCGACGGTATCCACCGTAAAGCGCGTGCCGAGGCGCCGCTCGATGTCGGTGGCAAGGATCCGGCGGTCCGAGATAAGCGCCCGCGCGGCGGCCAGCCGGTCAGGCAGCGCCGCCATGCCGGTTTCCGGCTTGAGCGGGTTCTGCGGCGACACCAGCCACCAGACCGCATCGAGACGCAGCCGCTTCAGCGCCAGCCGGCTGATGTGCAGGTGGCCCTCATGGGCGGGGTTGAACGAGCCGCCCAGAAGGCCGATGCGCCGCCGGCCCCGGCAGACGGTGCCCAGATTGCTGCGCGTTGCCAGTTTCATCACCCGCGCCGGCCCCAGCCCTCGCAGTGCCGTTGATCCCCGCCCGACGGGCGGGCCCGCATGTCATGGCACAGATCGCCGCCGGACGGAACGGCCAATCGGCCCCGAACGGCCCGACCGGCGTGGACCCGACGGCGCCTTAACGGTTTCTTCAGCCTATCGGCGGTAAATGCACGGAACGCAAACAAACGGGCGGGGACGAGCTGGCATGGCAGCCGATCAACCCAGCAGGAGGACGCGGTGCTGACACGAGACCCCCAAATCACGGATTTCCCCTATTCGCGGCTGACGCGCCCGGCTGCCGGCCTGATCCAAGCCGCTCGCGCCCGCAACGGCACGCTGGTCGCCGTGCCCGCGATGCTCCTCGGCCTTGCCATCCTGTCGGGCTGCGCCAGCCTGTCGGCGGAGGAATGCCTGGCGGCCGACTGGTACACGATCGGCGTCGAGGACGGCTCCCGCGGCCAGCCGATTTCGCGGATCGGCGCCCACCGCAAGGCCTGCGCCGAGGTCGGCGTGCAGCCGGACATGGCTCGCTACAACGAGGGCCGCGCCTACGGCCTGCAACTGTTCTGTACCCGCGAGCGCGGCTATTCGGAGGGCGAGAGCGGGCGCAGCTACAGCGGCGTCTGCCCGCCGCATCTCGAGCCGGTGTTCATGCAGGGATACCTCGCCGGGCAGGACCGCTACCGGACCAAGCAGGAGATCCGCCGGCTCGAACGCGAACTCGCCGCCCTCCAGGAAGAGGTGACCGAGATCAGGACCAGCCTCGACCAGGGCTACACCGTCGACGACAAGGGCAAGAAGCATACGCTCAACAAGTTCGAGCGCGATGCCATGTACGAGCGCCTGCTCTCCCTCGGCAAGGAGGAAGGTCGCCTGGAAGGCGAGATCTCGGCCTTGCGGGTCACCCTGATCGGATCCTGAACCCGCTGCACCGCGGGGCGGCGGTGCGGCCGCCCCCGCCCGTTCCCGCGCGCGCCAACAGTTCGTGTTTGCCGGCCGGGCCTCATCTGATACCGTCGCGGTCGGGGACTCCGCCGGCCGATGCCGGCCGGACCGCCGAGGTGACAGGGGCGCCATCGGTGCGCGCGCCCGGAAGGGGACATTCGTGAGCGACTGCCTGAAATCGCGCATGCGCGCAGGATCCGCGGTCATCGGCTGCTGGATCAATCTGTTCGACAGCCTGGCATCGGAGATCATCGGCAAGGCCGGCTACGATTTCGCCATGATCGACCTCGAGCATGGTCCCGGCGACGTCATGGCCGCGATTTCCGTCATGCAGGCCCTCGGGCCCGACTGCCCCGCCCTGGTGCGCGTGCCCGGCAACGATCCGGTCTGGGTCAAGCGCGTGCTCGACGCGGGGGCGCAGGGCGTCATGGTGCCGTCCGTGAACAGCCGCGACGAGGCGCAGGCGGCGGCCGCCGCCTGCCACTATGCGCCGCGCGGTGTGCGCGGCATGGCGGCCGTCATCGCCAGGGCCGCGAACTACGGGGCCGACTGGAAGGACTATGTCCGGCGCATCGAGGACGAGGTTCTGGCGATCTGCCAGATCGAGACCGGCACGGCAGTTGCCAACGTGGCCGACATCGCAGCCGTCGCGGATGTCGATCTCCTCTTCGTCGGCCCCTTCGACCTCTCGGCCTCGATGGGCCATCTGGGCGAGCCGGACCACCCCGAGGTCCGCGCCGCCATCGCGGACGTCGAGGCGACGGCGAAACGGGCCGGCAAGCTGCTCGGCGGGATTGCGACACCCGGTCGGTCGGTGGCAGAGCTCGTGGCGGCGGGATACGACCTGATACTCCAGGACTCGGACCTCGCCCTGCTGCGCGACGGCGCGCGGGCAAGCGCGGCACAGCTGCGGACAATCATCGGCGGCAACCGCACCGGCGACTGAAGCACCCGCCGGCGCCGGCCGGTCGCGGGAAATCCAGGCTACGGGCGCGTCTGGCCCGATCCGCGCACGACGTATTTGTAGGTCGTCAGCTGCTCGGCGCCGACCGGCCCGCGTGCGTGCAGGCGGCCGGTCGCGATGCCGATCTCGGCCCCCATGCCGAACTCACCGCCGTCGGCGAACTGGGTCGAGGCGTTGTGCATCACGATGCTGCTGTCGACGCGCGCAAGGAAGGTTTCGGCCGCCGCGGCATCGGCGGTGATGATCGAATCGGTATGGTGCGAGCCGTGCCGGTTGATGAAGTCGACCGCCTCGTCGACCCCGTCGAGCACCTTCACGGCGATGATCGCGTCGAGATACTCGGTTTCCCAGTCCGCATCGCCGGCCGGCACGATGCGCGCATCGATGCGCCGGGCCTCATCGTCGCCGCGCACCTCGCAGCCCGCCTTCGACAAGTCGTCGACGATGCCCGGCAACAGCGTCGCTGCCACCGAGCGGTCGATCAGGAGGTTTTCCGCCGCGCCGCAGATCCCGGTGCGCCGCATCTTGGCGTTCAGCGTCACCTGCCGCGCCATCGCGGGATCCGCCGCCGCGTGCACGTAGACGCTGCAGATGCCCTCGAGATGGGCGAGGACCGGCACGCGCGAGTCCGCCATGACCCGCTCGATCAGCGAACGCCCGCCGCGCGGCACGATGACGTCGATCAGGTCCGGCATGGTCAGCATGGCGCCGACCGCCGCGCGGTCGCGGGTCGGCGGCATCTGCACCGCCTCGGCCGGCAGTCCGGCCCGCGTCAGCCCGGCCTGCAGGCATTCGGCGATGATCGACGAGGAATGGAAGCTCTCGGAGCCGCCGCGCAGGATCGCCGCATTGCCGGCCTTCAGGCACAGCCCGCCGGCATCGGCGGTGACGTTCGGCCGCGATTCGTAGATGATTCCGATGACGCCCAGCGGCACCCGGACCCGGGCGATCCGCAGTCCGTTCGGGCGCTCCCATTCCGCCAGCACCGTGCCCAGCGGGTCGGGCAGGGCGGCGACCTCCTCGAGGCCGCTGGCCATCGCCTCGATCCGCTCCGGGGTCAGCAGCAGCCGGTCCATCAGCGCCGCCGACAGGCGCTTTTCCTTGCCGTAGGCCATGTCCTTCGCGTTTTCCGCGACGATGCGGTCCACGATCGCGCGGATTTCGGCCGCCGCCTCCGCGAGTGCCCGGTTGCGGGCCGCGCCGTCCGACTGCGCCAGGCTGCGCGCCGCCGTGCGGGCGGATTCGGCAATCCGCCGCATCGCCGCCGCGATATCGTCGGTCTTCAGCACCGTCACGTTCGCCATCGTTCCTGCCTTCCCTTCGATCCCTTCGATGCGTCGCTCAGTCCAGCGCCAGATCGTCCCGGTGGATCAGCTCATCGCGCCCACGATAGCCCAGGAGCGCTTCGATTTCACCGGTCTTGTGCCCGGCAATGCGCGCCGCGTCCGCGGCGGAATAGGCGCTGAGCCCGCGACCGATCTCGGCGCCGTCGCTGGCGCGAACGGTGACGAGGTCGCCTCGCTCGAAGCGGCCGCGCACCGCCACCACGCCGGCCGGCAGCAGGCTGCCGCCGCGTTTGAGGGCGCGCGCCGCGCCGGCGTCGATGACGAGCTCGCCGCGCGCCTTCAGCGATCCGGCGATCCAGCGCTTGCGCGCGGTGCGCGGGTTGGCGGAGGAGAGGAACCAGGTGCAGCGCCCGCCGTCCAGCAGCCTGGCCACCGCGTGCAGGCTGTGGCCTTCGGTCAGCACCATGTGGCAGCCCGCGCCGAGCGCGATCCTGGCGGCCTGCACCTTGGTGATCATGCCGCCGGACGAATAGCCCGCCGGCGCCGCCCCCGCCATGCCCTCGATTTCCGCCGTGATCTCGCGGATCTCGGGGATATGCCGGGCGTCGGGGACCTTGCGCGGGTCGGCCTCGTACATGCCGTCGATATCGGACAGCAGGATCAGCACCTCGGCGCTGATCATCGCCGCCACGCGGGCGGCCAGGCGGTCGTTGTCGCCGTACCGGATCTCTTGCGTGGCCACCGTATCGTTCTCGTTGATCAGCGGCATGGCCCCGAGCGTGAGCAGCTGGTTCAGCGTGCTGCGGGCATTGAGGTGGCGTCGCCGCTCCTCTGTGTCGTCGAGCGTCACCAGCACCTGCGCGACCGTGATGCCGTGCCGCTTCAGGGCCTCCTGCCAGGCATGCGCGAGGATGATCTGGCCGGTGGCCGCGGCGGCCTGCTTTTCCTCCAGCCGCAGCGCCCGTCCGGTCAGCCCGAGGTGCCGACGGCCGGCGGCAATGGCACCGGACGAGACGACGGCGACCTGCTGGCCGTTTCCGTGCAGCAGCGCGACGTCCTCGGCCAGCGCCGCGAGCCAGTCGTTCCGGATCTTGCCGGTGGTGTCGTCGACCAGCAGCGCCGAGCCGATCTTGATGATCAGCCGCCGTGCCTTCGCGATACGGTCAGGTCCGGCCGTCATGGCGTCCAGTCCGCGCCGCTCGACACGTCGGCGCCAGCGTTTCGGTTCAGACTGTCGGTCCGCGCCCGCCGGATTTCCGCCAGCAGCGCCGACAGCACCGCGTCGACGCCCCGCTTCGAGACGCCGGAAAGGACATGGACCTTTGCCCCGGTCTCGGCCTCCAGGGCGGCGCGCCGCTCCGCGACCTGCGCATCGTCCAGCGCGTCGCACTTGTTGAGGGCGACGATCTCCGGCTTGGCGGCAAGGCCGCCGCCATAGGCCTCGAGCTCGCGGCGCACGGTGCGATACGCGGCCGCGACGTCCTCCTGCGTGCCGTCGACGAGATGAAGCAGCACGCCGCAGCGTTCGATATGCCCGAGAAACCGGTCGCCAAGCCCGTGGCCCTCATGGGCGCCCTCGATCAGCCCCGGGATATCGGCCAGCACGAACTCCTCCTCCTCGGCATACACCACGCCGAGCTGGGGATGCAGGGTGGTGAACGGATAGTCGGCGATCTTCGGCCGGGCCCGGCTGGTCGCGGCGAGAAACGTCGACTTCCCCGCGTTGGGCAGGCCGACGAGGCCGGCGTCGGCGATCAGCTTCAGGCGCAGCCGGATGCGCATCTCCTGCCCCGGCTGGCCGGGGTCGGCACGGCGCGGCGCGCGGTTGGTCGAGGATTTGAAGTAGGTGTTGCCGTGGCCGCCTTCGCCGCCCTTGAGCAGCAGCACTTCCTGGCCCACGACGGTCAGGTCCGCGATGACCTCGTCGCTGTCGTCGTCAAGGATCTCAGTGCCGACGGGCACCTTGAGCACCGCCGATGCACCGCCGGCGCCGGTGCGCTGGCGGCCCATCCCGGGCCGGCCGTTCTTGGCCTTAAAATGCTGCCGGTAGCGGAAGTCGATCAGCGTGTTGAGCCCATCCACGGCGACGGCGATCACGTCACCGCCGCGGCCGCCGTCGCCGCCGTCGGGGCCGCCGAATTCGATGTATTTCTCACGCCGGAAACTCATGCAGCCAGCGCCGCCGTCGCCGCTCCTGACATAGACCCGGGCCTCGTCGAGAAATTTCATGACGTTGCGGCCCGCCGTTCGCCTTCGCCCGACGCCAGTTCGAAACTGCGGTGCAGCGCCCGCTCCCGGCGCGCCGCGCCGACCGCCATGCCGCTTCCGATATAACGGAATCCGCACTTCTCCAGGACCCGACCGGACGCCGGATTGTCGGCGAAATGCCCCGCCGTCAGGCGGGCCGCGCCAAGCTCGTCGACGGCGAAGCGAACGATACGTCGCACCGCCTCGGTGGCGAAGCCGCGGCCCCACCAGGGCTCACCGATCCAGTATCCCAGATCGTACGCGTCGTCCGCCTTGCGCTGCAGCCCGATCGAGCCGATGACCGCCCCGCCGTATTCGATGCAGAACACGTGCTCGACGCCGCTGCGCCGGGACGCGCCGTGCGATGCGATCCACGCTTCGGCGTGCTCGCGCGTGTAGGG
>JBFIFO010000169.1:0-8090 GCA_041602815.1 Alphaproteobacteria bacterium | reverse complement strand
GTTCGTACCACTTGACGCCCTCCCAGAAGAACACGTTATCGCCGAACGTTTCCTGGACCGAATAGTTGACCACCGTCATCAGCGGGATCAGCGCGTTGAACGCCACCAGCACGACGACCGGAAGGACGAACAGCCAGGCTTTCGGATTTTCGGTTTTTGCCGCCATGCCCGAACCTCAGTCGACCATCCAGCCGTCCGCATAGACCTGCGTGTGGCCGGGATCGAAATGGATGTGTGCACCGTCGGCCGGAAGCGCCTCGCCCTCGGGCACGAGAAGCTTGATCACGTGCCCGCCGTGGCGGGCATCGACGATGCGATAGCGCCCGGCATCGCTGACGCGGTCGATCTCGACCGGGATGCCGTCCGCCGCGAAGCTGACGAATTCCGGACGCACGCCGATCTCGAGCCGCGCGCCGCCGTCGTGCGTTGCGACGGCATGCGCGGTCGGTATCGGCCGGCCGGCGAATACGGGCCGTCCGTCTTCGACCACGCACGGCAGCACGTTCATGCCGGGCGAACCGATGAAGTGCCCGACGAAGGTATGGCGGGGCCGCTCGAACAGCTCGACAGGCGTGCCGATCTGCACCACCGTGCCCTCGTGCATGACCACCACCTGATCGGCGAAGGTCAGGGCCTCGGTCTGGTCGTGCGTGACATAGATCATCGTCGTGCCGATGGTCTGGTGCAACTCCTTGAGCTTGGACCGCAGGACCCATTTCAGGTGCGGGTCGATGACGGTGAGCGGCTCGTCGAACATGATCACGTTGACGTCCTCGCGCACGAGGCCGCGGCCGAGCGAGATCTTCTGCTTGCCGTCCGCCGTCAGCCCCGCCGCGCGGCGAGCCAACGACTCGGTGAGGTCCAGCATCTCGGCGATCTCACGGACGCGCCGGTCCACCTCCTTTGGGGCGATGCCGCGGTTGCGCAGCGGGAACGACAGGTTCTCGTAGACCGTCATGGTGTCGTAGACGACCGGGAACTGGAAGACCTGCGCAATGTTGCGCTGGTCGGGCGGCATCCGCGTGACCTCGCGGTCGCCGAACCAGACCTCGCCCTCCGTCGGCGTCAGCAGGCCCGAAATGATGTTGAGCAGCGTGGTCTTGCCGCAGCCGGACGGTCCGAGCAACGCATAGGCGCCGCCGTCGGACCAGTCGACGCTCATCGTCTTGAGCGCCCAGTCCGCGTCGCTTTGCGGATCCGCGAGATAGCTGTGCCGGAGGTCTTTGATGCGGATTTCAGACATGCGGCCCCCTCCGCCAGGCACGGCCGATCCGGAGTGTCATTGCACCCGACACGCATGGGAGGTCCGGAAACCTGTGCACCGTACGCATCCTCACGCCGCCAGCCGGGCGTCATCGCCACCGAAATAAAGGCACTGGCTGGTGTCGATATGGAACGACGCGCTGGTCCCGACCTCGAGCGCGTGGATTCCGTGCGACTGCGAAATCCATGTCTCCCCGCCCAGATCGAAATGGACGATGCTCTCCGAGCCGCTCAGCTCGGTGACCAGGACCCGGCCCTCGACGCGGACACCGGTCTTGCCCTCGGCATGCGGCGTGACGTGATGGGGCCGGATGGCAACGACGTAGCGACCATCGACCAGCGCTTCCTGCCGCCCCTCGGCTGGCCAGCTGACGATGTCGTTCAGCGCGAACCGGCCGTTCTGCTTGGTCACGGTTGCGGCGTTGATCGGCGGATCGGAAAACACCTGTGCCGACAAAAGATCCGTGGGCCGGCGATAGACCTGCGCGGTTTCCCCGAACTGCGTAATGCACCCCTCGTGCATCGTCGCCGTGTGGCCGCCGAGGAGCAATGCCTCCGTCGGCTCGCTCGTTGCGTAGACGACCGTGCAGCCGCGGTCCCGGAACAGTTTGGGAAGCTCGTCGCGCAGCTCTTCGCGCAGCTTGTAATCGAGATTGGCCAGCGGTTCGTCAAGCAGCACGAGATCGGAGTCCTTGGCCAGCGCGCGCGCCAGCGCCGTGCGCTGCTGCTGCCCGCCGGAGAGCTCGGAGGGCCGGCGATCGAGCATCGGTGCCAGCTTCAGCATGTCTGCGACCGCGCCGACCCGACGGTTGACCTCCGCCTTGTCGAGGCGCGCGACCCGCAGCGGCGAGGCGATGTTCTCGAAGACCGACAGATTCGGGTAATTGATGAATTGCTGGTGGACCATGGAAACATTGCGCTTCTGAACCGATAGGCGGGTCACGTCCCGCCCGTCGAACCAGATCTCACCCGAGGTCGGGCGCTCCAGCCCGGCCATCAGCTGCATCAGCGTCGTCTTTCCGGCCAGGGTCGTGCCGAGCAGGATATTGAAGCCATCCTCCTTGAACCGGACGCTGGTCTCGTAGATGTGCATGTCCGCGCCGACCCGCTTGGTCACGCGCTTCAGTTCAAGGTTCATACGCCGCCTTCCCTGTCCCGGCACCCGGTAAGGCCGACCACCGCATCGTCATGCGCCGTGCCCCGCGAGGGGCCTGGCGCCAAGGTCCAACAGCGAAAGAACGGACACAAGAACAATCATCGGTGCGACCCCACCCGTTGCCGCGTCCGGGGAGTGCGCGCCGCACTCCCCGGTGGTACATCGCGTTCAGGCTGGCGGCCTGCCTCAGCTCTTCCAGCGCTTGACGAGCTCGTCGTAATTGACGGTCTCGCCCTTCGGCTTCTCGTTGGCGAGCTTCGCTTTCGGCGCGCCCGGCTTGTTGAGCCAGATGGCGGGGTCGATCTCCGGATTGAGACGCGGGCCACAGCCGCCGTAGGTTCCAGCCTTCTCGTCGGCCGCCTGCATGCGGGCCATGACCTGGTCCATCTCGCTGGCCAGCCGGTCCATCGCCTGTTGCGGCGTGAAGGCGCCGGAGTTCACGTCGCCGATCTGCTGCCACCAGATCTGGGCCAGCTTCGGATAGTCCGGCACGTTGATCCCGGTCGGCGACCAGCGTACGCGGTCCGGCGAGCGATAGAATTCGACCAGCCCGCCCAGCTTCGGCGCCCGCTTGCTGAAGGATTCGTGGCGGATGTCGCTGTCGCGGATCGGCGTCAGGCCGACATGCGTCTTCTTCAGGGACACGGTCTTGGAGACCGCGAACTGGGCATAGAGCCAGGCCGCCTTGCGGCGCTCGATCGGGGTGGACTTGAACAGGGTCCATGAGCCGGCGTCCTGATAGCCCAGCTTCTGGCCCTCTTCCCAGTAGGGACCGTGCGGCGACGGCGCCATCCGCCACAACGGATTGCCGTCGTCGTCGACCGTGTTGTTGCCTTCGCTCTTCGGCGCCACCATCGAAGCGGTGAAGGCGGTGTACCAGAAGATCTGCTGCGCAACGTTGCCCTGCGACAGTGCCGGCAGCGACTGGTAGAAGTCGTAGCTCGCCGCGCCCGGCGGGGCGTACTTGCGCAGCCATTCGTCCCATTTGCGGATCGCATAGACGGCGGCCGGGCCGTTCGCCGCGCCGCCGCGCGACACCGAGGCGCCGACCGGGTTGCAGGTTCCGGCCTCCATGCGAATGCCCCATTCGTCGACCGGGATGCCGTTGGGAAGGCCCTTGTCGCCGGCGCCGGCCATCGACAGCCAGGCGTCGGTCATGCGCCAGCCGAGATCCGGGGCGCGCTTGCCATAGTCCATGTGGCCGTAGACCCGGACGCCGTCGATTTCCTTGACATGGACGCTGAAGAACTCGGCGATGTCCTCGTAGGCCGACCAGTTGACCGGCACGCCCAGCTCGTAGCCGTACAGGTCCTTGAAGCGCTGCTTCAGCTCGGGCCGCTGGAACCAGTCGTAGCGGAACCAGTACAGGTTCGCGAACTGCTGGTCGGGAAGCTGATACAGCTTGCCGTCCGGCCCGGTGGTGAAGGACTTGCCCATGAAGTCGTCGACGTCGAGCATGGGGTTGGTGACGTCCTTGCCCTCGCCGGCCATCCAGTCGGTCAGGTTGACCGCCAGCTGCAGCCGGGAATGGGTGCCGATCAGGTCGGAATCGTTGATATAGGCGTCGTACAGGTTGCGCTTGGTCTGCATCTGCGTCTGCACTGCCTGCACTACCTCGCCCTCGCCGAGCAGCTGGTGGTTGACCTTGATTCCGGTGATTTCCTCGAACGCCTTGGTCAGGACCTTGGACTCGTACTCGTGCGTGGGAATCGTTTCGGACAGGACGTTGATCTCCATGCCCCGGAACGGTTCGGCCGCCTTGATGAACCACTCCATCTCCTTCAGCTGGTCCTCTTTCGAGAGGGTGGAGGGCTGGAACTCGGAGTCGATCCACTTCCTGGCCTCGTCGATGCCGGCAAGGCTCGTCCCCGCAAACGACACCAGAGCCGCCCCTGCTGCAGCGGCCATCAGTCGCATTTTCATTGAAATTCTCCCGTTATGTGAAGCCATTCGAACTATCATATGAAAAAAAATGAAGGTCAATTGAAAACGAAATCTGCGATCTATGTCTGGCTATTGCCGCTCATTTGCGATAATCGGATTACAAAAAAGCAAAGGAGGGACCGGTGATACAGGAGCCCGTCGTGCCGCGGAGGTCGGATATTTTGGAGCTTGCGCGCAAGGCAGGGCGTATCAGCGTCGAGGCCCTGGCCGAGCGGTACAACGTTACGCCCCAGACCATTCGCAAGGATCTGAACGACCTGTGCGAACGCGGCTTGCTGCAGCGCGTGCACGGTGGCGCCGTGTTGTCGTCTGGCGTCGCCAACGTCGGCTACGAGGCGCGGCGGGAGCTGGCGGCCGAGGAAAAGCGCAGGATCGGCATCAAAGCGGCGTCGCTGATCCCGGACAACTGCTCGCTCCTGATCAATATCGGCACGACGACGGAACAGGTGGCCGCGGCGCTTCAGGGCAAGCACGGCATCCTCGCGATCACCAACAGCATCAACGTGGTCAACATCCTGCGCCGCAATCCCGAAATCGACGTGATCGCGGCCGGCGGGATCGTGCGACGCGCGGACGGCGGCGTCGTCGGCGAGGCGGCCGTCGACTTCATTCGCCAGTTCAAGGTCGATTTCGCGATTATCGGCGTGTCGGCGATCGACGCGGACGGTTCGCTCCTCGACTACGACTATCGCGAGGTCAAGGTCGCCCAGGCGATCATCGAGAATGCCAGGCACACGATTCTCGTCGCCGACAGCATGAAATACGAGCGGTCCGCGCCGGTGCGCATCGGCCATATATCGCAGCTGTGCAGCTTCGTGACCGACCGGCCGCCGCCGGAGGACATCGCGCGCATCTGCCTAGACAACGATGTCGGCATCGAGATCGCCTAGGCGCGCTGATTTGCGGCATGACGGGCGGGAATTTTCGTTGTAGTTTCGTTATCGTTCGTTAAAGTTTCGAATTGAGTTTCAAACATCGTCATCCAGTCGGGGCTGGGACGTGAGCGACAGCGTCTATGACATCGCCGTGATCGGCGGCGGCGTGAACGGTTGCGGCATCGCCAGGGATGCCGCCGGTCGCGGTTTGTCGGTATACCTCGCCGAGATGAACGATCTTGCCGGTGGAACCTCCTCCGCGTCGACCAAGCTCATCCATGGCGGGCTCCGCTATCTGGAACATTATGCGTTCGGCCTGGTGCGGGAATCCCTCATCGAGCGCGAGGTGCTCCTGGCCATGGCGCCGCATATCATAAAGCCGCTTCGCTTTGTATTGCCCCACCAGGAAGGACTGCGCCCGGTCTGGCTCATCCGGCTCGGGCTGTTCCTGTACGACCATCTCGGCGGCCGCAAGCTCCTGCCGCCGTCGCGCTTCGTCGATCTCCGACGCGATCCGGCGGGCGAACCGCTGAAGCCGGGATTCACCAAAGGGTTCGAGTATTCGGATTGCTGGGTCGACGACGCCCGGCTCGTCGTGCTCAACGCCGTGGATGCCGCCCGGCGCGGCGCGCACGTCCGGGTGCGCACCGAGGTCGTCTCCGCCCTGCGCGACGACGGACACTGGAAACTGGAGACCAGGGATGGCATCACCGGTGCTGTCGCGACGGTGCGTGCGCGGGCGCTCGTCAATGCCTCGGGCCCGTGGATCTCCGAGGTCATCACGCGGCGGATCGTTGCACAGGCGAAGTCACGCACCCGCCTGGTCAAGGGCAGCCACATCGTGGTGCCCTCCCTCTTCCGGCACGGCCGCGCCTACATCTTCCAGAACGCGGATCGCAGGATCATCTTCGCGATCCCCTATGAGCGCGACTTCACCCTCATCGGCACGACCGACATCGACTTCGATGGCGATCCGAATTCCGTGGCCGCCTCACCCGCCGAAATCACCTATCTGTGCCGGGCGGCGAGCGAGTATTTCTCGTCGCCGATCGAACCCGGCGACGTCGTCTGGTCCTACGCCGGGGTTCGGCCGCTGTACGACGACGGCCACAGGTCGGCGCAGGAGACGACGCGGGACTACGTCCTGGATGTCCAGGGACGGAACGGCGACCCGCCGCTGCTCGACATCTTCGGCGGCAAGATCACCACGTACCGGCATCTTGCCGAGGACGCGCTGGCGAAGCTCGAACACTGGTTTCCCGACATGCCGGCGCCGTGGACACGCGGCGTCGCCCTGCCCGGCGGAGATTTCGACGTCGGTGGATTCGACGCGCTGACCGAAGGGCTCGAACACGCGTTCCCGGCGATCGATCCGGTCGTCATTCGACGGCTGGCGCGGGCCTACGGGACGACGACCCGGACCCTGCTGGCCGGCGTCCGGGACGTCGCGGACCTCGGCACGCATTTCGGCGCCGGGCTCTACCAGCGGGAAGTGGAGTATATGATACGAAATGAGTGGGCCATGACGGCAGATGACATCGTGTGGCGGCGATCGAAGCTGGGACTCCGATTGACCCGGGCAGAGGTCGATCGGCTGGGCGGCTGGATCGGAGACAACTACAGCGCCGTCGTCGGCTCGGCCGCGTGAAACCCGCACGTGTGGGAGGCGATATGTCCGACTACATCATGGCGATCGACCAGGGTACTACCTCGTCGCGCGCGATCCTGTTCGACCGCGGCTGCGGCATCGTCGCGGTCGCCCAGCAGGAGTTCGAACAGCACTTCCCGCGCTCCGGATGGGTCGAACACGATCCGGAGGACATCTGGAACTCGACCCTCGCGGTGTGCCGCGAGGCGATGGAAAAGGCCGGGGCCACAGCGAAGGACATCGCCGCCATCGGCATCACCAACCAGCGCGAGACGACCGTCGTCTGGGACCGGAAGACCGGCGAGCCGATACACCGCGCCATCGTCTGGCAGGACCGGCGCACCGCGCAACGATGCGCGGAGCTCAGGCGCAGCGGCCACGAGGAGGCGTTCGCAACACGCACCGGCCTGCTTCTCGATCCGTATTTTTCGGGAACCAAGATCGCCTGGCTCCTCGACCAGGTGGATGGCGCGCGCGACGCGGCGCAACAGGGGCGGCTCGCCTTCGGCACGATCGACAGTTTTCTCTTGTGGCGGCTGACCGGCGGCGCCGTACATGCGACGGACGCGACCAACGCCAGCCGGACGCTGCTTTACGACATCCATGAAGGGCGCTGGAGCGACGAACTTCTGGGACGGCTGGACGTGCCCCGCGAGGTGCTGCCCGACGTCAGGGACTCCGCGGCCGATTTCGGCGAGACCGAAGCCGGGATCTTCGGCGCCCCCATCCGCATCGCCGGCATCGCCGGAGACCAGCAGGCAGCGACGGTGGGCCAGGCCTGCTTCGAGCCGGGCATGATGAAGTCGACGTACGGTACCGGATGCTTCGCGGTGCTGAATACCGGTGCCGACGCCGTCCCCTCGAAGAACCGGCTGCTGACGACGATCGCCTACCAGCTGGACGGCAAGCCGGTCTATGCGCTCGAAGGCTCGATCTTCGTCGCCGGCGCGGCGGTGCAGTGGCTGCGCGACGGGTTGGGACTTATCTCGGAAGCCGCCGAGTCGGGCGCCCTGGCGGCCGCGGCCGACCCCAACCAGGATGTCTACCTCGTCCCCGCCTTCGTCGGGCTCGGCGCGCCCCACTGGGATGCGGAATGCCGCGGTGCCGTCTACGGGCTGACGCGCGGCACCGGACCGAAGGAGTTCGCGCGCGCCGCGCTCGAGGCAGTGTGCTACCAGACGCGCGACCTGCTGGACGCCATGCG
>JBFIFO010000168.1:0-8135 GCA_041602815.1 Alphaproteobacteria bacterium | reverse complement strand
GCGCGCGCCCGGCGAGCCGCCGCCGACCCTGTTCGAGTACCTGCCGGAGAACATGATCCTCATCGTCGACGAAAGCCACGTCAGCGTGCCCCAGGTCGGCGCAATGGCCAAGGGCGACTACGCCCGCAAGTCGGTGCTCGCCGAGTTCGGCTTCCGGCTGCCGTCCTGCGTCGACAACCGGCCGCTCACCTTCGACGAATGGAACCGCATGCGCCCGCAGACGGTGTATGTCTCGGCGACGCCCGGCCCGTGGGAGCTGGAGCGCACCGGCGGCGTGTTCACCGAGCAGGTGGTGCGGCCGACCGGTCTGGTCGACCCGGTCTGCATCGTCCGCCCGACCGAACACCAGGTCGACGACCTGCTGGCCGAATGCAGGAGCTGCGCCGAGAAGGCCCAGCGCGTCCTGGTCACCACCCTGACCAAGCGGATGGCCGAGGATCTTACGGAATACATGATCGAGGCGGGGCTCAAGGTGCGCTACCTCCACTCCGACGTCGACACGCTGGAGCGCATCGAGATCATCCGCGACCTCAGGCTCGGCGCGTTCGACATCCTGGTCGGCATCAACCTGTTGCGCGAGGGGCTCGACATCCCGGAATGCGCGCTGGTCGCGATCCTCGACGCCGACAAGGAGGGGTATTTGCGCAGCCGCACCTCGCTGGTCCAGACGATCGGCCGCGCCGCGCGCAATGTCGACGGGCGGGTCATCCTGTACGCCGACACCGTAACCGAGTCGTTGCGCTACGCGATCGGCGAAACCGAACGGCGGCGCGAGAAGCAGCAGGCCTACAACGCCGCGCACGGCATCACGCCGGAATCGGTGCGCAAGCAGATCGCCGACATCCTGACCAGCGTGTACGAGCGCGACCGCGTCACCGTGTCGACCGGCGACGCCGCCGCGCCGCACCTGATCGGCGTCGATCTGAAGACCTACATCGCGCGCCTCGAGGAGCGCATGCGCGCCGCCGCCGCCGACCTCGAGTTCGAGCAAGCGGCGCGGCTGCGCGACGAGATCAAGCGGCTCGAGGCGTTCGATCTCGAGATGCCGGTCGACGCGATCCCGGTGGACCCGGCCATCGCCGCGACGCTGGCCGGCGTCGACCGCGCGCTGCAGCCGAAGGGCGGCGGCCGGCGCAGATCGCCGAAGGGTAAGTCGAAGGGCAAATACAGGAGGCGGTAGGCACGGCGGTCGGGCGGGCGTCGTCGCCGCATGCGGCGGAGCGGACCGCCGGCTGCCCAAGGTCGGGTCCGCGAGGGGGAAAGAGCGATGTCGATTCTGGGATTGGCGACCGTGTTGATGGTCGCGGCCGTCCTCGCGGTGCCGATCGCCAAGCGGCTCGGGCTCGGCTCGGTGCTCGGCTATCTTGCGGCCGGCGCGGTGCTCGGCCCGGTGGGCCTCGGCCTCGTGCCGGACGTCGACGACATCCTCCATTTCGCCGAGCTCGGGGTCGTCCTGCTGCTGTTCATCATCGGCCTGGAGCTGCAGCCGAGCCGCCTGTGGACCATGCGCCGGCCGGTGTTCGGCCTCGGCGGCGCGCAGGTCGGGCTCAGCGCCGCGATCATCGGCCTCGCCGCCTGGGCCGCCGGACTGCCGGCGGCGGCGGCGGTGGTGATCGGTCTGGCGCTGGCGCTGTCGTCGACCGCCTTCGCGCTGCAGATGCTGGCCGAGAAGAAACAGTTGACCACGAAACACGGCCGCGCCGCCTTCTCGATCCTGCTGTTCCAGGACATCGCCGCGATCCCGATCATCGCCCTCACCCCCCTGCTCGGTGTACAGGACGGTGCGCCGCCGGGTTTCGCGGAAACGACTCTGACGGCGGCCAAGATTGTCGGCGTTGTCGCCGCCGTCGTGGTCGGCGGCCGCTACCTGCTGCGCCACGTCTTCCGCATCGTCGCCGCCACCGGGATCCGCGAGGTGTTCACGGCGACGGCGCTCTTGGCGGTGGTCGGCACGGCGCTGCTGATGGAGCTGGCCGGCCTGTCGATGGGGCTGGGCGCCTTCCTCGCCGGCGTCCTGCTGGCAGATTCCGAGTACCGGCACGAGCTCGAGGCGAACATCGAGCCGTTCAAGGGCCTGCTGCTGGGACTGTTCTTCATCGCCGTCGGCATGTCGGTCGACCTGCGGCTGGTCGGCGCGCAGCCGCTGCTCATCGCCGGCCTCGTCGCCGGGCTGATCGTTCTCAAGGCCGCAATTCTGTATGGACTCGGCCGGCTGTATTGCGAGACCGACGCGTCGTCGCGCCAGCTGGCGCTGGCGATCCCGCAGGGCGGCGAATTCGCCTTCGTCATCTTCGGCGTCGCCGTCGGCTCCGGAGTCATGGAGCCGGGCCTGTCCGATCTGCTGGTCCTCGTCGTGTCGCTGTCGATGGCGGCGACCCCGCTGCTGATGGGTGGCCACGACATCGTCCTGCGGATGCGCCGCCGGCCGGCACCGACCGCAACCTACGACACGCCGGACCCGGAGGAGCACACGGTGATCATCGCCGGCTTCGGCCGGTTCGGGCAGATCATCGGGCGTATCCTGCGGGCCCGCAAGATCGGCTTCACGGCGCTGGAGGCGAGCCCCGACCAGGTCGATTTCGTCAAGAAATTCGGCAACAAGGTGTATTACGGCGATGCCTCGCGGCTCGACCTGTTGCGCGCCGCCCGCGCCGACAGGGCGGCGGCCTTCGTGCTCGCCATCGACGACGTCGAGGCCTCGCTGCGCACCGCCGAGACGGTGACCAGGCACTTCCCGAACCTGAAGATCTATGCCCGGGCCCGCAACCGCGCCCATGCCTACAAGCTGATGGAGCTGGGCGTCACGGTGATCCGCCGCGAGACGCTGCTGTCCAGCCTCGACATGGCGCGCGAACTGCTCGAGGCCCTCGGCCTGCCGGCCTACGACGCCGAGAAGACCGTGCAGACATTCCGCAGACATGACGAGCAACGGCTCCAGGCCCATTTCGACATGCGGGACGACGAGGACCGCATGGCGGAGGCGGCGAAGGAGTGGGCAAGAGAGCTCGAAGAGCTGTTCGACCAGGATTCGACGGGCGAAACGGCGCAACGATAGGCCGCAACCGCGACCGTGCGGGCGGTTGCGACGGCGCACAGGGGCCGAATCGCGCGCGATGGTTCGTTCCAACCCGGTTGCCCGGCTGCCCCCGGACCGCTAGACAGGGGTGACGGACCCGAACCCCCGCAACCATTCGGATCGACCCGCGCATGCCCTCCGGCCTCCTTTCCCTCCTGCGTCTGGTCCTGGGCAGCCTGCGCGATATCGCGCCGATCCTGCTGGTCATCGGCTTCTTCCAGATTGCCGTCCTGCAACAGCCGTTCCCGCATCTCGAGCGGATCGCCGGCGGCGTCCTGCTGGTCATGCTCGGCCTGACCCTGTTCATCCAGGGGCTGGAGATGGGGCTGTTTCCGATCGGCGAAGCGATGGCCCAGGCCTTCGCCCGCAAGGGCAGCCTCGCCTGGCTGCTCGCCTTCGCGTTCTGCCTCGGCTTCGGGACGACGGTGGCGGAGCCGGCGCTGATCGCCGTATCCGCGGAGGCCGCGCGGGCGATGGCCGAGGTCGGGGTTGTCGCCGCGGACGAGGCGGCGCAGCGCTCCTACGCGCTGGGCCTGCGCTTCACGGTCGCCCTGTCGGTCGGCGCCTCGCTGGTGCTCGGCGTGTTCCGCATCCTGAAGGGCTGGCCGGTCCATGTGCTGATCATCGGCGGTTACGTGATCGTCGTGCTGCTGACCTTCATTGCGCCACCGGAGATCGTCGGCGTCGCCTACGATTCGGGTGGCGTAACGACCTCCACCGTCACCGTGCCGCTGGTCACCGCCCTCGGCGTCGGCCTCGCCTCGTCGATTCGCGGCCGCAATCCGCTGACCGACGGCTTCGGCCTGATTGCCTTCGCCAGCATGTTCCCGATGATCTTCGTGATGCTGTACGGGATGGCGGTGTGACGGGCTTCCTGGCGCAGCTGTGGATCACGGCGTCGGCGACCGTCCTCGACGTCCTGCCGATCGTCGCGATCCTGGCGTTCTTCCAGATCGTCGTGATCCGCCGGCGGCCGCGCAACCTGCGGCGCATCTTGTACGGGTTCCTCTACGTTCTTCTCGGCCTTACGCTGTTCCTGGTCGGCCTCGAGGAGGCGCTGTTCCCGCTGGGCAAGATCATGGCCCAGCAGCTGACCGATCCCGCTTTCCTCGGGGTAGAGCCGACCGCGGTACGCTGGCAGGACTATCTGTGGGTCTTCGCCTTCGCCGGCGCCATCGGCTTCGCCACGACCATCGCCGAGCCGTCGCTGATGGCGGTCGCCGACAAGGCGCACCAGGTCTCCGGCGGTACGATCTCCGTCTGGGGGCTGCGGATCACGGTGGCGATCGGCGTTGCCGCCGGGGTCGCGCTCGGCAGCTACCGGATCGTGACCGGAACGCCGCTGTACTGGTACATCATCGCCGGCTATGCCGCGTTGATCCTGCAGACCATGCGCGTGGTCCGCGTCGCCGCGCCGATCGTGCCGCTGGCATACGATTCCGGCGGGGTGACGACCTCGACGGTCACGGTGCCGCTGGTCGCCGCCCTGGGCCTCGGCCTCGCCTCGACGATCCCGGGCCGCAGCCCGGTGATCGACGGCTTCGGCCTGATCGCCTTCGCAAGCCTGTTTCCGATGATCGCCGTGTTGGGTTACGCTGACCTGTCGACCTGGCTCGGCCGCAGACGCAAACCCCGCGACGCGGAGCAGCAAGGGAGCTAAGACATGAGGTTCAAACTGATCATGGCGCTGGTCGACGAGGACCAGACCGAGGACATCCTCAAGGCTGCGCGCGAGGCCGGGGCGACCGGCTGCTCGGTCATCACCAGTGCACGCGGCGAAGGCCTGAAGCCGGAGAAGACCTTCCTCGGCCTCGACTTGGCCGTGGCGCGCGACCTGCTGCTGTTCCTCGTCGCCGAGCCGTTGAGCCGCGATATCCTGGAGACCATCGCGGCGGTCGGCCAGTTCGACGAGGAGCCGGGAACCGGCATCGCCTTCCAGGTCGACATCGAGGACGCCGTCGGCCTGTCGTCGCAGATGGAGACCCTGTCGCAAGAGATCGAAGAGCAGATATGAAACAGGAACCCCACATCAAGGTCGCGGAGATCATGAGCCGCCACGTGCGGACCATCGACAGCATGGCGACGGTCCGCGAGGCGATGGAGACGATGGCCCGCCAAGGAGTCACCTCGCTGGTCGTGGACCGCCGGGACGAGAGGGATGAATACGGCGTGATCGTCGTCACCGATATCGCCCGAGAGGTCGTGGCCAGGAACCTGTCCTTCGACCGCGTGCAGGTTTACGAGGTGATGAACAAGCCGGTCCTGACGGTCGACCCCAACATGGACCTGCGTTACGCGATCCGCCTGCTGGTGCGCTTCGGACTGCGGCGCGCCCTGGTGCTGGGCCCGGACCGCCAGATCCAGGGCGTCGTGACCATGCGCGACATGGTGTTGCGCTATGCCCAGTCGCAAGAGCGGGAGGGCGAGCCTTGAACGGCGCGATCACCGCGTCCATTCCGCGCACCGCGCTGGTCACCGGAGCGGCCCACCGCATCGGCCGTGCCATCGCACTGGACCTCGCGGCGCAGGGCTTCGACGTCGCGATCCACTACAGGGACTCCGGGGACGCCGCGGCCGCGCTGGCCGCGGAGATCGAGAGCGGCGGCCGGCAAGCCGCGTTGCTCGACGCGGATCTGGCGAACGAGGATCACATGGCGGCCCTGGTGCGCCGGGCGGCGGAGACCCTCGGCCCGGTCGGGTGCCTGGTCAACAACGCGTCGCGCTTCGACCTCGACGTCTGGGACACGGCGACCCGCGAAAGCTGGGATATCCATATGGAGACCAATTTGCGCGCGCCCTTCGTGCTGTCCCAGGCCATGGCGCGCGGTCTGCCGGAGGGCGCCGAGGGCGTGATCGTCAATCTGATCGACCAGCGGGTCTGGAACCTCACTCCGTATTTCCTCACCTACACGCTGTCGAAGACGGGCCTGTGGACGCTGACCCAGACGCTGGCGCTGGCGCTGGCGCCGCGAATCCGCGTCAATGCGATCGGGCCGGGGCCGACCCTGAAAAGCGAGCGCCAGTCGGAGGAACAGTTCCGGATGCAGTGGGACGCGACGCCGCTGCGGCACGGCGCGACCCCGGAAGAGATCGCCGCCGGCGTCCGTTACATTCTTTCCGCGCCCTCGATGACCGGACAAATGATTGCACTCGACGGCGGCGAGCATCTCGGCTGGGCCCAGCCGTTTCGCGGGGTTGTGCCCGTCGAGTAGGGTCCGGCGGTCCCGGTTGCGACGACACGCCCACACGCGACAGGCGAATCGTTAACGAATCCGGAACGAACAGAGAAAACTTTGCACAGCCGACAATGGCGGATCGCAGCTAGCGTACAATACCGTGAAACGGCACGGCCGGGGCCCGCCCATGACGCCAATTCAATCGTTAAAATGAGATAAAACAATAAGTTAAATGACGTTGCCCAATTTTTGTGCAACCGGGGCCAAGCCGTGGGATTCCAATATCAAGCGCCGGTCCCCGGCAAGTTATCGACAGTGTTATCCACAGTTTTCGTGGATTGATAGTTAAGCTTCTGAAAAACAACGCTGTGGCATGCCACGAAGCGGAGCGGCCGACGGCGACGCCGGCATTGACGCGACGGCCGGGCGCCCCGAAATTAGCACCGATGACGGACCACGCAGCCAGCACAAACCCCGAACGCGACGGCGCGGCGGTCAGCCTTGCCGACGGGATCGCGCTCATCCGGCGGAAACTGCGGACGATGCCCGGAAACCCGGGCGTCTACAGGATGGTCGGCCGGCGCGGCAAGGTCCTCTACGTCGGCAAGGCGCGCAACCTCAGGAAACGGGTGGCAACCTACGCCAATCCCGGCCGCCTGCCCGTGCGTCTGCAACGCATGGTCGCGGAAACTTGCGACATGGAAATCGTGACCACCCACACCGAGGTGGAGGCGCTGCTGCTCGAGGCGAATCTGATCAAGACGCTGAAGCCGCAGTTCAATATCCTGCTGCGCGACGACAAGTCGTTCGCCGACATCCTGATCGCCACCGACCACGACTTCCCGCAGATCCTCAAGCACCGGGGCGCGCGCAAGCGCCGGGGCAACTATTACGGCCCGTTCGCGTCGGCCGGTGCCGTGAATCGTACGATTACCGCGCTGCAGCGCGCCTTTCTGCTGCGCAACTGTTCGGATTCGGTGTTCGCAAGCCGCAACCGGCCGTGCCTGCAATACCAGATCAAGCGCTGCAGCGCCCCCTGCGTCGGCCGCATCGACACGGCCGGCTACGATGCCCTGGTGCGCCAGGCACATGCCTTCCTGAGGGGCCGCACGCACGCGGTTCAGGCGGATCTTGCCCGCCAGATGCAGGAGGCCAGCGAGGCGCTGGAGTTCGAGCGCGCCGCGGCGCTGCGCGACCGCATCAAGGCGCTGACCCTGATCCAGTCACATCAGGACATCAACCCCGACGGTATCGGCGATACCGACGTGATCGCGCTGGCCCAGGAAGGCGGGCAGTCCTGCATGCAGGTGTTCTTCTTCCGCGAGGGCCGCAACCACGGCAACCGTTCCTATTTTCCGAGCCACGACCGGAGCGCCGAACCCGCCGACATCATGTCGGCCTTCATCGGCCAGTTCTACGACGGGCGCCAGGCACCGAAGCAGATTTTGGTCAGCACCGATGCGGCCGAGGCGGACCTGCTCGCCGAAGCGCTCACCGTCAACGCCGGCCACAAGGTGGTCATCCGCAGGCCGCGGCGGGGCCGCCTGTGCAAGCCGGTCGAGCACGCCCTGCTGAACGCCCGCTCGGCGCTCGCCCGACGCATGTCGGAGAGCGCCTCGCAGCGGCGCCTGCTCGAGGGACTTGCCCGGACGCTGGAGTTGGACGCCGCGCCGGAGCGCATCGAAGTCTACGACAACAGCCATATCCAGGGCACGAACGCGGTCGGCGCGATGATCGTCGCCGGGCCGGACGGGCTGAACAAGGCGGCCTATCGCAAGTTCAATATCCGCACCGCGGGCGCCCGGGACGGCGCCGCCGCCGGCGACGATTACGCGATGATGCGCGAAGTGCTCGGCCGGCGCTTCAGCCGCGCCCTCAAGGAG
>JBFIFO010000167.1:0-8216 GCA_041602815.1 Alphaproteobacteria bacterium | reverse complement strand
GGTCTTGCCCGAGGCGAGGATGGCGCCGGATGCGTCGAGGCCGATCACTTCCTCAATCTGCGTGCGCACGCGTTCGGGCTCCGCGGCGGGCAGGTCGATTTTGTTCAAGACCGGCACGACTTCGAGATCGTGGTCGAGCGCCTGGTAGACATTGGCGAGCGTCTGCGCCTCGACGCCCTGGGAGGCGTCGACGACCAGCAGCGATCCCTCGCAGGCGCGCAAGCTACGCGATACCTCGTAGGCGAAATCGACATGGCCGGGCGTGTCGATCAGGTTCAGCACGTAGGTCTCGCCGTCGGCGGCGGTGTAGTGCAGGCGCACGGTCTGCGCCTTGATGGTGATGCCGCGCTCGCGCTCGATGTCCATGGAATCGAGCACCTGGCTTTTCATTTCGCGGGTGTTCAGTCCGCCGCAGCGTTCGATCAGGCGGTCGGCGAGGGTCGACTTGCCGTGGTCGATATGCGCGATGATCGCGAAATTGCGAATGAGATCGGGGTCCGTCATCGATACCGAAGAATGTCTGTGCGCCGCGGGTGGCAGGAACATAGGCGCGCCGTCACCGCCGCGCAATCCATAGAAGCGGGACGGGGGCGCCGGTGCCGTGCTCGCCGGCCGCATTAACGCATCGTAAGGGTCTCCTTAATGATTCTTCCATATTCTTGGGCTCGGGATACCGCCGGCCGGGCCGCCCGGCCCTTGGCGTGCCCGCAACACGCATCATGAATCTCCGGGGTCAGGGTTCGACGCAGTCCAATGGGTTGGAAAGAGATCAGCAGGGCCGGCGCAAGAGCTTTCCAGAACGGTGAGTACGTCGAGGCGGAACGGCACTTCGCGGTCGCCGTGATCGAGGCCAAGAAGCTGGGTGCGGGCGACCGGCGGCTGGCCCACGCGATGAACGATCTTGCCATGTTCTACCACGCGCTGGGCCGGCTGGCCGAGGCGGAACCGCTGTACCGGCGTGCGATCAGCATCGACGAGTCCTCCGGCCTTCCTGCAGATCCCGATTACGTGGTCACGCTGGAGAACGTCGCCGAGCTGTACAGGACCCAGCAGCGCCAGGAAGAGGCCGCCGCCATGTATCGGCGCGCAGCGGAGATCTCCGAGACGCTTTACCGTGCGGCCCTGGACGCCAGCGGCGAGAACCACCCGGACCTGCTCCCGCATCTCGCGGCGCTGGCATCGCTGGCCGAGGCACAGGACGACTTGGAGGGCGCGGAGCGGAAATACCGCAAGATCCTGGCCATCCGCGAACTGACGCTGGACCCGGGGCATGTCGAAATCGCCGGCTCGGCCGGTCGCTTGGCCTACGTGCTCACGCTAGTCGGCAAGTTCGAGGAGGCCGAGGCGTTGTATCAGCGGGCTCTCGCCATCGAGCAGGGCGCCCTCGGTCCCGGCCATCCCGACGTGGCGGCGACGCTGGTTGGCCTCGCAACCCTCTATCACGAGCAGGGCCGCGACACCAAGGCGGAGATGTTCGGCCGCCGTGCGCTGCAGATGCTGGAAGAGGCGTTCGGCTGTAACCACCGGGAGACCGCGGCGGCGATCAAGACCCTCGCCGCGCAGTTCGCCGCCCAGAAGCGCTACGCAGAAGCGGAGCCGCTCCACAAGCAGCTGCTCGAGATCGGCGAGGCGATGCTCGGCGGCGAGCACCCGCACCTCGTCACCGAGCTGATCAACCTCGCCGGCCTTTACTGCGACCGCGAAAATTACGAGAAGGCCGAACCTTTGGTGCGGCGCGCCATGAAGATCGCCCTCAAGAACTCGACCACAGCCGACCTCTCGGCGGTCCACCTGATGGAGCTCTACGCCTGGCTGCTCGGCAAGCTGGGCCGCAACTCGGACGCAACGGAAATCTCGGCGCGCGCCGCCGCACTGCGCGCGAACGTCGCCTGATCCTCACCCCCGGGATCGGTGACCGCCCCGGGCGGGATGCGCATCGCCGTCAGACGTGATGGCTGATATGCGCGAGCCGCGCTTCCGCCATCAGCCGGCGGAACCCGTCGCCGCTGACATGTACCAGGGTGCGATGGTCACCGCCCTCGAACCAGACTTCGGGCTGCCCGGTCAGGCTGTCGTCGACCACGGTCGTGACGTCATAGGCCGCGCCGGTGGGCGGAATCGCGCCGAGACGGCAGTCGCTGAACAAATCGGCGATCTCCGGCTCGCTGGCGAAATCCAGGTTGCAGCCGAAGGTCCGCTCGAGGCTGCCGACCTCGACCCGGTGGGTGCTCGGCACGACCGCCAGCACATAGCCGTCATCGTGCTGCAGGACGACGCCCTTGGCCAGGCGGTCACCCGGGATATGGGCGGCCTGGGCGGTGCGGCTGCTGCACTCGGTGCGCGGATGCTCGACCAGGTCGTATTCGACCCGCGCATCCGCCAGGTACTCCTTGAGCTTTCTTCCGATGGTCATGGACGATCTCCCATGGCTGCGCCGCGGCGACGCCCGCCCGCGAACGGCAGGGAAATCTCGGCCGGATACCGGCAACCGGCCGGAACGCCGGGATCGGCGCCCCGGCCCTTGCTGCCGCCCGCCGGTCCCCGCTCGGAGCGGCCGCGGCAATACAACCTTAACCATAACACAGGTGCGGTCATGGGGCCACATCCGGTGCGGCCGCCATGGTCTGATTTCTAGGCCGGCCCCCGGCGCTTCGCCTCCGCCTCCTCGCGCAGCAGCTCGAGCGCGAGCCACTCCTCCTCGGCCGCCGCGTGGTCCGCGCGGGCGGCGGCGAGCTCCGCGGTCGCCCGCTCGAAGGCGGCGCGGTCGCGGGCGTACAGGCCGGGATCGACGAGCGTCGCTTCGAGGTCGGCAATGCGCTGCTCCAGCGCGGCCATGATGCCCGGCAGCCGCGCCAGCGCATGCTGCTGCTTGTAGCTGAGCCGGTCGCGGGGCTTGCCGGCCTCGCCCTGCGCCGGGGTCCTGCGCGGTGTCTTGCCGGGTCGCCGGGCGGGATTCCCGGCGCCGGCCTGCGGCCGCTGGCGCACATAATCGCTGTAGCCGCCGGGATACTCGGCGGCGGCGCCGTCGCCTTCGAGCGCGACCGTCGAGGTGACCACGCGGTCGAGGAAGTCGCGGTCGTGGCTGACCAGCAGCACCGTGCCCGCATAGTCGGCCAAGAGTTCCTGCAGCAAATCCAGCGTATCCATGTCGAGGTCGTTGGTCGGCTCGTCCAGCACCAGCAGGTTCGACGGCCGGGCCAGGGCGCGGGCCAGCAGGAGGCGATTGCGCTCGCCGCCGGACAGGCTCTCGACCGGGCTGCGCGCTTGGCTGTCGGCGAACAGGAAGTCGCGCAGGTAGGAGACGACGTGGCGCGGCCGCCCGCCGACCATCACCTGGTCGCCGCCGGCCGGGCACAGGGTCGACCACGGCGTCTCGCCGGGCTCCAGCGCCGCGCGGGCCTGGTCGAGATAGACCATCTCGATATTGGTGCCGCGGCGCAGCCGCCCGGAATCGGGCGCAAGCTCGCCGATCAGGAGGCGCAGCAGCGTGGTCTTGCCGGCGCCGTTCGGGCCGATGATGCCGACCCGGTCGCCGCGCAGGATGCGGGTCGAGAAGCCCCGGATCACGGTGTTGCCGTCCCAGGCCTTGGCGATGTCCTCGGCCTCGATCACCAGCTTGCCCGCCGGCGCCGCCTGTGCCGCCGCCATGCGCACGCTGCCCGCCGCCTTCGGCCGCCGCGCCCGCTCCGCGCGCAGCTCGGCAAGACGGCGCAGCCGGCCCTGGTTGCGCTTGCGCCGCGCCGTGATGCCCTGGTGCGACCAGCGCGTTTCCTCGGCGATCCGCTTGTCGAGCTTGGCCGCCTCGACCTCTTCGCGCGCGAGGATCTCCGCGGACCAGGCGTCGAACTTCGCGAACCCCGCATCGAGCCGCAGCAGTCGCCCGCGGTCGAGCCACAGCGTCGCGTTGGTGACGCGCGATAAGAACGCGCGGTCGTGGCTGACCGCGACCAGCGCGAAGCGGCCGGCGGCAAGCCGCGCCTCCAGCCACTCGATCGCCGGCAGGTCGAGGTGGTTGGTCGGCTCGTCCAGCAACAGCACGTCGGGCTCGCCGCACAGGGCGCGCGCCAGCGCCGCCCGCCGCGCCTCGCCGCCGGACAGCGCATCCGTGCGCCGGGCCCCGTCGACGCCGAGCGCATCGAGCAGCGCCGCCGCCTGGTGCCGCTCCGCCGCCGCGGCCGCGCCGGCAGCGGCATAGTCCAGCACGGTGTCGTACCCCGACAGGTCCGGCTCCTGCGCCAGCATCGCGACGCGGACGCCTTTTTGCAGCCGGCGTTCGCCGGTATCGGCCTCGGTCTCGCCGGCCATGAGGCGCAGCAGGGTCGACTTGCCGGCGCCGTTGCGGCCGATCAGCGCGATCCGCTCGCCGGCGCCGATCGCAAGGTCGACGTCCCGGAACAGCGGCCGCCCGCCGAAGCCGAGGGTGACGGAGCCGAGGGTGAGCAGGGGCGGGGCCATGCGTGGGGGGTTCCTTCGGTACAATGTAGCGCGGCGGCATTGATGCCCCGCCCCCGGGTCCGGCGCAAGGGCGGACCGCGCGAAACGAGCCCATGCGTCAGGGTTTTCTGCGGGTTTCGGGCGGGATATTTGCGCCACGCTCCGCCGAGCGACCGTACGCGCCGCCCCCTCACCCTGCCCTCTCCCACGAGGGGAGAGGGTTCGGTCGCGCCGCTCAGTACCGAAAACGCCCTTTCGCCCGCTGGTATAGAGTTCGATCGTGCCGCCTCGACAAAAAAGCCCTCTCCCCTGGTGGGAGAGGGTTGGGTGAGGGGGATGGCGGCGGGCGGGACGCAGGTCTACTTGCCGCACAATGCCTCTTGTATCGTTTCCAGCACGCCGTCGGGGTTGGCCAGGACGTCGTGGTTCCAGAACCGCAGCACGTGGAAGCCGCGCCCTTCCAGCGATGCCGTCCGCGCCGCGTCGGCCGCGGCGTTGTCCGCGTGCTGGCCACCGTCGAGCTCGACCACCAGCTTCGCCGCGTAACTGGCGAAATCGGCGATGTAGGGGCCGATCGGCGCCTGCCGGCGGAACTTGGCGCCGGCCAACTGCCGATCGCGCAAGCGCCGCCACAGGAGGGTTTCCGCCTCGGTCTGGTTGGCACGCAATGACCTGGCATGTCGGCTGGTCATGATCGGCGAGTGTACGCGACCTGCGGTCGGTTCCGACAGGGGGAAATCGCGGGGCGTCGAACAACCTCACGCGCCGCCCCCTCACCCTGCCCTCTCCCACGAGGGGAGAGGGTTCTTTCTTCGGGGCGGCACTGTATAAGCCCTCTCCCCTGGCGGGAGAGGGTTGGGTGAGGGGGATGGCGGCGAGCGGGGCGCGGGCTTTCGTGTCGGCTCCGCCTCACCCCTTCCCGCGCAGGATCCGCACCGCCTCGTTGAGCTGGCTCATGCGCCGGTGGTCGCCGGTGCCGCCGTCGGGATGGTGGATGGCGGCGAGGGTGCGGTAGCGCCGGCGGATCTCGGCGTCGTCGGGGTCGGCGTCCGGCGCCAGGCCGAGCACGTAGAGGGCATCGAAGCGGCTGCCGACGCCGTGCGGCAACGGCTCGAAGGACAGCGCCCCGACCTGCCGGCGCAGGCGGGCGATCTCGGCGCGCGCCTCGTCGAGGCGGTCGGAAACGCTCGGCCCGCGGCCGTCCTCCATCGTCAAGGTCACCTCGCCGCGGTCCATGGCCAGCGCCAGGGCGAGGGCCGAGCGGATCTGCGGCGCCGTGCGCCCGGCCACCGTGCGCACCTGGAGGCGCGGCTTGCGGCGCCAGGTCTTGCCCTCGTTGGCGCCGGATTTGAGGATCACCGCCTCGCGGTCGCCCGGCGCCGGCTCGCCCGGGTCCGCGAACGCGGCGGCCTCCCGCGGCATTAGCAGCAGCACCGCACGGGCGAGTTCCCCGGCGTTGACGCCGCGCCGTCCGGCCAGCTCCAGCACCGCGTCGCGGAAGGCGCTGGCGCACGGCACCACGTAGGACTTGTTCGAGATATCTTCGGAAGCCTGTCGGGGCGCGCGGGGCATGTCGTCGGTGTCGTCCGGGTGGTCCAGCCTGTCGCCCAGCCACAGGCGGCGGCGGCGCGAGCGCAGCACGTTCGCCTTGCGCAGGGCTTCGCCATAGACATTCCGCGGCGTGCTCATGGCCGTCAACTAGGTTTTCAGTTTCCGTGGGCCGGGCATGCCCCAAGCATGCCGTGCAACGGCGCCGGCGACAGCAACTATCGTGCGGGATTTTAGGGAACGGATGCGACGGCTTGCGGACGGATTGCCGGATGACACCTGCATGTCCCTGTCATTGCGGGCCCGAGCAACGCGAGGGCGAAGCAATCCAGGATGGCTGACGTGGGGCCGGACGCGTCTGGATTGCCGCGGCGCTTCGCGCCTCGCAATGACGTGGTCGGGGACGGCAGGGTTTCGCCTGCATCGCGGATCGGGCCATCAGATCGAAAGGCGTCGGCGGGTCAGCCGCGCAGGGTGCCGCCGGTCTGCTTCTGCACCGCGGCGATGACGGCGGCGGAGACGCGCTCGATGTCCTCGTCGGTGAGCGTCCGCTCCTGCGGCTGCAGGGTGACCGCGATGGCGACCGACTTGCGGCCCTTGCCGACGCCCTCGCCCTCGTAGACGTCGAACACGTCGACCTGGCTGATCAGCGTCTTGTCGGCCCCCCGTGCGGCGCGCAGCAGCGTTTCCGCCGGCACGTCGGCATCGACCACGAAGGCGAAGTCGCGGCCGACCGGCTGGAACGGCGACGGCCGCAAGAGGGCGCGCATCTTGCCGCCCTTGGCCCGCGGCTGCGGGACGTGATGCAGGAAGACCTCGAACGCGGCGGCCGGGCCCTTGACGTCCATCGCCCTTAAGATGCGCGGATGGATCTCGCCGAACCGGGCCAGCACGTTGGGGCCGAGCCGCAGCACGCCGGACCGGCCGGGGTGGTACCAGTCGGGCGCGTCGCGCGTGACCTGCAGGTTGTCGACCGGGGCGCCGCAGGCGGCCAGCACCGCCAGCGCATCGGCCTTGGCATCGAACGCGTCGACCGGGCGCGGCGGCGCCGCCCAGTGGCGCGGGCCGGTGTCGCCGGTGCGCAGCCCGGCGGCGACGATGTCCTCGCCCTCCGGCGTATCGTCGCGCCACGACGGGCCGACCTCGAACAGGCCGAGATCGGGATAGCCGCGGTCGGCGTTGCGGCCCGATGCGGCCAAAAGGTTGGGCAGGATCGACGGCCGCATCACCGTAAGATCCGCGCTGATCGGATTCTCCAGGCGCAGCTCGTCCGGCACGCCGCCGAACAGGGCGGCCTGCTCCTCGGCCATGAACGACCAGGTCACCGCCTCGAGCATGCCGCGGCCGGCCAGCACCTTGCGGGCGAAGCCTTCGCGCCGCTGGCTGACGGTGAGGATCTGCTCCGGCAGGTCGCTCGCACGCTCCAGCGGCACCGCCGGGATCGCATCGAACCCCTTGACCCGCAGCACCTCCTCGACGAGGCAGGGCTCCAGCGTGATGTCCGGGCGCCAGGACGGCGTGGTGGCGACGATCGCGCCCTTCTTCTCCGTCGTCGCGAAACCCAGCGCCTCGAGGATCTGCCGCTGTTCGGCGACCGGCAGGTCGACGCCGCCCAGCGTCTTCACCCGGTCGGCCCGCAGAATCACCTCGCGCGCCGTCTCGGGCATCTCGCCGGCGACCGACAGCTCGCTCGCCTCGCCGCCGCAGATGTCGAGGACCAGCCGCGCCGCGACCTCGGCGCCCCACAGCGCCGATTCCGGGTCGACGGAGCGCTCGAAGCGGTAGCGGGCGTCGGATTCGATCTTCAGCTTGCGCCCCGTCGCGGCGGTGCGGATCGGATCGAACAGCGCCACCTCGAGGAACATCTCGGTGGTCTCGGCGGTGCAGCCGGTGACCTCGCCGCCCATTACCCCGGCGATGCCGTGCACGCCCTTGCCGTCGGCGATGCAGGTCATGCCGTCGTCGAGCTCGTATTCCTTGCCGTCGAGCGCGAGGATCGTCTCGCCCGACTTGGCGAAGCGCATCGTCAGCGTGCCGCCCTCGAGCTTCGCCGCGTCGAACACGTGCAGCGGCCGGCCGAGATCGAAGGTGACGTAATTGGTGATGTCGACCAGGGCCGAGATCGGTCGCAGGCCGATGGCCAGCAGCCGGCGCTGCATCCAGGTGGGGCTGGGTCCGTTCTTCAGGGCCCGGAAATAGCGCCCGACCACCATCGGGCAGGCGTCCTCCGCCCC
>JBFIFO010000166.1:0-8237 GCA_041602815.1 Alphaproteobacteria bacterium | reverse complement strand
GTGCGGGCCCGCAATGCTGTAATGTTGCCGGCCTGACGCTGTCCCATCGCGCTGCCGAGGCGGATCATGAAGCTCGCGCCCAGCACCGGAGTTCTCGCGGCCCTGCTATTTCTGGTCGTCGGCCTGATGATCGGCGTGGCCCTCACGCGGACCGTCGATCGATGGCCGCTCACGGAGGTCAGCGAAGAGGACTGGTTCTTCGTGGAAGCCCTCGACTGCAAGTTTCCGATTCCGAATGCGTATACCCTGCACTCCGGAAATCCAGAAAACCTTTTCTTTTACTACGATTCAGACAGAGCAGGCGATACAATGACAGTTCAAACAACTTATCCGTTTAATATAACTATCACCCGTATTGAAGGTGAGTACAAACGCACTTATTCAGATCAATTCGATCTCAAATACGAGACGCTGAAACAGCGCGACGATTTGATCTACGAGCTTTTAACGTGGGGTGGAGAATCCGGTATCTACATGATCCGCAACAAATCGCAGATGGTCCGTCTGATGGGCGGGAGCCGGGAGATCGCCGATCTGATGTTCGACTACTGCGTGGCGCACCCGATCGAAGAGAGTAATCTGGAATGCGAGCAAAGAGACGGCAGGACTTGGTGCAGCTTGAAAGACTAGATCGATTAGGGGCGAGCCAAGGCGACCATCAGCTTGGGAAGGAAGCACGCGGTAAGCTTGCGTGTCGAACCGATAAGATGGTTGTCGTGCACCCTGGTGTTGTTCCTTTGCTCTTCCGTCACCGCGGTTGAGACCCGGATGCAGGAGATAACGGTTCGGGATAATGAATTTGCGGTGTTGAGGATAATCAACATGGCCGATCAGCTCGCCAAGGCGCAGGAACTTTGGGACTCCCTGATCCCAATCGATAAATTGCCGAACACAGACTGGACGCACAAACTGGATATCAGGTCGGATTCCATCGGCGGTGGGTGGCTGTACAACGAGGACGGTTACGTCGCGAAGCTCAATCATCGACTGAAGCCGATGTTCAAAGTTCCAGATGTGAAGTCATTCAATGCGATCTTTCTAGGTCGGTGACTGCGTGAAACCCCGAGTTTCATGCGAATGGCAGGGATGAGCAACGTGACACATCGGGCACGCCTCGCCATCGACATCGGCGGCACGTTTACCGACGCGGTGCTGGAGCATGGCGGCGTGCAGACGGCCACCAAGGTGCTGACGACACCGTCCGATCCGGCGGAAGGATTCATGGCGGCGGCGCAGGCCGTTCTCGACGCTGCCGGGGTCGCGCCGTCCGCGGTCTCGCTGGTGCTGCACGGCACGACGCTGGCGACCAACGCGATCATCGAGCGCAAGGGCGCGAAGACGGCGCTGATCTGCACCGAGGGCCACCGCGATTCGCTGGAGATCGCCTGGGAGAACCGCTTCGCGCAGTACGACCTCTCGATGGAGCGGCGGCCGCCGCTGGCGCCGCGCGAGCTGCGCCTGCCGGTCACCGAGCGCCTGAACTTCCGCGGCGAGGTGCTCACGCCCCTGGACGAGGGCTCGGTCGCAACGCTGATCCCGGTGCTGCGGGAGGCGGGCGTCGAATCCGTCGCCATCGGCCTCCTCCATTCCTACGCCAACCCGTCGCATGAGCGGCGCGTCGCGGAGATCCTCGGCACGGCGCTGCCGGACGTCTCGCTCACCCTGTCCTCCGAGGTCTGCCCCGAGATCCGCGAGTACGAGCGCCAGTCGACCGCCTGCGCGAATGCCTATGTGCGGCCGCTGATGGCGCGGTATCTCAACCGCATCGCCGAACGCCTCGCCGCGGCGGGCATCGATGCGCCCTGTCTGATGATGACCTCCGGCGGCAACCTCGTCACATTGGAGACGGCGGCGCGCTTTCCCGTGCGGCTGATCGAATCCGGGCCGGCCGGCGGTGCCATCCTCGCCGCCGCGATCGCGCGCGACCTCGCCGCGACTCGCGTCGTCTCGTTCGACATGGGCGGGACGACCGCCAAGATCTGCCTGATCGACGATTTTGCGCCGATGCTCTCGCGCAGCTTCGAGGTCGACCGCGCCCACCGCTTCATGAAGGGCAGCGGCATGCCGGTGAAGATCCCGGTTGTCGAGATGGTCGAGATCGGCGCCGGCGGCGGCTCGATCGCATCGGTCGACGCGCTGGGACGGATAAACGTGGGCCCGGAGAGCGCGGGGGCGGAGCCGGGACCGGCCTCATACGGGCGCGGCGGCGCGGCCCCGACGGTAACCGACGCCAACCTGCTGCTCGGCCGCATCGCGGCGGACGGCTTCGCCGGCGGGACGATGACGCTGGATAGCGCAGCGGCAGAGGCGGCGTTGCGGGAGCATGTGGCGGGGCCGCTGGCGGTGCGGGAGAGCGGTGCCGCTGGCCTCATCCTTCGACAGGCTCAGGATGAGGAGTCTGGGAGTGGGGAAGAGGGAGATTCGGTAGACACAAGCGCCCTCACCCTGAGCCTGTCGAAGGGGCGGGGCGCGTCCCCCGCGAGGAGCAAGGCGTCCCCCGACCCCCTCGCCGCGGCGGACGGGGTCATCGAGATCGTCGACGAGACCATGGCGGCGGCGATGCGGGTGCATGCGGTCGAGCGCGGCGCCGAGATCGCCGGCCGCACGATGATCGCCTTCGGCGGCGCGGCGCCGCTGCACGCGGCGCGCCTCGCCGAGAAGCTCGGCATCGAGCGCATCGTCGTGCCGGCCAATGCCGGGGTCGGTTCGGCCGTCGGCATGCTGCTGGCGCCGATCGCCTACGAGGTGGTGCGCAGCCGCTATGCACTGCTCTCCGACCTCGATGCCGCCGCGGTCACGTCGCTGTTCGCGGAGATGGAAGCGGAGGCCGAGGCGGTGGTGCGGCTCGGCGCGAAGGTCGCGGAACTGACCGCCCAGCGCCACGCCTGGTGCCGCTATGTTGGCCAGGGACACGAGATCAAGGTCGCGCTGCCGGGCGGCGGCTTCGGGCCGCACTCGGCCGCCGCGCTGCGCGACGCCTTCGCCGCCGAGTACGAACGGCAATACGGCCGCACCGTCCCCGGCCTCGACATCGAGGTGCTGACCTGGTCGCTGAACCTCAGCGCGCCGTCGCCGGGGGATGGTGACGCCGGCCGCATCCTTCGGCAGGCTCAGGATCAGGATATGGCGCGCAGGCAAGGGACTGTTCCGGAAGACACAAGCGCCCTCACCCTGAGCCTGTCGAAGGGCGAGGGCGCGTCCTCCGGCAACGAATCGCCCACCCCCTCCCAACCCTCCCCCGCCCGGGCGGGAGAGGGCTCAGTTGGAACGGGTCGGACAAAAGAGAGCCCCTCTCCCTTGAGAGGGGGAGGGGTTGGGGAGGGGGATGATGCTCGGTCTTCGGGATCGCGCCCCATCCGCTTTCCGGGCGGGGATACCGTCGACGCGGCGCTGTACGACCGCGCGTCGCTGCCGGAGTCTGCGTTTCTCGCCGGCCCGGCCGCGATCGCCGAGGCGCAGACCACGACGATCGTGCCGGCGGGGTTCCAGGCCATGGTCAATCCTGGCGGCGACCTGGTGCTGGCGCGCATAGCCGCGGGCGCGGCGGTGGCGGCGACGGCTTCTTCCGTGCGCGACCAGGTGATCTGGGATCGCCTCATCGCGATCGTCGAGGAGCAGGCGCAGGCGCTGATCCGCACCGCGTTCTCGACCACCGTGCGCGAGGCGGGGGACCTGTCGGCCGGCGTTTTCGACCTCTCGGGTCGCATGCTGGCGCAGGCGGTGACCGGCACGCCGGGCCACGTCAACGCCATGGCGGCCTCGGTCGGCTTCTTCCTGGAAAAGTACCCGGTCAAAACCATGGTAGACGGCGACGTGTACCTGACCAACGATCCCTGGCACGGCACCGGGCATCTGTTCGATTTCACCGTGGTCACGCCGGTGTTCCGCGGCGGCGCGCCGGTCGCCCTGTTCGCGTCCACGGTGCATGTCGTCGACATCGGCGGATCCGGCTTCGGGCCGGATGCGGGGCAGGTGTACGAGGAAGGCCTGTGCATCCCGATCCTCCCGCTGTTCCGGGCCGGCGCGGCGGACGAGGCGGTGCTCGAGATCGTCCGCGCCAATGTCCGCGAGCCGGTGCAGGTGGTCGGCGACCTCTACTCGCTCGCCGCCTGCAATTCCGTCGGCGGCCGGCGCCTCATCGAACTGATGGACGAGATCGGCCTCAACGACCTGGACGGCATCGGCGACCGCATCATCGAGGCCTCGCGCGCCGCGATGCTGGCCGAGATCGGTAAGCTGCCGCCTGGCGTGTACGAGAACGAGATGACCGTGGACGGCTACGACCACCCGGTCACCTACCGCGTGCGGATGACGATCGGCGCCGACGGGATTGCGGTCGACTACGACGGCACCAGCGCGATGTCCGCCTTCGGCATCAACTCGCCGCTGACCTACACCCAGGCCTACACCGGCTTCGGCATCCGCTGCGTCGTCGGCAACGCGATCCCGAACAATGCCGGCTCGCTCGGCACCATCCGGGTCACCGCGCCCGAGGGCTCTATCCTCAATGCGCCGCGGCCGGCCGCCGTCAACATCCGTCACGTGACCGGCCAGATGCTGCCCGACGTGGTGCTGGGGTGCCTGGAACAGGCACGGCCCGGAATCGCCCCGGCCGAGGGCGCCTCCAGCCTGTGGAACCCGATGCTGTCCGGCGGCCGCGGCATCACCGGCGAGCACGATTACGGCGACGCGACGCCGTTCTCGGTGACCATCTTCCATTGCGGCGGCACCGGCGGACGGCCCGGCAGGGACGGACTGTCCGCGACCTCGTTCCCGTCCGGCGTGCGCAACACCCCGGTCGAGATCACCGAATCCGTGGCGCCGCTGATCTTCCGGCGCAAGGAACTGCGGCCCGGCTCGGGCGGGGCGGGGCGCTGGCGCGGCGGTGACGGGCAGGTGATCGAGATCGCCCATGCCGAGGGCGCGCCCTTCGCCGTCTTCGCGCTGTTCGACCGCATCGCGCATCCGGCGCGCGGCCGCAACGGCGGCGCCGACGGCGCGCCCGGACGGATCTACCTTGCTCGCGGCGGCGCCTTGAAGGGCAAGGGCAAGCAGATCATCCCGGCCGGAGACGCGGTGGTGCTGGAGTTGCCCGGAGGCGGCGGGCTCGGCACGCCCGACCACGGCAACGCCGGCTGAAAATGCTCTCTGGGCGAGCAACCGGACGTTGCTGATCGGTCCAGATCCAGGGAACGCCGAAAGGCGAATCCATTTGCGTCTGGGGGCCTTCCAAGATTGTTTGTACACGTTTAAGGCGTTGTAATGGCGATCGGAACGCCGGCCAGCGGGTGCTTTGCGTACCGGCAGCGGAGGCCGGCTGTGCGGCCCGAGCAAAAAAAGGCGAGGTGGTACCTCCAATGGTATAGCTGTCGCTATCTTGCACCCCGACGTTTCACGTATTCTTAAGTATTTTACCATAGCGTCGATGCGGCATGCGCGGCCGTGCGGGAGGATTCTTCCCCGCACGCGGACATGTTGGCAAGTCGCAAGTATGCACGCGTCAGGAGCTATCACTAGGAGCATTCCATGTTTTCTCGAAAGATTTTCGGCGCCGTTGCGGCGCTCGCATTCGCCGTTGCAGCCGGCCAGGCCGGTGCGGCGGGCAAGTACGAAGGCAAGAAGGTGCTGTTCATCGACTCGTACCATGAAGGCTATGCGTGGAGCGATGCGACGCTGGCCGGCGCCCGGTCGGTGCTCGATTCCAGCGGCGCGGACGTACGTATCGTTCGTATGGATACGAAACGGAAGAAGACCGAGGAAGACAAGCTGGCCGCGGCCGAGATGGTCCGGCGCACGATCGAGACCTTCCGCCCGGACGTGGTGATCGCGTCCGACGACAACGCCTCGAAATACGTCATCCAGCCGTTCTACAAGGATGCGGCCCTGCCGTTCGTGTTCTGCGGCGTAAACTGGGATGCGTCCGGCTACGGCTTCCCCTACAGCAACGTGACCGGCATGGTCGAGGTCGCAGCCGTAGACGAGCTGTTCGCCTTCCTCGAGCGCCTGACCGACGGCCGCCGGGTCGGCTATCTGGCCGCCGACGTGTTCACCGCGCACAAGGAGCAAGTGAACATCGAGACGACCTTCGGCATGAAGTTCGCCGAGACGCGCTATGCGACCACTATGGCTGAGTGGCAGGCGCAGTATCGCGAGCTTCAGGGCAAGGTCGACATGCTGCTGGTCGGGAATTCCGCCGGTACGGAAGGCTGGGACGACGACGCGGCGGCGAGCTTCGTCGAACGCAACACCAAGGTCCCGAGCGGCGGCATCCATGAGCACATGTCCCGCTTCGTGCTGATCGGCTACACCAAGCTCGGCGAAGAGCAGGGCGAATGGGCGGCCAAGACGGCGCTGCGCATCCTCGACGGAACATCGCCGTCGGCGATCCCGGTCGCCCGCAACACCCAGGGTCGCCTGGTGATCAACGCGCGAGTCGCCGAAGGCCTGGGCGGCGGCGCATCGATCGCGCTGGGTGAGATGCTGCAATCGGCTGACGAGGTCATCGAGTAGCGGCATCTCTGCTGCGGATCCGCGGCGCGCCCATTCCGTCCTTTGTTCATGCGAGATTTCGAACCATGAATTTGCGAACGAAATTCCTTATCCCATGCATGGTTGTCCTGGTGGTCGGCCTGGGTGGCCTGTCCTGGTTTGGCTACGACAGGACCAATACAGCCGTGCAGGACTCTGTCGCCGGGCAGCTTCAGCAGGCTGCGCAGGGACTCGCAACATCGGGTTCGGGCTGGTTTGCCGACCGGCGCATGGACGTGACGGGATGGGCCGCCGATCCGCTTTACTCCAAGTCGCTGCTGGATACGTTCGTCGGCCGCGCCACGCGCCGCGCGGCGAACGAGCGGCTGGCCATGACCAAGCAGGGTTACGGCTATTACCAGACCATCGGTCTGGTCGACCTAAACGGTACCGTCGTCGCCTCCTCCGACGGCAGCCAGATTGGCAAGAACCTGTCGGATCGCGAGTTTTTCGCGGCGCGCCGGGGCAACGAGGCGATCCTGTCCGATGCGAATGTCAGTGAAATCACGAACGCGCCCGTCGTTACCGTGGCGGCCCCGGTCCAGACCGACGGCCAGGTCGCCGGTCTGCTGTTCGCGGTGATCTCCCTCGACTACTTCAACGAGCGGTTCATCGCCCCCATCAGGGTCGGGGAGACCGGCCGTGTCCTCGTGTTCAACAGGGCCGGCAGGGCAATCATCCATCCCGACGCATCGCAGGTGTTGAAACTGAGTCTTTCGACTCTGACGTCGGAGGCGCGCGGCGACCGCCAGCGCGCCTGGCTTACCGATTACGTCGACGGCAAGATCCGGCGCAAGGCGGCCGTCAAGACGATGGACACACTTGGCTGGACGGTGATGGTGGACGCGGATCAGAACGAGATCGACCGGCCAGGCAATGCGGTCGGCACGACCAATATCATAGCGTCGGTGATCCTGCTGGTCGGCCTTGCCCTGGCGATCATCTTTATCCTCGAGCGGATCATCCGGCCCTTGCGCAAGAGCACCGAAGTCATGCGGATGCTGGCGGACGGTGATACCTCGGTCGACGTGCCGGCGCTCGACCGGTCCGACGAGATCGGCGAAATGGCGAAGGCGATCCAGGTCTTCAAGGAGAACGCCATCCGCATGGGCGAGATGCAGAGGGAAAAGGAGGAGGCCGAGCACCGGTCGCAGGAGGAGAAGCGCAAGTTCATCGAATCGCTGTCGGACGATTTCGGCGCCCAGATCAAGGATGTGGTTGAAGCGCTTTCGACCGCAGCCATGGATATGCAGACCACGGCCAAGCAGATGTCCAGCACGGCCGAGAACGCGAACCACCAGGCATCCGGCGTGGCCTCGGCCTCGCGAGAGGCCACGGCCAACGTGCAGACGGTGGCCACCGCGGCCGAGGAGATGTCGGCCTCGATCGCCGAGATCAGCCGGCAGGTCAGCCAGTCGGCGAAGATCGCCGGCAAGGCAGTCGACGACGCGCGGAAGACCAACGAGGCGGTGCGCGGCCTCGACGAGGCGGCGCAGAAGATCGGCGAGGTGGTCACGCTGATCAACGACATCGCCGGCCAGACCAACCTCTTGGCGCTCAACGCGACAATCGAGGCGGCGCGCGCCGGCGAGGCCGGCAAGGGCTTCGCCGTCGTCGCCCAGGAGGTCAAGAACCTCGCCAACCAGACCGGCAAGGCGACCGAGGAGATCTCGCAGCAGATCGTCTCGGTGCAGGACGAGACGCGCGGC
>JBFIFO010000165.1:0-8245 GCA_041602815.1 Alphaproteobacteria bacterium | reverse complement strand
CGCGAGGATTCCTACCGCCGCTGGCGCGCCGCGATCCGGGCCGTTGGCCCGATCGCCGCGAACGAGGTCGTCGCCGTGTGCTGCCTCGGCGAGCCGGTCGGCAAGGGCGCGCGCATGGAAATCCTGCGCCGTGGCCTCGCCGTGCTGGCGGCGCATTACGGGTATTGAGGACCGCGCTTGAAGGTAGACCGTGCAATCCGTATAATCGTCACCATCGAACCGCTGCGCCCGGCCCCACAGGCCGGGCGCTTTCGTTTTGGCCGCCACGGCCCCCCACCGCCGGCCTGCCGGCTTCATAGCGAGGACACATCGCATGCCACCACGGACCAAGCGCACCAAGGCGCGCGAGAAGCGGTTCCTGGCCGCGCTCGCCCGCGGCGCGAGCATCGCCACCGCCGCCGGCGAGGCGGGAATTTCCTATGGATTCGCCTACAAGTGGCGCTACGCCGATCCCGACTTCGCCGCACGCTGGCAGGAGGCCTACGAGCAGGGCACCGATACGCTGGAGGACGAGGCGCGGCGCCGCGCCGTCGATGGCGTCGAGACGCCGGTCTACTACGGCGGCGAGGAGGTCGGGAAGATCCGCAAGCACTCCGATGCGCTGCTGATGTTCCTGCTGCGCGGGCGGCGGCCGGAGAAATACCGCGAGCGCCCGGTGAAGGATCTTGCAGATGCGGGCTTCGGCCCGGCGGGGATTTCGTATGACGGACTATCCGACCTTGAACTCGATCAGAGACTTGTTGCCCTCGCTCTCCGCCTCGCAGAGATCGAGGCTGGAGCGTGGGCTGCGCGCGGCGACCGGGCCCTGGCTGCCCCTGGTCGACACCGCGAGCCCGGAGACGCCGACGCCCCAGGCGCAGGCCCTCGCGAGTCCGGCGGATGAGCTGTTCTACGGCGGCGCGGCCGGCGGCGGCAAGACCGACCTGCTGATCGGCGCCGCGCTGACGCAGCACCGGCGCGCCATCGTCTTCCGGCGCGAGTTCAAGCAGGTCAAGGCGCTCGAGGACCGGGTCCAGGAGATTCTCGGCAGCCGCGCCGGCTACAGCGGCCAGGCCCATCGCTGGCGCCTGCCCGGCGGCCGGCTGCTCGAATTCGGCGCCTGCCAGCACCCGGGCGACGAGACCGCCTATCAAGGAAGGCCGCACGACCTGAAGGCGTTCGACGAGATCACGCATTTCCTCGAATCGCAGTACCGCTACCTCTCCACCTGGCTGCGCACCACGGTGCCGGGCCAGCGCTGCCGCATCATCGCCGCCGGCAACCCGCCGACCGCGTCACACGGCGACTGGGTGATCCGCCACTGGGGCCCGTGGCTCGACGAGACGCACCCGCGCCCGGCGCGGCCCGGCGAGCTGCGCTGGTACGCGGCGCTCGACGGACGGGATGTCGAGGTCGAGGACGAAACGCCCTTCGACTGGCGCGGCGAGACGATCCGGCCGAAGAGCCGCAGCTTCATCCCGTCCCGCGTCGAGGACAACCCGTACCTGATGGCGACCGGCTACAAGGCGACGCTGCAGGCGCTTCCCGAGCCGCTGCGCTCGCAGATGCTCAAAGGCTCGTTCGCGGCGGGGCGCGAGGACGACCCGTGGCAGGTGATCCCGACGGACTGGGTCAAGGCGTCGCAGGAGCGGTGGAAACTCCGCGACAAGCCGAAAACCCCGATGACGACGCTTGGCGTGGACCCGGCGCGCGGCGGCCGCGACGAGACGGTATTGGTCGCGCGGCACGGCGACTGGTTCGCCGAGCCCGTCGCGCGGCCCGGCACGGAGACGCCCGACGGCCCCGCCGTCGCGGCGCTGGCGGTGGCGACGATGCGCGATTCCGCCTGCGTCGTTGTCGACGTGATCGGCGTCGGGGCGAGCGTCTACGACCACCTGCGCGGCAACGGCGTCGCCTGCATGGCCTTCAATTCGGCGGAGCGGAGCGAGGGGCGGGACCGCTCCGGCTCCCTCGGCTTCGTCAACAAGCGCGCCGAATGGTGGTGGCGCCTGCGCGAGGCGCTGGACCCGGCTTACGGCGAGGCGCTCTGCCTGCCACCGGACCCGCGGCTCCGCGCCGACCTGTGCGCGCCGCGCTGGCGCCTCGCCCCGCGGGGCATCCAGGTGGAGTCGAAGGAAGAGATTTTCGCACGCATCGGCCGCAGCCCCGACCGCGGCGATGCCGCCGTCTACGCCCTGTGCGACGAGGCGGTGCGCGACGCCGCGCGAGGCGGGCCGGGATTCGCGGTCGAACGCGCGTACGACGTGCACCGGCATTAGGGCGCGTCGGCGTCGTCCGGAACTGCTCCTGCACCGGCCCGCCGCATCCGCCATCAGGAAGATGGGCGAGGCCCGATCATGGGACAAAGAGGCCTGAAATGTTTTGCACTTTGGCCGTAAGTCATTGATTTCCGGAGGCCGAAATCGTCGAACAAAGCCGTCACAAAGTGCAAAACACCATTGATTTTATTACATTCTGCGCGGGTTCCTGATCCGTGTACGCGAAAACGTACCGGTGGTTCGAGTCCCCCTCCCTCTGCCAATTATTCCAATCATTTACAGAGATTGCCGCGCGCCGACTCCGGAACGGTCGTCGAGAATCCGCGGGGCGGATTGCTTCGGCGGGCGGGCCCGTTGTGCGCTACACAACGGACTAAACTGTCGACGGCCGTTTCCGGCCGGTTCTGACCCCAAGTTGACTTCTGCACAGTGAGGTCATGTCTGCTGGAGAAGGTCATCGCCCTTTTGGGGGGCTGGCTGGTTATGTATGCTTCTGCCGCATGCGATGAAAAAGCCGGTCCAGTCTGTGAAATTTCCCACATTCTTGCTTCGCGAACTGTGCTTAGAATTACATAACACCGATTGCCAATTACCCAGTGGGAGGTTCACTCTGAGGGAACCGGCTGTTCTTGCCACTGTTCTATTCGTGCGAGCTGGGGCGGGTGTGGCCAGCAGCGGGAGGGTCGCGTCAGAATATCCTCGATCAAGAACCGACGATATGAGTACCAGCGCTCGCAGCTCCCAACTCTTTGGCATTTGATTTAAGATTGGGACACTCCTTTCCGGTCGACTCTTGCTAGCAAAAGCCAGGGACCGGGAAGGTAGAAAGGGGAGGATACATGCGCACTGTATCCAGTCGTTCATAATGTGTGGCCGAGAACGTCGCGGACCGATTTGCGTCGAAACCAACAGACCCTCGATATGCACGCCTGGCAGCCGGGGCCACAATGACGCGGGGGACCCGGATCAGGATGGCTATATCGCGCGACTCAGAAATGCCATAGGCATTGACTTGGACAACTGGGTCGACGCCGGCGTCAGCGGCGCAACTGTCGCCGTCGCTGGGGTAATGCCCGCGAGTTCCGCACTTCGCTTGGTGTTCGGCTGGGTGGCGAGCAGCACCGATCAACGTGACAGAGAGGCCATAGAGCGAATCGTGCGCTATGTGGCGGACAACCCAGGCGCCGTGGTGGATAACCTGAAAGCCCTGGGTGAGGCCGCCATTGGAGCCGCGCAACAACAAGTGTCCAGCGACGATCTCCAGCAGCTTGGCTACCGTGTGACGGCAGGTCAGCATGTGCTGTTCAGTGTTATGGCGGCTGGCATCGTATGGGGTTTTTTGAAGTCGATATATGAAGCCATTGAGGGGATCATCGATATCATCGGCGATCTTGAGAGCTTCATCGACGACTCGTTGGAACTCCTGGAATCGATCCTGTCGCCAGAGGGTGAAGAAGCCTGCCGGGTATTGGGAGAACAAGTCGGCGGTTCTGCAGCGACTAGAATACGCGAGATCGCCAATGAGAATTATCTTTATGCGGCGTTCCATATCGGCGAGATCGTCGGGCCGTTCGTAGTCGCAATTCTGCTTGCCTATTTCACGGCTGGTGCCGGTACCGCCGCGATGACCTCGGCTCGGGTTACCCAGTTGCTGGCGAAGATTCGCCGCATCCCTCGGGCGTCACGTGCGCTCGACCGCCTGCGCCGCCGCATGCGGAGGAGGCAGCGGCCCGGGCCGCTTGCTGATGTGACAGATGCGGAAATCAACAACGTGATCGAAGGGATCGCTGAGCACCCCGGCAGTTCGCCCCGACCGGCACGCAGACCTCGCCCACAGAGAGCTGCCACGAGTCACAGAACTGCGGCGGCGCGCGAACGGTTTAACCGTCTTCGAAACGGATATGCCGAAGAACTGGGCGTGCAGAATGGTGGACAAGTTCATCATGCCATCGAATTAAATGTATTAGACAGATATCCAGACGTGTTCACGGAAGCAGAGTTGAATGGATTCCAAAACATGCGAGGGATCGCGACGGAACTGCAGAACCGGCGGCAGCTTCATAATTCGAAAGTCCGCGAATTTTGGGATCGACACTATCGACGGATGGATAGGGAACTTGAGGTAAGACAACTTACTCCAGGGACAGAGCCGTACAATAGGTTTGTCCGGGACAATCTAACTCAGGCGAGGGATGAGATAGATCACTTACTTGGACAGTTCTTTACTGAGTACCGGACCGGTAGACCCCGCTCGTTTGATTAGCTTGAGAAATTATCTGGAATGAGTGGGAAATATCGCACGTCGTTGCGAGGCGGAAAGCCGATATACTCACGCGCGATCAAGGCTGGCGCCGATACCGAGATCGCGTGCTCACGGGATGAGAAGTGCAGGCACAGCCCCCGCAAACCGGACAGGTCACCGCCCAAAAAAGTGGATGTAATGGCCACTTTTCCGCTGATCTTAAGCCTTCCTAACCCAAACGAGGTTCCCGGGTAGGTTGGCTTTTGGCCAATTCCGGAATCGACAGGCAACGCATCCGCTTTCCGTCGCCAGGGCGCAACCGTTCCTGCGTGCGCCCAAGACCCAACCTGCCCGTGGCCTCAGTAGATCAACAGGGGCGTCTTGCCGAGATAGGTGTCGTCGACGATCTGGCGGACGAGGAAGTCGTCGACGTTGGCGCAGGAGATCCTTCCCATGCGCCAGGCGGACGGATCCGTGAGGGCACGGCACGCGCCGGTCCGCGGTCCGCTCGTCAGCAGCCCCGGGCGCACGATCACCCAGTCGAGCGTGCTGTTGCGGATGATCTGCTCCTGCACGTCCTTGTCGTCGTAGACGCGCCCGAGGACAAGCGGCAGCAGGACGAATCTGCAGAAAAAACCGCCTCTGTCGCCGCTGTCCGCCGCCCCTCTTGTAACCGTGCGATTGCCCGCGGCGCTCCGAGCGCCCGGCGTCCGCGGCGATATCACGCGGTCGAAATCGGTCGCAATATGGCGCCGCCGCGGATATGCTCCGCGGCGCCTGGAGCTCACGGTCCCGGAACAGAGGAATGACGATCCTTCAAGGCAATGACGGCACCGTCCCGTCCGAATTGGCGGCCCGCACCTGGCTGATGCTGTTCCTGGCCTGGACGGTCGCGCTGGTCTCGACCCTCGCCGTCCTGTTCATCGGCGAGATCATGGGCCAGGCGCCCTGCGTTTTGTGCTGGTACCAGCGCGCGTTCATGTTCCCGCTGGCGGTCGTGCTCGGCGTCGCCTGTTTCCGCTCGGATCCCGATATCTGGCGCTACGGGCTGCCGCTGGCCGCCATCGGCGGTGCCTTCGCGGCCTATCACACGCTGCTCGTCGCCGGCATCATTCCGACGCCGCTCGTGCCCTGCGGCGAGGGCATCTCGTGCACCAGCGAGGACATGATGATCTTCCGCGTGGTGCCGATCCCGCTGCTCTCGACCGGCGCCTTCGCCGCCATCATCGTCCTGTTGCTGCTTGCCCGGGAAAGGCCCCGATCATGACACGACGCACCCTGGTCGCGTTCACCGCCGTCGCCGCCGTCGCGGCGTTCGCCATCGCCGCCCTGTTTTACGATCGCCACCTCGAGCGGGAGGCCGCCGCGAGCTTACGCGCGGCAACGCTGGTCCGGCCGCATTCGCCGGTGTTCGGGCCCGCGGCCGCGCCGGTGACGATCGTCGAGTTCTTCGATCCGTCCTGCGGCACCTGCCGCGCCTTCCATCCGGTGGTCAAGGGATTGCTGCGGCAGTATCCGGAGACGGTGCGGGTGGTGGTGCGCTACGTCGCCTTCCACCAGGGATCGGACCAGGTGGTGCGGATCCTCGAGGCCGCGCGTCTGCAGGGCAAGCTGGAGCCGGCCCTGGAATCGGTGCTGGCGGCGCAGCCGCAATGGTCGTCGCATGGCGGCCGCGCGCCCAACATCGCCAAGGCCTGGCAGGCCGCGGCGGCGGCCGGTATCGACGTTAATCGGGCGCGGCGCGACATGTCGCGGCCGGACATCGCGGAGATCCTGAGCCAGGACATGGCCGACGCCGCGGCGATCGGCGTTACCAAGACGCCGACCTTCTTCGTCAACGGAAGGCCGCTGCCGTCCTTCGGCGTCGAGCAGCTGCTCACCCTCGTCGACGAAGAGGTGGCCATCGCCCGCAAGTCGGCGGGCGGCTAGCGCCCGGCACGGCACCGGCCGGCGCCGGCACGATGGCCGTGCGGATCGCAAAAGTTATCGCCGTGTTCGCCGCGATCGGCGTCCTGTATGCGCTGACGCGGGACAGCCTGCCCGGCTGGATGTACCTCACCGTCCTCGCCGGCGGCATCTGGATCGCCTTCCGCCTGTGGGATGCGGATGCAGGGCGCGGGGGCCGCCGCCGCCGCTGACGAGTCCCGCACCGCCGCTCCGGGGCGCAGGTTCCGCTTGAAGGTAGACCCTGCAATCCGTATCATTCGTATCGTCACAGCACTGCGCCCGCCGCCCGGCGGGCGCAACGCGTTTCGGGCGCGGGCCGCCGCGCCGCACTTCACGCAAGACCGCCAACGACCGCAGGGTCCGGCTTCGCCGCCGGGCCCGCCGCCGCCATGGGAGCATCGCATGACCATCGCCTCGACGACCTCGAAACTCCTCTACAACGGCGACGGCGCCACCACCGTGTTCGCCATCAGCTTCGTGTTCTGGCAGGCCGGCGACATCCGCGTGATCCACCGCGACGCCAACGGCGCCGAGACGCTGTGGGTCGAGGGCACGCACTACACGATCGCCGGCGGCGCCGGCGACACCGGCACGCTGACCGTGATCACGACGCCGACGGACCACACGCCGGCGGCGGGCGAGAAGCTGCTGATCAAGAGCGCCATCGCCGAGCTGCAGCCGGCGGCGCTGCCGCTCGGCGGCGCGTTCCCGTCGACCACGGTGGAGCGGATGGCCGACATCGCAACCCGCCTCGTCCAGCAGAACAGCGAGAAGCACGAGCGCACGATCCGGGTGCCGGAGGCCGACCCGGCCGCGCCGCTGGTCGAGCTGCCGCCGCGGGCGGCGCGCGCCGGCAAGATGATCGGCTTCGATTCCGCCGGCCAGCTGACCGCGCTCGAGCCGACCGACGGCAGCGCCGCCGCCGTCACCGCCGCCGGCTCGACGACCTCGCGCCTGCTCGCCGAGCATTTTTCGGACCTCATCAACGTCAGGGACTACGGCGCGGTCGGCGACGGGGTGACGGATGATGACGCGGCGCGCGTCGCGGCGCAGGGCGCCATGGCGCAGAACCACATCCTGCTCTTTCCGGGGCCGAACACGTACAGGATGGGCGCGGACCTGCCGACCGGCCCGTTCCTGTGGCTCAACAAGGGCTTTACGGGCGGGGTGTCGCCCGGCAATGCCGCCGTGAACACGGCGCTGCTGGTGACGGCCGAGACAGCGGATACATCGCCGCTCGACGCCGTTGAGTCCAGGATCGGAATCAGCATCACGGCTCAGGCCAACGGCGCGCAGCACGCATCCGGGATCCGCTCGAACCTCGTCAATTATTCGACGGACGGGCAGGGCTGCGCGGCAATGTATGCGCAGTCCGTGACCCTGCCTTCATCGCTTTGGACCGCCGCGTTGCACGGCGAAACCCGCCATGATGGCGGTACAAGCATAGCCGGCAGTTTCGAGTCCGCGAGCTATTCGACGGCGGGTGCATTCTACGGAATTGTCGTCAACAACACGACCACTGGCGCGCCGGCAACCCATCCGATCAGCGGCGCGGCCAAGGCCGCCCATCCGACCGCCACTGCGATCTATGTGCAGGGCGCCAACGGCACCGATCCGCAGGGCGGATGGTTCCGGGGGCTGCGATTCGCACTGGACACATGCGGGCCGGCGGCACCACCATTCGCATAGATGCCAACGCGGCGGTCGACAAGCATTTCGAAACCCTTGCGGTGGCCGCTGCCGCGACCGCAGATATTCACTTGCAGGGCAACAGCGGCACGGGCCTCATTCTACAGGG
>JBFIFO010000164.1:0-8279 GCA_041602815.1 Alphaproteobacteria bacterium | reverse complement strand
GAACCCCGCGTAGCGCTGCGCGGGCGGGGACGCGGGGGGGTGGCGGTTGGTGCGGCGGAGTCGGGCATGGGTCAGGCGAAGCGCCCCGGCCTCACGGTTGTCGCGGCGGGTTCGCACCCGACCATACCGTGCATCCCCGGCGCTGTCGAGCGCGGCCGGTTCGTCGCGAGCGGAGGGGCCGGTGCAGGGGCTTTGCGTGGACGCCGCGCCCGCGGTGGGGCAGGATTGACTTCACCGTCCCGGAACTTCGTCCGCGGAACTCGAATCGCACGGCGCGTACTAACTGCACTGCCAGAAGAACTGGCCCTGCGGGGGCGTGCCGTCGTCCGACGGACGCAGGAAAATGTATCCCCGCCCGAGATCTCCGAAGTTCGGACCCCATTGCGTCTCTGTGGGGCCGGAATCGATGCCGGCCCCAACGTCGAAGAACGCATAGCTGGTGTCCAGCTGCCCGACGAATTGCCAGCCGTCCTTCGGCGCCTCGTCCGGGCTCTGTATCCAGGCGGGAACGGAGCCGAGCTTCGTATACGGGAAGACCGCGTTCCAAACCTCATCATCAAGCGCGGAATGCGCCTGCTCCGAATAGAAGCTTTGCTGCAGGTCTGCGTCGATCCGATCGTCGGATTCGAGCCAGCCGGCGACCTCGACCAGAGGATCGAGCGGGAGACCCGCCATTGGGTTCTGCGTTTGAGTTCCCGCTAGCTGTTCCGGTTCGGTTACGAAGCACGCGTTCGCCCCCGAGCTGGCGGACCAGGTCTCGCACATGCCCGGGTCCCAGTTGCACTGAAAGACGAACAACACGCGTCCGTCCCTTCCCAGATCCAATCGGTCCGCATGGTGCTGAAGCTGTGCGAGGAGCGACATCGGTCGATTACAGTCCGAACAGGACGGCCACAGCTCCGCGGGAAGGCCGAGGGGGAGCCCCCCGAATCGTTCGGCAAACTCGCCGGCGCCCGCGCTTTGGCTGGGCGATATCAGGTCGGGGACGAAGTAGCGCATGGTGTCGAATCCGCGATTTCAGTGTGCTGTCGGATCGTAGCGGGAATTCCCCGGCCAGTGAACACGGAGTTCCGGGGACCGAGTCCCGGGGACCACCGAGTTCCGGGGATAGAGTTCCGGGGACAGAGAGTTCCGGGGACAGTATACTTAATTGAGGTTTCGTGCCGGATTGGATTCCCGGGGCTGGACAGAGATACGTATACTGTCCCCTTGATTCGTCCCCTTGATTCGTTCCCTTGATTCGGATTCGCTGTCCCCTTGATTCGTCCCCTTAATTCGCCTTAATTCGTCAGCTCTCGACGTCAGCCCTTGTGCCAACCGCGACATGCGCAGTCGATCATGGGCTCCATCGGCTCAGAACCGCTTCTTGATGTACCGGACGGCCTCCTGCCTTTTGCGCGCGAAGAAACCCGGCTCGGCGAACGTGCCCTTGTTGGACGAGAGGCCTTCCAGCTGCAGGGGCGATGAGACGAGTTCCTTGGTCGCTATCTTCAACAGCGGGTCCATCTTCTCTCGTTTCAACTTCTCGACCCTCTCCATCCAGCCGGGAAGGCCGATATCGGCGATGAAGAACTGCGCCACCGACGAGGTATCGGCACAGGTGAGCAGATAGCAGCCCAGGACGGGAGAGTCCTCAAACACCGTCATGTCCAAAGTTTGCGGCGTCTTCAGGCGGGCGTTGCCCGCGTTCATCTGCTTGATGTCCATGCCAAGCCTGGCCAGTTTCAGGCCAAGCTTCGCCAGGGTGTTGGCCAGCCCGATTCCAGCCGTCGCGCCGGTGCCGACAACAGTGAACAGGCCCGCGATCTTGGCGCCCGTCGCAACGGACTCGCGCGCAAGATCCACCGAATGCATGGCCAGGTCGCGCTCGATGACCGACTTGACCGCCTCCGCGGCCTTTTGCGCGTCACCGGTCATGAAACCGCTCTTGTAGCTGTTGAAGCGGTAGAGGTTCTGCGAGTCGTCCTTTACGGCCTTGATGGCCTTGGCGAGGTTGCCCGCGCTCGTCAGCAAACCGACAACCGGCGTGATCTCGGCCATTAGCTCCTTTTTCGCCTGGAGGCCGAGCGCGGCTTCCAGGTCTTTGACGTCAACGCCGGCAGAGCCGCCGATGAAGTCTTGCGCGCCGCCCCCGATCCCGGCCGACGAGGCCGTCGTCGTCGCTTGACCGCCGCCCCTGCCAGCCAGGGTTTTTGCGTCTTTGTACAGGCTCTTGCCATCCTTTTTCAGCGATGTCTTAGTCTTCTCCATCTCTCCCTGTTTGAAGCGCAGACGGGTTCCGGAAAACATGTCCTGCACCACTCGGCGGCGAGCCTTTGCCAGCTCAGCCAGCGCCGCGAATTCGTCGTCCATTGTGTATGCTGCCGCCATATCGACCCCCTGTCTTTCCCGGGCGAATGCGCAGCCGCAGCTACCATCCGCTGTATGGACATGCGTGCGCCCCGCGCCGTCGTCAGGGTCTTCGGGACAGATGATGTCCAGATCTCGTGGAAATTTCTTAGCCCGCCTCGGACTGGCGAAATGATAGCGGTAAATGGCGGATCGGGGAACGACCAAATGTTTTGCTCAAATTCGATATCCGGAATTCGGGGGACGAACTCCGGATTTCCGGGGACAACGATTCCCGGTGCCATCTGTGGACGCCCCTGATTTCTAGAGGTGGGTACATTGTCTACCGGCTCCCTTATCTCGCCCCCTCGCGGTGGATCTCGATGCGCCGGAACTGCCGGAACAGCGCCAGGCCGAATATCACGACGAGGCCGAGGATCAGGCCCTGGGCGACGATGACGATCACTGCGACGAAGGGTGCCAACAGCAGCGCGAACTGTTTCGGGCCTTCCATGAATATCAGATGGGCAAGGGCCACCAGCGTCATGAACGGCACGAACAGCACGCCGGTTGCCACCGCATAGCCGGCCCACACCAGCTTGAGCACGCTGTTCAGGGGAATCCCGTCGTCCGTGACCACGATCCTCATGCCGGCGCCCTCCTCGTCCCGTTCGTTTCCTGCACGCGTCGGGGCCGCATTATGCCGCGCCGCGCGTGCCGAAGGAACCGATCCCTGTCGCCGTCTTCCAGGTGCGATTCGCCAAGGGCCGACTCCCCAGGGGCCTCGCGCCGCCATGGACGCCCGATCGCAGATCGGCCGCCCGCTCCCGGGGCCGGCCCGGCGCTCGGCGCGCGAGTGGGCACCATTCCCATTGAAGGTAGTTGTTGCAATCCATACAATAGTCAAGAACGAAACGCGAACATGGTGGCGGGGCCGCGGGAGGGGCGATCATGGACGAAACGGCACTTCACAGCGTGAGCGAGAGACGCCAGGCGCCCGCGCGCCCCGCGCCATCCGCGCCGCCGGACCCGGCTTCCGTCGCCGCGCTGCTCGCGGCGGGGCCGTCCTGTCCCTGGGCCCGTCCCGCACGCGCCACATCCTGAGCCTCTCGAAGGATGCCGTGCGCGGAAAAGGTGCAGGCACCGGAACCGCCGACATCGAACCGCTGCCACCGATTGCGGATGCTCGCGTGCCGATCCTTCGACAGGATCAGGATGAGGCATGCGTGGCGAGAGCGGGATGCAGCTGGAAATCGCCGCCGTCACAGGAAGAGCACGCCGTGCCCGACCGCACCGAGCCCGCCGTCTGGACCCCGCCGCTGCACCGCGCCCGGCGCTGCGGCGCGCGCACGCGCTCGGGCGATTCGTGCCGCGGCGCGGCGGTGCGCGGCAAGGCGCGCTGCCGCATGCATGGCGGGGCCTTGGGCTCGGGCGCGCAGCCCGGTAACCGCAACGCCCTGAGGCACGGCTGGTGGAGCTTCGCCGCGACCGCCGAGCGGGCCCGCGCCGCGGTGCTGCTCGCGGACGGCGCGCGGGTGCTGAAGGCGTTGGCGGTGCGGGAGGACGAAGCGGGCGGCCGAACGGCAAGTCGGCCGCGGCGCGACCGGCACGGTCTTTCTTAAGAAAAATCAATAAATCCTGCGTTATCAGCAGACTGGGAAAAAATAACATGGGTGTAAAAATGCGAAAAATATTCTACTGTTATTTTTTTTCGTCTCGGTCTATACTGGAAAAATATTAAAGGGCGGAATCGTTCTGCCCTGAACCAAGGAAAATCACATGAGAATTCCTGAATGGGTAAGACCGGCGCTGTACGGCGCCGCCGGCGGCGCCATCGCGCTGGCCATCGTCGGCTTCACCTGGGGCGGCTGGATGACCACACGGGCGGCCGACAAGATGGCTGCCAACCAGGCGCGGATGGAAGTCGTCGCCGCGCTGGTGCCGATCTGCCTTGCGCAGTTGAAGCAGGACCCGCAGTCCGCGGCGACGCTGGCCGAACTGAAGCAGACCAACAGCAACTATGAGCGCACCAATATGCTCATGAGCGCCGGCTGGGCCACCATACCGGGCTCGAGCGATCCCAACCGCAGCGTCGCCAGCGCCTGCGTGGATAAGCTGGAAACCCAGTTCTAGGACGCCGCCGCCGGGGCCGCCGCGCAGGCGCAGGGCGGGCGGCCGGTTTCCCGTCAGCCGGCCCTGGTCCCGGCGCCGAGCAGGAATTCCGGCGTGAACTGAAATCCCGCACCGGTCTCGAACCGCTTCAGGCACGCGCCGACCTCCGCCCACGCCGCTTCGCGCTCGCGTTCGCTGAGGTCGGCCACCACCGCACGGTAGACGCCGAAGGCCTCCTGCATCATCTCCAGCGCCTGGGCCGCCGACGCCAGCGGGATCGTCGCGTCGACAACCCTCGTCTCGACGCCCCTGAAGCCGCTGTCGGCGAGCAGGCTTTCGAACACGCCGGGGCCGCCCAGCGCGAAGATGCCCGGCTGGCCCGGAGCGGGGGGCTGCTTTCCGGCGTGGCGCAGCAGGATCCGCATGGGCTCGGCCATGAATGGATTGGCGGCCGGCGTGGTAAACACCAGTGCCGCGAACCGCGCCCCGGGTTTGAGTGCGCGCCGCACCGCCTTCAGGGCCGCGGCCGGGGCAACGAACAGCATCAGGCCGAAACGGCAGATGGCGGCATCGAACGGGTCCGGCGGTGCCGGCAGGTCTTCCGCCGCGCATTCGAGCGTCTCGATATTGCCGAGTCCGTCGCGTTCCGCGGCTTCGCGAACCCGGGCCAGCATGGTTGCCGAGATGTCGCTGGCCACGACACGGCCGTGCGCGCCGACGCGCGCCGCCGCCCGCAGGCTCTGGCTGCCGGCGCCGCAGGCGAGATCGAGCACCCGCATGCCCGCGCCGACTGCGGCAGCGTCGAGCATGGCATCGGTGACATCGACCAGCCCCGCCGCCAGCACGCTCTCCCACTTGGCCCAGCCCGGCGCCGCGGATTCCCAGACGGTCCGCAGTTGCGCCTTGGCGTGGTCGTCGCTCATCGGCGTACCCTCCGCAAGTGCCCCATCGAATGGAGTAACACGGACGGAGTATATCACAGGAACCGCGCTCACGGGAGGACGGCCCGGATCTCCTGCAAGCAGAGGTATTCCATCCCGATTTCAAGTCGCTTTTGGCGACAGCGGAAATCCGCTAACGTTGCGGCACAAGGCGCGTGCGGGCGCATCGCCCGCGCCAACGACCGCGCCATGCGGGAGGAGACGGATGATGAGACACGGAACGACGATTCTGTTCGCACCGGCGGCGCTGGCCGCGCTGCTGGCGGTGCCGGGCCTTGCCCAGGCGGACGGCTGGAAGTTCGAGGCGCGGCTGGAGGGCGCCCAGGAGGTGCCGCCCGTCGTCACCGAGACGACCGGCAAGTTCGAGATCGAGTTCGACGAGACGTTCAATTCGGCGGAGTTCGAGCTCAAGGTCAAGGACGGCGTCGCGATCCTGCAGGCGCACCTGCACTGCGCGCCGGCCGGCCGCAACGGGCCGGTCGTGGTGTTCCTGTCGGGCCTGATCCCCGGCGGCTTCGACGTCGACGGCGACCTCGCCGAGTTCACCCTGACCGACGCCAACGTCGCCGCTGTCGGCGCCAACTGCGTGCCGAGCATCGGCATGGCGATCACGTCGCTGGCCGACCTCGCGGTGGCGGCGGACCACGGCAACATCTACGCCAACGTCCACAGCGTGGCGCGGCCCGGCGGCGTGGTGCGCGGGCAGCTCATGCCGGACTGAGCCCTCGGGGGGTGTCGCGCGGCGGCAAACGCCGCTATCGTTGCGTTCAACGTCATTTCCGGCCGGCGCGGCCGGGGCGTGAAGTCGACCGCCACGACACGTGAAGGAGCGCGAGGTGAAACGCTACATGCTGCTGCATTACGGGTTCGAGAAGCCGACGCCGGAGATCATGGCGGCGTGGAAGAAATGGTTCGACGCGACCGCGGACCGGACGGTGGAGCACGGCGGCTTTCACGGCGGCGCGCGCGAGATCACCCGCGAGGGCGCGCACGACCTGTCGATGCGGGCCGATTCGATCACCGGGTACTCAATCATCAACGCCGAGAGCCTCGACGAGGCCGAGCGGATCGCCCGCGACAACCCGTTCATCGCCGCCATCCGGGTCTACGAGATCGTGCCGCACTAGCGCGTTGCCCGGTCCCCTGGAAGCGGTTGTCCGGACGGCGGCGCAACCCCAACCAAACGGAACACGGGCTGGGCCGGCCCCGCCGTCGCGGAACCGGCGGCTTTGCGGGGTGCCGGACGGGACGGCGGCGGTCAGGCGTGCCGCCGCCATCCGCGCCGGCCTACTCGGTTTTGACGAATCCGGTATAGGTGCCGCCGACCGCGACGATCGCCTGCACCTTGAGGACACCTTTCATCCCGCTGGACAGCTGCATCGTGGCGTCGATGTCGCCGCCGACCTCGGTGATGCCGCGATAGGTGATGTCGCCGAGCGCCGGTTCGCCGTTTGCCGTGCCGGTGAATTCCATCGCCGAGCTGAATACGTCCTTGAACGTGCCCGGCGGGGTCACCGCGATCTGGTCGCAGGGTGCAAGCAGGAGGGCCCGCGTCCTGGCGCGCGCGATCCCTTCCAGTGTGCCCGCGAATTTGACAATGCCCTCGACCTCCAGCGCACAATTGGCGCCAACCGGTGCCAGCGTCAGCGTGCCGAAATCGATCGTGACCGCGAAGGTGCCTTCGGCCGGAACCACACCGCCGGCCACGGCCGGACCCGTGACGCCCATGAGCGCGAGGCCCGTTGCCACTGCAATTCCAGTCAGTCGTTTCATGTCTGTCTCCCCTTCCTTAAAACCAGACGTGTCTTGGATGAATTGTTCGTGCAATTATGATTATGCCCTTACCTGGCGCGAAAATCCATTTCCGAGATAGGGGATTGCGGCGGCGCTGGGCGCGCACGCGCATCGGCGCTGCCGGCAGAGCGGGCGCGCCTGCCGCGCGCACCGGCCGGGCGGGCGGGCGGAACCGGCTGACAGGGGCCCCGCGGCGGGCCCCCGCCGGCCGGGCTAGTTCGGCTCGAACAGCGACCCGGCGGCCCAGTTGGAGCGGGCCGTCGCGGCGCGGCCGAGCCCGCCGCTGACGCTCGATCCGTCGCCGCTCGCCTGGTTTTGCTCCCCGCCGCCAACCACCGAGAAGCTTCCGCCGGCGGTGTTCGCCTGGCCGCCGAGGATGGCGGCCGTGTACGCGGTGGTCCGGTTGTGCAGGCCGCCCTGGATGGCGGACCAGTCGCCGGACGCCGTGTTGAACAGCCCGCCGCCGACGGTAGAGAAGAAGCCGCTGGCGATGTTGTCGGAGCCGGCGGTGACGGTCGCATACTGGTTGTTGACCGTGTTGATCACGCCGAACACGGCGCCGCCGAAGCTGGAATAGTTGTTGTGCGTGCCGACCACCAGGTTGTGCGATCCCGACTTGTGGTTCTGCCCCCAGATCTTGCCGGCGGCAAGGCAGTCGGCCTCGTTGTCGTAGCGGCCGTCGGCGCAAGTCTCGAGGAACGCGGCCGTGGTGTCCGGACGTGCCTCGTCATAGCCGACGAGCAGGTTGCCGAGGCCGTTGGCGCTATGCGTCGTGCCGACGCCGTTCACGATCTGAAGGTTGCAGCCGGCGACCAGGACCCGCGGCAGCGTCTCGTCCATGCTGTCGCCGTCGATGTCGCGGAGCACGACGTCGACCGACACGCAGCCGGCAAGGTCCGAAAGAAAGCCGGAGAATGCGAAGACCGGGTCGGCCTGCAGCGCGGCCAACGCGCCCTCAAGAGCGGTGGCACGGCTTTCGGCCGACGAGATGCGCCCGGTGGCGGTCGCAATGTCCGCCTCCAGCGCGCCGATGCGCCCCTGCGCGGCGGCGAGCTCGCCCGTCAGGCCGGCGATCGCCGTCTGCGCCCCGGCAAGGGCGGACTG
>JBFIFO010000163.1:0-8408 GCA_041602815.1 Alphaproteobacteria bacterium | reverse complement strand
GCCGCCGATCTCCTCATAGCGCCGGGCCACCGTGCCGGGGCAGATGACGAGATCGCCCTCGGGCGTGACGCTGACGAGGTCCGGATTGGCGCAGACCATCGGCAGGTCGCGCGCCCGCGCCGCCTGCAGCAGCGGCTCGTAGTGGTCCAGCGTCTCACGGTTGGTTCCGGCCATCAGGACGAAATCCGCTTCCGCCACGTCGTCTACGCGTTCGAGGTCGATGCCGCCGCCCATCAGCCCCCTGTCGTCGCCCCAGCTGAGCAGCAGGCAGCGCCGGCCGAGCCCGGCATGGAACGGATCGCGGCGCTCATGCAGCGCCCGCCACGTCAGTTCGCCGGAGGTGATCAGGCGGTCGTAAAAGCGATCCGAAATACCGAGCTCCGCCATCTTTGCAGCGCCGACATGGACCCGGCGCGCCGAGTTGGACAGGATGACGACCGGCCGACCCAGCGTGCGCAGTTGGCGCAGCGCCTCGACAGCGCCGGGATACGGTGTTTCGCCGTCATGCAGCACGCCCCACTGGTCGACGAGGAACAGGTCGTAATCGTGAGCGATTTCGGACAAGCCAGAGAGCATGTCGCCGCTTAGCATACCGCGCCTTCGCGGGCAAAGCGCGAATGGGTGTCGGATCGCCTGCCCGTCCGTGTGGGGCGGTTCCAAGCGGGCACCGGGCATGCTAGCGTGATCCCGGTCGGACCGGTGGTCCGGATATGTCGGGCGGGCGCATGTCCAAGGTCTTCAGGTATCAGGGTTACCACCTGCTCCTCTATCTCGCGATCGGGGCGGCCCTGTATGCGGCGATCCTGCAGTTCCCCGAGGGGCACCGGCGAGTCCTGGGCCTGTCGGCGCGCGAGATGATCCTGCTATCCTGGATCTTCGCCGCGCTGCACCAGGGCTGGATCGCTTTCTTCTGGCGGATGGAGCTGTATCTCGGGCGGATCAGCGCCTGGTTCGGCCGGGCCGGCTTTACCGTCTTCCGCGTCGGCTTCGTGACGTTCGCCGCCGTGCGTCTGTTGCTGCTGATCCCGATCTCGCTTGCCACCGCACAGACCGCGTCGTTGTCGCGCGCCCTCTCGCTCGCGCTGATCGTCGCAACGACGCCGTTCATCCTGTGGGCGCTCTATTCCGTCCACGCCTATTTCGGCGTGAACCGGGCATTCGGGGCCGACCATTTCGATCCCGCCTACCGCGGCGCCACCCTCGAGAAGCGGGGCATCTTCAGATACATCCCCAATTCGATGTACACGGTGGTCCTCCTGCTCCTCTATCATCCGGGTCTGTTCTGGCACAGCGGCCCCGGGTTGGTCGCGGCGGCGGCGCACCATGCGCTGGTGTGGACCCACTACTTCTGCACCGAGAAGCCCGACATGAAGGAGATCTATGGCGCACGCGGGTAACCGACGCGGCGCTTACCAGGTGAACGCGCCGCAGGCCCAGGTCGGAACCGCGCCGGTCAGCCTCGCCTCGTGCATGATGCGGGCGGCGTCCGGAGAGCCATCGTCATAGCACAGATCCTCGCGGTGGATCCCGTGGGTGACCAGCAGCGAGTCGAGCCCGGCGCCGTTCGCGCCGCGGATATCGGTGCGGAACGAATCGCCGACGGCGAGGATGCGCCGCCTGTCGATGCCCGGCATCAGGGCGAGGCTCGATCTGTAGACCGAGGGATGCGGCTTGCCGTGCCAGCGCACGAAGCCGCCGAGTTCCGCATAGCGCTCTGCGATCGTGCCGGCGCAGATCTCGACCTTGCCGAGCCGGTGCACGACGAGGTCCGGGTTGGCGCAGATCATCGGCACCCGGCGCGCCGCGGCAGCTTCCAGCATGGCCTCGTAGTCGGCGATCGAATGGTTCGGGTCGAGCGGTCCCAGCGCGAGGATGAAATCGGCCTCGGCGGCGGTCGCCGCATCCGATACGTCCAGTCCGTCCAGCATTGCGCGGTCGCTGTCCGGGCCCAGAAAGAAACAGCGGCGGCCGAGCGCGCCATACCAGGCATCGTCGCCGGGATCGTGGAGCAGTTGCCAGGCCTCCTCGCCGGATGACATGACGCCGTCGTAGCTGCCCGCCGCGATACCGGCCGCGGCGATTCGCGCGGCAACGGCGGCGGCGCGGCGCGGCCCGTTGGAGAGGATGATGAGGCGGGCGCCGCCGTCGCGCAGCCGCGCCATCGTGTCGAGCGCGTGCGGGAAGACGGTGCCGCCGTCGTACAGAACGCCCCACAGATCGAGGATGTACCCGTCATACGCATCGGCCAGGCGGCCGACGCCGTCGATCGTTTTCACGTGCATGACGGAGGTGCGCCCGCTAGGCGCTTTGTCGCAAGCGTTCGGGCTGGCCGAACAGCGAACCCTGGCCCAAGCCGATGTCGAAGGCGATCAGCTCCACCAGGCTGAGGTCGGTTTCGACCTTTTCTACGACGACGTCGATGCCGATGGCCTTGAGCGACTTGGCGAGGCCGCGCACCGTTTCCGGATCGTCCGCCGTGTTGGCCTGGACGCGCATGAATTTCGAGCCGACCTTGACGAACCGGAAGCCGAAGCCGACCAGCGATTCGAAGTCGATCTCGAGGTCGGTGATGCCGTCGATCGAGAACCGACAACCGGTCTCCTGGATCTCCACCAGATCCTGCACCGCCTGCTCGCCGTATTCCATCAGGGCCGACTGCGGGCATTCCAGGACCAGCCGCTGGGCCAGCGCAGGGTTGGCCTGCAGGTGCTTGACCAGGGCGCCGAAAAACATACGGTCGGCCAGCGTCTCGGCGGCCACGTTGTAAAAACAGGCGCCGCCGTCGAGGCCCGAAGTGTCGAGCTCCGCGATGCGGTCGAGACAACGCGCAAGCAAGCCGTTCTCGAGCGCCTGCATCAGTTCGGCCCGGCCCGTCGAGTCGAGATTCGGGTCGACCGCGAGGGGTCCGCCGTCGGGTCCGCGCAGCCCGCCATGGCATTCGTAATGCGCGGGCTTGCGTTCCGGCAGGGTGACGATCGGCTCGAGGTACAGGTCCACGGCATCGGTCTTCAGCGCCTCCGCGATCGCGCGCAGGCTGACGTCGGCGGCGCCCTCGCCGGCGGCCTGCCCCAAATGCGTCTCGATCTGCTGCAGCGCGGCGGCAAACAGGCCGGCGGCCGGACCGGCCCGCGCCTCTGGCGCGGCGTGTTCGGCGGGCGCCGGTTCCGGGGCCGGCGCGTCTTCCAAGACAGGTGAATCTTCTGCGGGCGCCGGCGGTGGCGGCTCTACGGCCGGCTGCTCCATCGGCGGCTGTTCCATGACCGGCTGCTCCATCACCGCCTGCTCCGGCGGCGGCGGCGGTGGCTGTGCCGGGATGCGCTCGGGCACGAGGTCCGGGTGCGTGGCGGCGGCCTGGCGCGGCGCCGGGGCGGGCCGCGAAGCGATCTCCTCGATCGTGCCCTGCATCTGGTGCAGCATGGTCTGGACCTGTTCGAACTGTTGCTGCTGCTGCGCCAGCTGCTGCTGCATGGCCATGAATTCGGTGTGCAACTGATTACCGGCGTTCTGGATGATTTCGATATCACTGGCGGCCTGCTGGGCCGCGGCCTGCAGCTGCTCGACCGTCTGCGCAAGGCCGTTGCTGCTGCCGCCTTCCTTCTTGAAGGCTTCGAACTCCTCCGCTGTCTTCTGCGCAAGTTCCTGGATCTGCTGGAACTGCTGGGCTGCGGTGTTGGCGCCGCGGGCATCCGCCGTGGCCTTGCCGATATCCTTCTGGATGCCGTCGACGCCGCGCTCGATCGTCTCGACCTTGTCGCGCAGGATCACGACGCCCTTGAGGATCCGCCGGAACCCGTCGCGGCGGATGATGAATTCGTGCGACAGGGCGCCGAGCATGACGATGAGGCCGCCGGTCACGAGGCCGATGAAGAACTGGCCCGATCCGAGCCAGCCCGCGATCATGCCGACGAAGCCGGCCGCAATATAGGCCGCCGCGAGAAGCAGGTGAATCCGCTTATCCATGACCACGCGTCAAAATAATTCCCCGTACCGAAGACTGGCCGCCATCCGGCGCAAGGTACGCCCGCGGGATTCGCAAGGCAAGCTTACTGGGCCAGCTAGCGAGTCCCGGTCCCCACGGCCGCGGCGACTTCATCGTATCCATCGGCATGCAATAAAGCTGCCAATTCGTCCTTGATTCGCCGTATCAATACAGGTCCTTGGTAAACAAATGCTGTATAAACCTGAATTAAGCTGGCGCCGGCGCGGATTTTCCTGTACGCGTCGCGGCCGCTGGCGATGCCGCCGACCCCGATGAGGGGCACCGCGCCAGCGGTCCTCCGGTACATGTCGGCAAGCAGTTCGGTTGACGGTTCGAACAAAGGCTTGCCGCTCAAGCCCCCGGATTCTGTGCGCCAGCGGCTGCGCAGGCCGGCCGGGCGGGCGATCGTGGTGTTGGCGACGATCAGACCCGCGACCGCGGCGCCGCGCGCCACCTGGGCAATATCCTCGCGGTCCTGGTCCGTCAGGTCGGGCGCGATCTTCACCAGGACCGGCGGCGCATCCCCGGGGCAGGCCCGCGCCAGCGCCAGCGCCACCGCATCGATGATCCGTTCCAGTGCTTCGGGGCCCTGCAGGGCCCGCAGGCCGGGCGTGTTTGGCGACGAGACATTGACCACGAGATAGTCTGCGAGCGGCCCGAGCCGTTCGGCACATGCGGCGTAGTCGGTTGCGGGATCCGCGGTTTCGCGATTCTTGCCGATATTTACCCCGACAATGCCGCGCCGTGGCCGGGCCAGTCGCCGTGCCGCCGCCTCCATCCCGTCGTTGTTGAATCCCATCCGGTTGATCACGGCCGCGTCCTCGGCAAGCCGGAACAGCCGCGGGCGCGGATTCCCCGCCTGTGGCCGGGGCGTCACCGTGCCGGTCTCGACGAAGCCGAACCCCATGCGCAGCGCCGCGTGCCAGGCCTCGGCGTTCTTGTCGAAGCCGGCTGCCAGCCCCAGCGGATTGGGAAAGTCGCGCCCGAACGCCCGCGTCCGCAGCACCGGATCGTCGGGCCGCCGCTGTACCGGGCCCAGGCCCAACGCCAGTGCCCGCACCGTCAGGCGGTGTGCACGTTCGGGCTCGAGCAGTCGGATCAATGGCAGGATGAGGCCGTAGGGGTCCATCGCGGGCGATTTCCTGATGCGCCGCCCGGGCGGGGGAGCGCGCCGGCGCGTAGGTGACGGCCATCGTTCTAGACAAGCCGCCGGAAGGACACAAGGCATGCACGGATTTCCTTGAATTTTAGTCTTATCCCGGCAGTCGCAGAGTGCCTGTGGCGTGAGTGCATTTTGCAACCGCTGGCTGGGTCGCCACGAACCGACGGCGCAGTCCGTAAACCGGCCGGAATCGCCCCGAATTCCCTGTTGTTGCGTGTTTCATTGTCGCACCGGACGCAACTGGCACGCGCTTTGCTCCTGTTACAGGGCAACGCGACAGGAAGTGCGTAGACGTTATGGATATTCGTAGACCACAGACCGACGGTAACGCAGCATTGCAGGACGATCCCGATCCTATCGACCTGCTGGCGCGTAGGGGCATGCGGACCGTACCGGAAAAACCGACCTTGGATATGTTGACGTCGGGGAGCCTGGCCGGAGGCGTATCGGTGGAGACCGCCTGGAACATCTGGCAGGCCATGTTGAAGACGGCCCCCTGAGCCGCTGCACCGGCTCAGGGGAGCCTTCCCCTTTCGCGCGCACGGCGTTATCGTGCGGACATGCAGACCATTCACTTTATCGACGACAGGTGGGTCGAGGGTGAGCCGTTGCTGCTCGGCCCGTTGACCCATGCCACCTGGATGGCCTCGGTGGTGTTCGACGGCGCGCGCGCCTTCGAGGGCGTGGCCCCCGATCTCGACCGGCATTGCCAGCGGCTGATCGCCTCGGCGCATTCGTTCGGGCTCAAGCCCCGTTACGGGGCGGAGGAGGTGGAGGCGATCGCCCGCGACGGCGTCGCGAAGTTCCCCGAAGGCGCGGCGCTGTACATAAGGCCGATGTATTTCGCCGAGAAGGGGGCGCAGTACTTCGTCGCCCCGGACCCGGAAAGCACCCGGTTCTGCCTGTCGATCTTCGCGCGCGAGATGCCCGAGCCGGGCCAGATGTCGGTATGCCTGTCGAGCTACCGCCGGCCGGCACCTGACATGGCGCCGACCGACGCCAAGGCGTCGTGCCTCTATCCGAACTCGGCGCGTGCCCTCATCGAGGCCTCCGGTCGCGGTTTCGACAACGCCGTGGTGCGGGACCCGGACGGCAACGTCGCCGAGCTTGCCACGGCGAACATCTGGATCGGCAAGGACGGCGTCGCCCATACGCCGGCGGCCAACGGCACGTTCCTCAACGGAGTGACCCGCCAGCGTGTCGCCGCGCTGTTTCGCGACACCGGCGTCGCGGTCGAGGAGCGCACCATCACCTGGGACGAGGTGCTGGCCGCCGACGAGGTGTTCACCACCGGCAATCTGTCCAAGGTGATGCCGATCACCCGGGTCGAGGACCGTGAGCTGCAGCCCGGCCCGCTGTTCCGCCGCGCCCGTGAGCTGTACTGGGAATTCGCCCACGATACGGGCTGAGGAGGGGCGCGACGCGATGGGCGAGCTGATGCGCACGGTGACGGTGAAGCTGGCCGACATTTACGTGCCGGCCAAGCTTGCCAGGACCCTGGACGAGGGCAAGGTCGAGACCCGGGCCGAGGACATCCTCGAGCACGGCCTCGAGACCCCGGTGCAGCTGCGCCGCGACGAGGAGCGCAACCGCTACGTCCTGATCGCCGGCCTGCACCGGCTCGAGGCGGTCCGTGCGCTCGGCGAGGACACGATCGAGGCGTTGATCGTCCACGCAAGGCGGCGCTAGGGTTCCCCGTACCACCCGCGCCGAGCGCCGGGATGGCTGCGGGATCGCGGCATCGGATCTTCGATCCGATGCCCGTGGCGGCGCGAGGCCCACGGCCCCCTCACCCTGCCCTCTCCCGCCAGGGGAGAGGGTTTCTTGGAGGCGGCACCGGCCAATCCTTCTCTGGCAAGGGCGTCGACGATACCGGGCGCTTTGCGCACTCCCCTCACGGCCTGTTGACCCCGCGTGATCGCCGATTGCGGCTAGGGTGCGCGCCGCTTCAACAGGCTGGCGAGAGGTTTATCCATGCGAACGACGTCGACGCGCCTTGCGGCGCCGGTGCTGGCCGCCGCGCTGCTGATGATGGTGGCCGCGACCGCGCCCGGCCGGGCCGAGAACCCGGCCCCGTATCCCGGAACCCAGGTCATCGAGACCGGCCATTCCTATGTCGATCTCGTGTCGCGCCTCGATGCCGCCGTCGAGGCCAACAAGATGGGGCTGGTCACCCGCGCCAGCGCCACGCTGGGCGCCAAGCGGGCGCTCAACAAGACGATCCCCGGCAACATGGTGGTCGGCGTGTTCCGGCCCGACTTCGCCGTGCGCATGTTGGAGGCCAGCGTTCCCGCCGGCATCGAGGCGCCGCTGCGCTTCTACATCACCGAGGAAAGCGACGGCACCGCGACCCTGACCTACCGCAAGCCGAGCGCCGTGTTCGCGCCCTACGAGGTGCCGGCACTGGACGACATGGCGCAGGAACTCGACGCCATCTTCGCCAAGATCGCCGCCGACGCGACCGGGAAGTAGGACCCCGACGCGAAGTCGAGCGACCTCATCGTTCGAAACGGGCCTTCGGCCCGCCTCAGGATGAGGACACCGGCCTTGCAGCCTCATCCTGAGGAGCAGGCAAGGGCTGCGTCTCGAAGGAGGAGGTCGCGCCACCCCGGCCGATATGGACAATTCGGGCCGGCTTCGCTACCATTATTGTGCGCTGCACAATAGGCGGAGGCGAAGGAGGGCCGGCACATGGCGGACTTCGAGGACAGGTCGCTGGAGGACTGGCGCAAGCTTGCCGAGAGCGAACTGAAGAGCCGCACGCTCGACGAGCTCGTGTGGCACACGCCGGAGGGGATTCCCGTCAAGCCGCTCTATACCGAGGCCGACCTCGAGGGCCTTGCGCATGTCGGCTCGCTGCCCGGCTTCGCGCCGTTCACCCGCGGCCCGCGCGCGACGATGTACGCGCAGCGGCCGTGGACGATCCGCCAGTACGCCGGCTTCTCGACCGCCGAGGAGTCGAACGACTTCTTCCGCAAGGCGCTGGCCGGCGGCCAGAAGGGCCTGTCGGTCGCCTTCGACCTTGCGACCCACCGCGGCTACGATTCCGACCATCCGCGCGTCGTCGGCGATGTCGGCAAGGCCGGCGTCGCCATCGATTCCGTCGAGGACATGAAGATTCTGTTCGACGGCATCCCCTTGGACGAGATGTCAGTGTCGATGACCATGAACGGCGCCGTGCTGCCGGTGCTTGCCATGTTCGTCGTCGCCGGCGAGGAGCAGGGGGTTAAACGCGCGCACCTCAGCGGCACCATCCAGAACGACATC
>JBFIFO010000162.1:0-8438 GCA_041602815.1 Alphaproteobacteria bacterium | reverse complement strand
TTGTGGTCCTTGTCCCACACCGTTGAATCGTAGTCCCAGCCGATCAGGTGCGCCTTCTTCTCGGTATCCCCGATGAGGCGCCGCAGGCGCCGCGTCATCGCGCCCTCGAACAGCGACAGCGCACGCCAGTGGGAGTCGCCGGTCACCGACAGCAACTCCTTCATCCGGGCCCGGCCCTTGTTGTCGGCGAAGATCTTGAGACGCTCGCGATGGTTCTCGGTCAGACCGTGCACCAGTCGCAGCGCCAAGTTCCTGTCGAGATCTACGGGCTTTTTCCAGGTGGTCTCGGTGCGTGCCGTCCGGCGCGCTGGCTGCAGCACCTTTGGGTCGGCGAACTTGCGGATCAGCTCGCGCTGGGTCTCGGGCGAAAGCCGGCGGAAGTCCTTGGCCTCGATCACGATATGCATGGCGTTCCCTCTGCTGGGTTCAGGGTACCCGATTACAACTGGCGCCGCCAGCCGCCCGCCCGAATCGCGACACCGAGTTGCACCGCTGCGCCACCTGCCTAGCTTTCCGGCAGTTCTGAGCCGTCGTCGCGGAACGCGACCTAGACCGCCGGGATGACCAGCAGGGTCAAGGCGGTTGACGAAGCGAGGCCGAACACCAGTGAGATCGCCAGGCCCTGGAATATCGGGTCGAAGAGGATGAATGCGGCACCGATCATGGCCGCGGCGGCGGTCAGGAAGATCGGCTGGAAGCGGATCGCCCCGGCCTCCAGCAGCGCCGGCCGCAACGGCGTGCCCTTCTTGCGCTCGTGGCGGATGAAGTCGACCAGCAGGATCGAGTTGCGCACGATGATGCCGGCCAGGGCAATGAACCCGATCATCGAGGTCGCGGTGAACGGGGCCTTGAGCAGCCAGTGGCCGATGACGATGCCGATCAGGGTCAGCGGCACCGGCGTCAGGATCACCAGGGGCAGCTTGAAATTGCGGAACTGGCCGACGACAAGCAGATAGATGGCAAGCAGCGCGACGATGAAAGCGCCGCCCATATCTCGGAAAGTGGTCCAGGTGATCTCCCACTCGCCGTCCCACAGCAGCGCGGCGTGGCTCTCGTCCTGGGGCTGGCCGCGGTAGCGGATCTCCGGTGGGCCGTCCGCGCCCCAATCCAGCGCCGCGATCGCATCCTCGACCGCGAACATGCCGTAGATCGGCGCCTCGAAGCGACCGGCCAGCTCCGCCGTCACCATCTCGATGAAGCGGCCGTTGTGTCGGAACAGCGGGAAGGTCGCCTCCTCGTATCGCAACTCGACGACATCGCCAAGCTCGACGATGCCGCTGTGACCTGGCACCGGCGTGCTGAGCAGACGTTCGCCCAGTCCGAGGCCGGAGCGGGGCAGGCGGATCGCGATTTCGACCGGATTGGCGCCGCCGCCGCGGTGCGAATAACCGACACTGATGCCGCCGAATAGCGCCGCGACGGTGTCATAGACGGCCTCTTCCTCGACACCGTGGAATTCCAGATTGTCCTGGTCGATGGCGATACGCAGGCGCTGCGTCGGATGGCCGAAGCTGTCATCGGTATCGACCACGAAATCCACCGCCTCGAAGGCCTCGCGAACCTTGGAGGCATAGGCCCGACGGGTGGCCGCGTCCGGCCCGTAGATCTCCGCCAGCAGGGTCGAGAGCACCGGCGGGCCGGGCGGCACCTCGACAACCTTGATCGAAGTTTCCGGCGGTGCTTCGAGACCCTTCAGCCGGTTGCGGATATCGAGCGCGATCTCGTGGCTTTCCCGGTCGCGCTCGTGCTTCGGCTGCAGATTGACCTGCAAATCGCCCATCTCCGGCTGGCTGCGAAGATAGTAATGCCGTACCAGGCCGTTGAAATTGAACGGTGCGGCGGTCCCGACATAGGCCTGAATATGCGATAGCTCCGGCAGGTCGGCCAGGCGGCGCGCCGCATCGATCAGCACGCGCTGGGTCGCCTCGAGGCTGGCGCCTTCGGGCAGGTCAACCACCACCTGCAGCTCGGACTTGTTGTCGAAGGGCAGCAGCTTGACCGTCACCGACCGGGTCGCGAACAACACCGTCACCGCCACCGTCGCCACGCCGACCGTCAGCAGGAATATCCAGGACCGGGCCTTGTTCTTCAGCAACGGCGCCGCAACGCGGCGGTAGAGCCGGCCCATGCGGCTGCCATGACCGTGTCCGGCACCCGCGCCGCCGGCCCCGGCATGCTTGCCGCCGCCGATCTTCAGCAGCAGCCAGGGCGCGATCATCACCGCCACGAAGAAGCTGAACAGCATGGCGGCGCTGGCATTGGCCGGGATCGGCGCCATGTAGGGACCCATTAGCCCGCTGACGAACATCATCGGCAACAAGGCGGCGATCACCGTCAGGGTTGCGACGATAGTCGGATTGCCGACCTCGGCGACCGCCTCGATCGCCGTCTGGACGATGTCGCCACCCGGCTTCATGCGCCAGTGCCGGACGATATTCTCGACCACGACGATGGCGTCGTCGACAAGGATGCCGATCGAGAAGATCAGCGCGAACAGGCTGACGCGGTTGATCGTGTAGTCCATCAGCCAGGAGGCGAAGAAGGTCAGCAGGATGGTGGTCGGGATGATTACCAGCACGACGCCGCTCTCGCGCCAGCCGACGAAGACAGCGATCAGCATCGCAATGCTGATGGTCGCGATGGCGAGATGCAGCAACAGCTCGTTTGCCTTCTCCTGGGCCGTCTCGCCGTAATTGCGGGTCACATGCACCGCCACTTCCCCGGGGATCAGCTCATCGCGCACGATCTCGAGGCGCTCCAGCAGCCGGTCGGCGACGACCACGGCGTTGGCCCCCTCCCGCTTGGCGAGGGCCAGGGTGACGCTGGGCAGGAACTGCAGCGTGCCATCGGCGCGCGGCTCGAAATGCCAGGATCGGTGCTCCAGCGGCGCGGCTCCGACGACGATATCGGCGACATCCTTGACGTAGACCGGCCGCCCGTCGACCGTGTTGATCACGAGGAGGCCGATATCGGGAACGCCGCTGAGCGTCTGTCCCGCGACCACGGGCAGGTGGGCGTTGTCCTGGCGGATGCTGCCGACGACGAAGGAGCGGTTGGCGTTCTCGATCTTCTCGACCAGACGGTTGAGCGTAACCCCGTACAGCGACAGCCGTTCCGGATCCGGCTCGACCCGGACCTGATCCGGCCGGCCGCCGGCGATATAGGTGAGGCCGACATCCTCGACCTTGATCAGCTCGTGCAGCAGCTCTTCGGCAACGTGGAACAGGGCGTTGTCGTCCCACCGCGCGGCCAGATCGTCGGGCAGGTCGCCGCGCGGCGCCAGCGTCAGGGTCAGGATCGCGACATCGTTGATGCCGCGGCCGACGATCAGCGGTTCCGGAATCCCCAGCGGGATGCTGGAGAGATTCGCGCGGATCTCCTCATGCACCCGCAGAATTGCTGAATCCGCCGACGTGCCGACAAAGAAGCGGGCGGTGACCACGACGCGGTCGTCCTGGGACTGCGAGTACACATGCTCGACGCCGTCGATGCCTTTGACGATGTCCTCCAGCGGCTTGGTGACCAGCTCGACCGCGTCCTCCGCTTTCAGCCCGTCCGCCGCGACGAGGATATCGACCATCGGCACGCTGATCTGCGGCTCTTCCTCGCGCGGCAGAACCCAAAGCGCCAGCAGCCCGACCATGATCGCCGCGATCAGCAGCAGCGGCGTCAGCGGCGAGGCGATCGACGATCGGGTCAGCTGCCCGGAGATGCCGAGATCCATGTCGAGGCCCGCTGGTCTAGGGTTTCAGCAGCACATCGCCGGGCCTGAGCCCCGATAGAATCTCGATCTCCGCGCCGGCGCGCTGCCCCGGCTGGACCATGACCTCGCCCGCGTCCTTGACGATCGCGTAGGTAACGCCGTAACGCCGCTGCAGGAACTCCGGCGGGATCAGGATCGCCTGGCGCTGCCCGGTGGCGACATAGACGCGGGTGCGCTCGCCGACGAAGTAATCGCCCAGCTCGGCAACCTCGGCATCGGCGATGACCCGCCCGTTGCTCATTTCGGGGTAGACCTGGGTGATGCGCCCGGTGCGGACGTCGTTTTCCGCGTCCACGGCGAGACCGCGCGCACCGACCAGAACTTCGTCGCCGGTGCGAATGAACCGCGCGTGCCGTTCCGGCAGTTCGATGCGCAGGACATAACGCTCCGCCGCGATGATAGCGACGGCCTCGCCCGGCAGGACCACCGACCCTTCGGTCACCGAGACCCGCAGGACCCGGCCGTCGCCCGGCGCCAGCACCGCGCCTTCGGCCAGGCTCTCCGCCACCACCGCGCGCTCTGCGATCAGCGCCGCATGGTTGCCGGTCACCACGTTGAGGTTGGTCTGCGACTCGTCCAGCCGCGCCTGGCTGATCGTGCCGGACTTGCGCAGGGCGCTGAGCCGATCGTACTCCACGCGCGCCAGAGCTTTCTGCGCCTCGAGCGACCGAATGCGGGCATCGATGGCCGCGAGCTGGAGACCCAGCTTCGGGTCCTCGACGATTGCAAGCGTCTGGCCGGAGCGTACTGCCGACCCCTCATCCACCGACAGGTCGCGGACTGTGCCGCCAATACGCGCGCGCGCGGCCACCACGTCGACGCTCTGAACCGTAGCGAACACCGCTTTGCGGTCGGGCACATCCTGCACCGTGACCGCATATTCAGCCTGGGCCAGCGCCGGTGCCGCCAAAAGGGCGAACACGACGAGGGCGAGGATGGTTCGAACCACCTTGGAATCTCCCGAATTTTCGTTCACTGACATCGTGGCGGCGTCGAGGGGGTGCGGCGGGGACGCCGTGACAGCAGCTAAGATTTTTCCGCATCCGTTCAAGGCCGGCGAAATGCCTGCGACCACAGGCCGCAGCGATTATACCTGCGGGCCCCGGAGGTTGCGCCGCGGCGCCCCCGGCGCGGTTGGTTATCCAATTTTTAATATTTCGATAGATACTCTGGTATATTGTCTCCCCTTATTCCCGAGTTGCTGTATGCTGCGACGGCCCAAAATCACAAGAATACTGGCATAATATCCAAAATCGGGCAATGAAGCCTGCAATGGTGAAAAAGTGGCAAGCCTAAGGTCGAGGAAGGGATGAAAATACTAATAGCGGATGACCACCAGCTGGTGGTAGACGCGCTGGCCCAGCTGGTCCGGGAAAACGAATCCGGCGCCGAGGTGTTGCATGCCGCGTCGTTGTCCGACGCCATGGAGGCGATGGACCAGGATGGCGCGGTGGAGATCGTTCTGCTGGACTACGATCTTCCGGGGATGGACGGGATCGAGGGACTCGATAAGGTCCGGGGTCGGTTTCCCCAAATTCCCTGCGCGATATTTTCCGGCGTTCACGATGCGCAGGTCGCATCCAGTGCGCTGGCACGCGGTGCCGCCGGGTTCATTCCGAAAAGCCTGTCGGCGCCGGCGTTCTTCCATGCCATCAAGCTCATGCAGGTCGGCGAGAAATTCATTCCGGCGGAACTGTATGAAAAGATCGCGCGCCGGACGGCGTCGATCCAGACGGCATCGCGCGATGCGGCGCAGTTCATCACCGAAAAGTCTCTGTCGCGTCGCGAAGCGGAAGTGCTGGCATCGCTCGTCAAGGGAATCTCGAATCGCCAAATCGGTGAGGAGCTTGGCGTGGAGGAAGTCACCGTCAAGCTTCACCTGCGGCGGATCTACCGGAAGATCGGCGTGTCCAACCGTACCCAGGCGGTCAAGCTCGCCATGGCGAACGGCATGGGATGAGCGAGCCCGGTCAGCTCTTGCCGTAGGTCCGGAATTTCTCGAGCACCGTCCGCATTTCATCGGGCGGCAGGATTTTCGGCGTCCCGATCTGCAGGGCGCGCCAGTACTGTTGCGCAAGTGTCTCGACCTCGACGGCGAGGTCGAGGGCAGCGTCGACGTCATCGGCAACGCAGATCATGCCGTGGTTGGCGAGAAGACACGCCTGCCGCCCGTCGAGTGCGCGCAACGCATTGTCCGACAGCGCCTGTGTCCCGAACGTGGCGTAGGGCGCGCAGCGTATCGAATCTCCACCAGCCACCGCCACCATGTAGTGAAAGGCCGGTATGTCCATCCCCAGACAAGCCAGCGCGGTGCAAAACGGCGGATGGGCGTGCAGCACGGCACCGACATCCGCCCGGCTTCTGCAGATGTCGACGTGGAACCGCCACTCGCTCGACGGCACGCCGTCGCCGCTTGGTTGGCCCTGCGCGTCGATGACGACGATATCCTCCGATTTCATCCGGTCGTATGCGAGGCCGCTCGGTGTAATCAGCAGGCCCTCGGGGACGCGAACGCTGGCATTGCCGGCCTTGCCCTGGTTTATGCCCAGCCGGTTCATGGCACGGCAGGCCTTGACGAGGGCGCGCCGCAGCCGCGCGTGCGTGCCAGTGGCCACCGCCGGCTCCGCGCCTCAGCGCTTTACGGCGCCGGCCAATGGCCCGGCACCTTTTCGCCGGCGAGATTACAGCCGCGCGGCCCGCATCCGAGGTTGCGGTGGCGAAGTGCCAGAAGCAGCAGCGGCAGACCAAGCAGCCCGAGCCATCTGAGCCCGCCGTCGAGGGCGAAGAACAGCGAGCCGACGGCCACCGCCGGTCCGAGCCGCGCCGTCCAGCCGATCAGTGTTCCCAGCCCTCTGAGGAGTGTCCCGAGCATCGTGGCCTCGTCATTTGTAGCGGAAGATTATGCGGCCCTTGGTCAGGTCATACGGCGTCATCTCGACCGTGACCCGGTCCCCCGCCAGAACGCGGATGCGGAACTTGCGCATTTTGCCCGAAGTGTGTGCGAGCACCTCATGGCCATTATCGAGCTCAACGCGGAACGTCGCGTTTGGCAACAGTTCCTTTATGGTGCCGTCAAGTTCTATCAGGTCTTCCTTGGCCACAAAACCTCCGTTTCGCCAATGGCCGGACAGAGTTGGCGGGGAAGTATCCGAATTCCGGTTTCGCTTGTTACCACCGAACGCACCCGCCGAAAAGGGCCATCGTGTCGTGCAAAGCGCCGCCGCGGGCCGACTGGCGGTGCCGTCGGACACGGTACCGGGACAGTTCGTCGTCGTATCGGCCGTCGGTCGTAGCTGGGGGTGGAAATTTGCGACGCCGTGCGGAATAGTGCGCACCCGTAAGGCACCGCGAACTGGACACCTGCGAGGAGGACGAATTGGAACCGGAACTCACGGTCTATCTGTCGGGCGAAATCCACACTGACTGGCGCGAGCGGATCGAGGCGGGGGCGCGCGAGGCGGGTCTGCCGGTCGAGTTCCTGGCGCCGGTCACGGACCATGCATCGAGCGACGACTGCGGCGTCGCCATTCTGGGCGACGAGAGCGATCCGTTCTGGAAGGATCACAAGGGGGCCAAGCTCAATGCCATCCGCACGCGCACGATGATCGAGCGCTCGGACGTCGTGGTGGTCCGGTTCGGCGACAAGTACCGGCAATGGAACGCAGCCTTCGACGCCGGATATGCGGCGGCGCTGGGCACCCCGGTGGTGACCCTGCATGACCCGTCGTTGACGCACGCTCTCAAGGAGGTCGACGGTGCCGCGCTGGCCACCGCGGAATCGCCGGAGCAGGTGGTGCGGATCCTTCGCTACGTCATCGAGGGCACGCTCTAGGGCGTGCTGCCGAACCGCCGTGCCGCACCGGCGCCGCCCGATGGCGCGGCGCCGGTGCAACCGCGGCGTCCGTCACATGTCGATCAGGCCCCTGGCGACGGCGCGATTGACGGCGCTGGTGATCGCCTTCAGCGAGGCCATGACGATGTTCGTGTCCATGCCCACGCCGAACAGTGCGCCGTTGCCGTCGATCGCGACCTCGACGTAGGCGGCTGCCGTGGCGTCCGCGCCGTGGCCGATCGCGTGCTCGCGGTAATCGACGACGCGGATGCCGTTGCCGCGATGGCGGCCCAGCGCGTCCAGGAAGGCATCGACCGGGCCGTTGCCGCAGCCGGCGATCTCCTGCGTCTTACCGTCGACCCGGAGTGTCGCCGTGAGCGCGCGCTGGCCGCGTACGGCGCGGTCCGGCAGCGTCTGGTAGTCGACGAGCGCGTACGGTCCCTCCTGGGCCAGGTATTCGGTCTCGAACACGCGCCAGATGTCGGCGGCGGAGAGCTCCTTGCCGGTGCGGTCGGCAATCGCCTGCACGATCGGGCTGAACTCGATCTGCAACCGGCGCGGCAGGACCAGCCCGTAATCCTGCTCCAACAGGTAGGCGATACCGCCCTTGCCGGACTGGCTGTTGACGCGGATCACCGCCTCGTAGCTGCGGCCGACATCGGCCGGGTCCAGCGGCAGGTAGGGAACGTCCCACACGCCGCTGTTCGACTTGTGCTGGGCCGCCAGCCCCTTCTTGATCGCGTCCTGGTGCGAGCCCGAGAACGCCGTGAACACCAGTTCGCCGGCATAGGGATGGCGGGGATGGATGGGCAGCTGGTTGCAGTACTCTGCGACACGCACCAG
>JBFIFO010000161.1:0-8532 GCA_041602815.1 Alphaproteobacteria bacterium | reverse complement strand
TGAGCGAAAACGACAGGGGCCGTGCCATTGTGCGCCAGCGCGCGGTGACTCTGACGAATGCGGGCAGCCGCTGGCTGATCGCAGAGTTTGACAATTTCGAGTTTGAGTGAAACGCGCGGGCAGCCGCCATCGAACGGCGGTATGTGCGAATCGCAATGAGGTCAATGCACCGGACAGCCGCAAGAAGCCGCCCGGAGGGCTGGCTCCGGTCCCCGACACGGGCTTGACGCGCGATGCAGGACGAATTTGCCGCGGCGCGTGAACGGCTTCTTGCCGAAATCGATCTCGAGGTGCGCGAGACCGCGCGCTGGCTCGGCAGCGACCGGCTCGACCCGGCCGTGCGGGCGGCGATGGCCAGCGTACCCCGGCACGAGTTCGTACCCGAATGGGAGCGCGCCTACGCCTACGACAACCGGCCGCTGTCGATCGGTCGCGGCCAGACCATCTCGCAGCCCTATATCGTCGCCGCAATGACCCACTTGCTGCACCCGTACGCGCAGATGCGGGTCCTCGAGGTCGGCACCGGCTGTGGCTACCAGGCCGCGGTGTTGGCTTCGGTGGTGGCCGAGGTGTGGTCCGTCGAGCGCATCGCCGAGCTGGCCGAGGCGGCGGCGGACCGGCTGACCCGGCTGGGCTATGGCAACGTGCACGTGAAGAACGGCGACGGCAGCCTCGGCTGGCCGGAGCAAGCGCCCTATGACGGCATCCTGGTGACCGCGGCGGCGCCGACCATGCCGCAGGCACTGGTCGACCAGCTCGCCGGCGGCGGCCGCTTGGTCGTCCCCATCGGCGTCGGCCGCTTCGAGCAGACGCTGACCGTCGTCGCGAAGGACGAGACGGGCAAGCTGCAGGTCGAGCCCGGTCTTCCCGTCGCCTTCGTGCCGCTGCTCGCCGGCGAGGGATAGGGATGTTGCACGACCCGCGCTCTGCTATAATACGTCGCGGGGGGTGACAGGAGGTTGCGATGCTGAAGAAGACCGTCGCCGTGCTGGCGATCCTTGCGACCCTGGCGCTCGCCGCGCCGGCCATGGCCGGCGGCTACGGCCACCGCCATCACCACGGCCACTACTCGTACTACGGCCACCACAAGTCTTATCGCCATGACGGCGCCGCGGTGTTCGCGGGCGGGCTGCTGCTCGGCGCGCTGATCGGCCATCTGGCCACGCCGCGCCCGGTTTACGTGGCGCCGCCGCCCGCGGTCTACGTGCCGCCGCCACCGCCCCGCAATTGCCGCGCGATCTATGGCACCGGCTACGTCAACGGCCACCTGGCGGAATACCAGGGAACCGGCTGCTACGACGCCTGGGGCAATCTGTACGTCGTGCCCGGCAGCGAGCGGTTCCTGCGCTACCTGAACTAGCGCCCGTCCCGCGTATCGCGCTCAGGCGAGACGTTCGGCAAATTTCTCGGCGTTGCGCACGCAGTCGGCGACCGATACGCCGTCGCGCCAGCTGGCCCGCATGTGCAACCCCGGCAGCGCTTCGAGCGCCGCATCGATGCCGGCAACGCGATCGAGATGGCCGATCGTGTATTGCGGGATCGCCGCCCTGTAGCGCGACAGAAGCACCGGCCCCGGCGAACCGGCGATGCCGAGCGCCGCAGCAAGGTCGGCCGCGACCAGCCCGGTCACCGCATCGTCGTCCAGCGCCACTGCGTCCGGGTCGGTGGTGCCGCCGACGAACGCCGTGATCAGGACCCGTCCGTCCGGCGCGCGGCCCGGGAACAGGGTGCTGGAGAACAGCCCGCCCAGAGTCCGCACGCCCTCGACGCGCGGCACGAGGAAGCCGAACCCGTCGAGCGGATGCGCGACCTGCTCGCGCCCGTAAGCGAGCCCGGCGGCGACGATCGGCGCGTAGGGAATGGCACGCAGCAGCGACGCGGCCGCCGGCGCCAGCTTCTCAATCAGCTGCGCCGCCGGACCGGCCGGGACCGCAAGCAGCACGTGCCGGGCGGTGGCCTCGGCGGCGCCTTCGGGCCCGACGTAGCGGACGCGCCAGGCATCGCCGTCCCGCGCCAGCGAGCCGACCCGGCAACCCGTCACCACCGCGCCGGCCGGCAGCGCGTCTGCGACCGCTTTCGGCAGCACCGCCATGCCCTTGTCAAACGAGACCAGCCGCCCCGCCGGCATGCCCGCACCCTTCAGCTTGCGCCGCGCGATCGCGCCGCGGATCAGCGAGCCGTGGTCGCGTTCCAGCGCATAGATCCGCGCCACCGCCGCTCGCACCGACAGCTTCGCCGGATCGCCGGCATAGACGCCCGAGATGAACGGGCCCACCGCGTAGTCGAGGAATTCGCGCCCGAGCCGCCGGGTCACGAACTCGGCCACCGTCTCCTCGTCTTGCGCGCGCCCGATGAACGGCTCGGCCAGCAGCCGCAGCTTGGCCGGCCACGAGAACAGCTTCGTCCCAATCGCGGACGGCGGCGAGAGCGGTAATGGCAGCAGGCTGCCGCCGCGCATGACGAAGCGCTTGCGCGCCGCCGGCGCCGCTTCCAGCATCCGCTCTGCAAGGCCCGTTTGCTCCACGATGCGGCCCAGCGCATCGTCCGGCGTGCCCGGCTTCTGCATCGTCGAGTTGGGGCCGCGCTCGATCAGGTAGCCGTCGACGGTCGCCGTCTCGATGACGCCGCCGACCCGGTCACCGGCCTCCAGCACGCGCACGGCGAACCCCTTGCGCTGCAGGAACCAGGCCGCGGACAGGCCGGAGATGCCGGCCCCGACGATCACGATGCTGTCCTGTGGCAAGCGGCGTCCCCTTTGCGATGCGTACGATGGCTGTCGGGCCGGGAATGGCCCGTTGTCGGGCGATCGCCCGTCCACGATCCTGCCCAATCGGCCGGCCCGAGGCAATATCCCGCTCGAGCGCATGCGGGCCCCGCACCGTGCCAGGCCACGAAACACTTGTCCTCATACGACACAGCCAATACTGTTTTCGCAACGAACCCGGACCGGCCCGCAGTCGGGACGGGACAAGAAACGAGGAACAGGCGGGCGGACGGCACTTGGGTCGAACGGAATCCGGATTCCTGGCCGACGGTGCGGACGGGCCCGACAACGCGATCGAACCGGTCGCCGCGGCGCATGACACGAGCCGCTGCGCGCGACTGATTTTGCCAAGTGCACCGGAGGGAGGATCATGACACGCATTCCGACTATGATTGCCGTTGCCGCCGCGGCGACGCTGCTCGCCGGCCCGTCGTGGGCACTGGACATTCGCAATGGCGACAGCCGTGACTACGAGGTGACGATCGTCACCGGGGACGAGGAGAACGCATACACCTTCACGCTGCCCGCCGGCGGCGAGGAATCCGCGGTCTGCAAGGACTGCCGGATCTGGGTCGAGGGGGTCGGCGTGCTCGACGGCGTGGACGTCGAGAAGGTCGAGATCGTCGGCGGCAAGTTCAGGATGTAGAACCGGACGGTGGGGCGGTTTGCGTCGCCGCGGGCTCGCCGGCCGCGCCGAGCCACGCCAGCGCCTCCTTCCTCGCCTTGTAGGGGAACTGCCGGATCTCGGCGCTGACGAAATGGGTAGCGATCTTCGGCGCAAACTGCAGGATCGCGGAATCGCTGACCACGGCGACGCGGCGGATCTTGCGGTGATGCGCGCGCACGAATTTCAGGTGGCTCATCACCGCCCACAGATCCTCCCAGCCGGGGAAGCGCCGCGCGTGGACCATCAGCCCGTTCAACTTGCCATGCGCCTCGATATGGGCGTCGACGTCGGCCGCGATATGCGTGAAGTCGTCAGCCGACAGCGGCCCCTCCGGGCGGACGATGAGGATGCCCTCTTCCTTGCGTAGTTCGTGCTTCAGCATGGCTCGCTTCCGTTGTCTGCCGGCGGTGGTTTTCGCGCCCGCCGTCTCTATTCCGTCGGGCCGAGCATCCGCTCCGGCCGCACCCAGTCGTCGAACTGCTGCTCCGTCACCAGACCAAGCGACAGCGCGGACGCCTTCAGCGTCGTGCCCTCGGCATGGGCCTTCCTCGCGATCTTCGCCGCCGCATCATAGCCGATATGCGGGACGAGCGAAGTGACCAGCATCAGGGAGCGCTCGACCGAAGCCGCGATGCGCGCCCGGTCCGCCGCGATGCCAACTACGCAGCGTGCTGCGAAGCTTCCGGATGCGTCGGCCAGCAGCCGGATCGACTGCAAGAGGTTGTATACCATCGCCGGCTTGAAGACGTTGAGCTCGAAATGGCCGCTCGCCCCGGCCACGGTGATCGCCGTGTGGTTGCCGATGACCTGCGCGCACACCTGCGTGAGCGCCTCGGCCTGGGTCGGGTTGACCTTGCCCGGCATGATCGAGGAGCCGGGCTCGTTCTCCGGCAGGATCAGTTCGCCGAGGCCGCTGCGCGGGCCGGAGGCAAGGAACCGGATGTCGTTGGCGATCTTCATCAGCGCCGCCGCCAGCACGTTCAAGGCGCCGGAAGCCGCGACGATCGCATCATGCGCAGCCAGCGCCGCGAACTTGTTCGGCGCGGAAACGAACGGCAGGCCGGTAAGCTCCGCCACCTTCTCGGCGAACAGTTCCGCAAAACCTGCCCTCGCATTCAGCCCGGTGCCGACGGCGGTGCCGCCCTGCGCCAGCCCGTACAGGCGCGGCAGCGCGCCCGCGACGCCGGCGATGCCGGCTTCGACCTGCGCGGCGTAGCCCGAGAACTCCTGGCCGAGCGTGAGCGGCGTTGCGTCCTGCATGTGGGTGCGGCCGATCTTGACGATGTCGGCGAACTCTTCCGCCTTGCCGGCCAGCGCATCGTGAAGCCGGGTCAGCGCCGGCAGCAGACGCTCGGTGATCTCCAGCACTGCCGCGATGTGCATTGCCGTCGGGAAGGCATCGTTGGAGGACTGGCCGCGGTTGACGTGATCGTTGGGGTGCACCGGGTCCTTCGAACCCAGCTTTCCGCCGAGCAGCTCGATGGCCCGGTTGGCGATCACCTCGTTGGCGTTCATGTTGGTCTGGGTGCCGGAGCCGGTCTGCCAGACGACCAGCGGGAAGTGGTCTGCCAGCGTGCCGTCGATGACCTCCTCCGCGGCCTGTACGATCGGCGCGCCGATCCGCTGGTCGAGCTCGCCCAGTTCCATGTTGGCCAGCGCCGCCGCCTTCTTCTGGATGCCGAGCGCGCGGATCAGCGGCGCCGGCATGCGCTCCGCGCCGATCGGGAAATTCTCGAGGCTGCGCTGCGTCTGCGCCCCCCAGTAGCGGTCGGCCAGCACTCTGACCTTGCCCATCGTGTCGCTCTCGGTTCGGGTCTTGCTCATAACGGCTCCCAATTTTGGGCCACCCGGCGAAGGTTGGCGAAGAAACCGGGTGCAGAGCCGAAACTGCAACCTTCCGCTCCGGTTGCGCCATCATGGCCACATGGTTTTCGATCGCGATACAGGGCAGTGCTCAAAAAGAACGTTGGCCTCTCATCGATTACCGCCAATCATGCACACTTGGCACTCGGATGCGAGGTTTCCAGTGTTTCGAGAGCGGAGGATTATCGATGTTCGAATGGCTAACCCGCCGACGGTCCATTGCCAGGCAGCACTACGAGGCATTGTCCGCATTGGAAGAGAACGACCACGAAACGGCCCTGAAGATTCTCGAGCCGTTGGCCGAGGCCGGCAACCCGACAAGTCAGATAGCGCTGGCGACCTTGCATATGGAGGGCCAGGGAGTGGCGAGGAATCCCGCAAAGGCCCTCGATCTCGCCCGGCGGGCAGCAGAGCGCGGCCACGTGTCGGCGCAGGTGGAACTGGCAAGATGGCTCCTATACGAGGAGGGCGTGGACCGTGACGAAGCGGAGGCCGCCAAATGGCTGCAGAAGGCTGCCAAGGCCGGCGATCCGCAGGCAAGATCGAATCTGGGATTCTTGTACGATGAAGGGATCGGCGTTCAGCAGGACCACAAGAAGGCGGTGCACTGGTACAGACTTGCGGCCGCGCAAGGCCATACAGTTGCGCTATTCAATCTTGCCCGGATGTACGAGGACGGCATCGGCGTCAAGCAGGACGTCAGCTTTGCCCTGTCCCTGTACCAGGAATCGGGAAGCAAAGGCCACGAAGACGCCTGCCTTATGGCAGCCCGGATCTTTGAGGAGGGCAACGGCGAGCGGACAAACAATGCCATGGCCTTTGGCTGGTATGGGAAGGCGCATGTTTCCGCCACATCCGACGAAGTGCGGAATATCGCCGAGCAGGGGATGGAGCGTGTGATCAGCAAGGCGACTCCGGAAGAGCTGGCCCAGATCGCCAAGATCACCAACGCAAAATAGGAAGCACTCACACAGAGCTGCCTTACTGCGTTTCCCGATCCACCTGTAGCGCGAGGTCGCGCAGCGCTTCGGCGACGGTGACGGGGTAGTCCGCGCCCGGCTCGAGGCGCTGCAGCGCCTCCGGCAGCCGGGCGAGCTCCGCGGCACAATGGGCTCGGACCCCATCGAGCGCCGGCAGCGCGCCGAGCCGCCGCCCGTCTTTCATCACCGGGTCGATCAGCGCCGCGCCGTCCTGGCGGTCGCCCTCGACCGTGAGCACGTCGCCTTCCATCGTGCCGTCGGCGGCGCAGGTACGGAACACCTGCTTGCGCCCCGGCCACGTCGCCTTGCCCTCGGAGCGCTTGCGCTTCGGCACCCCGGCGTATTCCTGCAGCTTGTAGGCGCAGTCGAGCGCCGCGACGTCGGACGAGGTGGTCAGGCTCGTGCCGATGCCGTAGCCGTCGATCGGCGCGCCGTCGCGCGCGAATGCCTGCAGCGCGTCCTCGTCGATGCCGCCGCTGGCGAAGATCGACACCTCGCCAAGGCCGTGCCCGTCCAGTATTTCCCGCACCTTGCGCGCGTGGTCCGCAAGGTCGCCGCTGTCGAGGCGCACGCCGGCGACCGTGATGCCGTCCGCCGCGAGCTTCGGCGCCAGCTTCGCCACCTTCTCGGCGCCCGCCTCGGTATCGTAGGTGTCGATCAAGAGGATCACCGATTGCGGGCGCGAGCGGGCGAAGTTCTCGAACGCCGCCTCCTCGCTGTCATGCGCCTGGATGAACGAATGCGCCATGGTGCCGTAGATCGGAACACCGTAGCGCGGCTCCGCCGGGACCGTCGCCGAGCCGGCGAAGCCGGCGATGTAGCTCGCCCGCGCCGCCATCAGCCCGGCTTCGGCCCCGTGCGCCCGGCGCAGGCCGAAATCGATCAGCCGCCTGCCGGGCGCGGCCAGCACCATGCGCGCCGCCTTCGACGCGATCAGCGTCTGGAAATGCAGGATGTTGATCAGGCGGGTTTCCACCAGTTGCGCCTCGGGCAGCGGCGCGACAACGCGGATGACCGGCTCGTCGGCGAACAGCACCGTGCCCTCCGCCGGCGCGTGCACGTTGCCGGTAAAGCGCAGCTCCGCCAGCCGGTCTATGAATCCGCGTGGGAAGCGCTTGCTCTGGGCCAGCCAGTCGAGCTCGGGCTCGGTAAAGCGCGCCTGCTCGAGGAAGTCGACCGCCTGCTCGAGCCCCGCCGCGACAAGGAACCCGCGCCGCGCCGGCAGGGTGCGGAAGAACAGCTCGAACACGGCGATATCGGTCATGCCATGCTCGAAATAGGAGTGCAGCATGGTCAGCTGGTAGAGGTCGGTGAGCAGCAGGCTCGCGCCCGGATCGCCGACGACGGAGGTCTCTTGCGCCAAGGGGTCGTCCCGTTCGAAACTGCGTCCGGTGACTATAGCGGCGGGCCATGGCCCGGGCCATAGCGCCAATGTGAAACGATTTCCCTTGCCTTGGGATTCGCCGCGCGTGATCCTATTTCACAACCATGTCGATTCGCCGCGATCCGAGCCGGATCCGGGCCGTGCTCGGCCCGACCAATACCGGCAAGACCTATCTCGCCATGGACCGCATGCTCGGGCATGCCACCGGCATGATCGGCTTTCCCTTGCGGCTGCTCGCGCGTGAGAACTACGACCGCATCGTGTCCCTGAAGGGCCGCAATTCGGTGGCGCTGGTCACCGGCGAGGAGAAGATCGTGCCGCCGCGGCCGCGCTGGTTCGTCTGCACCGTCGAGTCGATGCCGCTCGACCGGCCGGTCGACTTCCTTGCCATCGACGAGATCCAGCTCGCCGCCGACCCGGAGCGCGGCCACGTCTTCACCGACCGGATCCTGCACGCGCGCGGCCTCGACGAGACCATGTTCCTCGGCTCCGACACGATGCGACCGCTGCTCAAGAAACTGGTGCCGCAGGCGCAGGTCGAGGGCCGCCCGCGCTTCTCGACCCTGAGCTATGCCGGCGAGGCCAAGCTCTCGCGGCTGCCGCGGCGCAGCGCCGTCGTCGTGTTCTCGGTCGATCAGGTCTACGCCATCGCCGAGACCATGCGCCGCCAGCGCGGCGGCACCGCGGTGGTGCTGGGCGCGCTGTCCCCGCGCACCCGCAACGCCCAGGTCGGGATGTACCAGGCCGGCGAGGTCGACTACATGGTGGCGACCGACGCCATCGGCATGGGCCTCAACATGGACATCGACCACGTCGCCTTCGCCGGCCTGGTACATCCCGACCTGGGCGTTGCGGGTGCGCGGGGACAGCGCGC
>JBFIFO010000160.1:0-8558 GCA_041602815.1 Alphaproteobacteria bacterium | reverse complement strand
GTGGTGCTGTTCGACGAGATCGAGAAAGCCCACCCGGACGTCTTCAACGTGCTCCTGCAGGTGCTCGACGACGGGCGGCTGACCGACGGCCAGGGCCGCACCGTCGATTTCCGCAACGTGCTGATCGTCATGACCTCAAACCTCGGGTCCGAGATCCTGGCCAACCAGCCGGAGGGCGAGGATTCGTCCGCCGTGCGCGGCCAGGTCATGGAGGTGGTGCGCGCGGCCTTCCGCCCCGAGTTCCTCAACCGGCTGGACGAGATCCTGCTGTTCCACCGGCTGACCCGCGCGCACATGACCGGCATCGTGGAGATCCAGCTGGGACGGCTGCAGGCGCTGCTCGCCGACCGCAAGATCAAGCTCAAGCTGGACGATTCGGCCAAGGCCTGGCTAGGCGATGCCGGCTACGATCCGGTGTACGGCGCGCGGCCGCTGCGCCGCGTCATCCAGAACGCGCTGCAGAACCGGCTCGCGCAGATGATCCTCGAGGGCGCCATCGCCGACGGCGAGACCGTCCGCGTCGGCGCCGGCAAGGACGGCCTCGTGATCAACGGCGTCAAGGCCAAGGCGGCGTAGGGCCGCTGCCCGATCGGCGCCGGCCGGCCGCGCCGGGCCTGCCCGCCAGGACCGGGACGGCGGCACCGGGCGCAAACGGTTAGGGAACCATACCGATGCCGGTGCGGTTCGGGCGCGGTTGCACGGCTTATCATCGAGCGCGACGAATCAATTAGCAGTACAAAGACGGAAACAATAACGATTATAATTCGGCACATGCACCGCATTCAGGTTGTATTGCCTGGATGTGGTCGTGGCCCGCCATGGACGCTGCCGCGGCGCAACCGGGAATACGCGGATGTCCCGCCCCAGGAAGCCGGGAACCGCATCTTGCGCAGCCGGTCCGCGGTACTGTCCGCGAATTCACAGGAGAGGCGACACATGAGCACGCTGGCATATGCGGCCCTGACGACGTTGCGTGATCAACAGCCGCCGGATACCGGTGCGACAACGTCCCAGCCAAATATCAGGAACTACATCGACACGGTGGCGGCGTTGATACCGGCGGAGGTCCTTACGCTGCACGCGGTGATCCTGTCCTTCACGACCGAAACAAAGGCGGGTACGGACGGAAACGCGGTTACGACGATTACCGAGCCGGCGACGCTGGGATACGCATTCTTCGGTCTGCTGATCCTGAGCATGGTTCTTTACCTGGTGCCACGGTTCAGAAAGAGGGACAAGTATGACTGGTTCCGTGTATTCATTCCGCCGATCGCGTTTGTCGCTTGGACGATGCTTCAGAAATCGACGGCATTCGACGCGGTTTGGCCTGGCCTTGCGGAGGCGCCCAGGACCGTGGCCGCATTGTTCGTAGCCGTTGGCCTGGCCCTGCTGGCGTCGAGCCTGGGCAAGAAGGCCGGCCAAAGATAACCCGCTTTGCGTGGCGGGGAGCGATGATTCCGTTCCGCGAGTCCGTAACGCAGCCGGGGCCGGGCGCGGAAATGGCGCCCGTCCGGCCCGGGAGACGGCTGGAGAAAGGGCGCCGAATTCGAGTCTAGCGGCCGCGTAGCAGCGCTTGCCCCGTCCGCGAGCGTCCGACATAGTGCGACGACACGCCAGCGGGAGCAGGCATGATTTCGATCAGGGGAATTCCGGCGGCCGGTTTCTTGGCTGCGGCAGTATTGCTGTCGGCCTGCGGCGGCGGTCCGACGCCGGCGGCGGTACAGCCGGAAGCAACAGGCCTGGCGCCGTTCGGGCCGGGCGCCGCGGGGCCCGACGTGCCGCCGACGGTACGTCTGATCGGCGTCGGCGACGTCATGCTGGGGACCAGCTTCCCGGAGGAAAAGCACCTCAATCCCGACCTCGTGCCCGGCGCCGACCTGGCGTCGATGATCGGCCGCGACCTCCTCGAATTGCTGCGCGGCGGCGACGTCACCTTCGGCAATCTCGAGGGGACGCTGTTCGACGGGCCGGACGACGTCGAGCGCAAGCCGTGCCGCAACCCGAAGGCCTGTTACCTGTTCCGCAGCCCGGAATTCCACGCCGGGATCTTGCGCGACATGGGCTTCAATGCGATGTCGCTCGCCAACAACCACAGCGGCGACTTCCGCGAGACGGGACGCGCGGCGACGATGGCGGCGCTGGCCCGCAACGGCATCGCCTTCGCCGGGGTCGACGAACCCGGGGCGCGCACCGCAACGATCGTGCTGGCCGGCGGGCTCCGCGTCGGCCTTGCCGCCTTCGCGCCCAACTGGCAGACGGTCAGCATAAACGACCACGGCCGCGCGCAGGACATCGTGCGCGGGCTCGACCTTGCCCACGATATCGTCGTCGTCTCGTTCCACGGCGGTGCCGAGGGCGCGACCATGACGCGGGTGCCGCGCGAGATGGAGATCTTCCACGGCGAGGAGCGCGGCGACGTCTACCGCTTTGCGCACGACGTCATCGATGCCGGCGCCGACGTGGTGCTCGGCCACGGCCCGCACGTGCCGCGCGCGGTGGAGGTCTACCGCGACCGCTTCATCGCCTACAGCCTCGGCAATTTCTGGACCTACGGGCGCTTCAACCTGCGCGACCTTGCAGGCATCGCGCCGGTTGTCGACCTGGAGCTGTCGACCGCGGACGGGCGCCTGCTGGCGGCGCGCATCCACAGTATCCGACAGGAGGGCTGGGGCATCCCCCGGCTCGATCCGTCGGGCGCCGCGCTGCGGGCCGTCGCGGAACTGACAGCGCGCGACATCCCGGAATCGACCCTGCAGTTCGCCGACGACGGCCGGATCACCGGCTTCCCGCCGCCGCTGATCGGCTGGCTTTCGCCCGCGCATCAGGACGGCCATCCGCTGCGCTAAATCGCTATCCGGTAAATTGGGCTCGGCAATATCGGCGCGACCTCATACTTCGAGACGGCTGCTTCGCAACCTCCTCAGCATGAGGACACAAACATCGGAGCCTCATGCTGAGGAGGGCCGCAAGGCCCGTCTCGAAGTATGAGGTCGCGCTGCCGGCCGGAACCGATTCCATCTGGGCGGACAATGCTCTGCAAAAAGGGCCGGACCGACGGTCCAGCCCCGTCATCGCGTTGCCGGCCGCCGTCTCAGCAGGGAGCGCTCTCCGGGCCCTCGCAGGTCGCGCCCGGCGCCGCGGTCGACGCGAACTCGACGTCCTTGCGCAGCAGCATGGCGAACTGGACGTCGGCGGTCTCCTTTGCCAACAGGAAGGCCTCGAGCTCGTCGCCCTTGAGCTGCTGTCCCGACGGCAGGTGCATGCGGCGCGAGTTGATGAACTTGCCGTTGCGGATGACCTCATAATGCAGGTGGTTGCCGGTCGATTGCCCGGTCGAGCCGACATAGCCGATGACCTGGCCCTGCTGGACGCGCGTGCCCTTGCGCACGCCGCGGGCGATGCCGCTCATATGCGCGTACGCGGTCTTGTAGGTGCCGTTGTGGCGGATCCGCACGTAGAGGCCGTAGCCGCCGTTGCGGCCGGCATATTCAACGGTCCCGCTGCCGGCGGCGTAGATCGGCGTGCCGCGCGGGGCGGCGAAGTCGGTGCCGGTGTGCAGCTTGGTGAAGCCGAGGATCGGGTGCTTGCGGTTGCCGAAACCCGAGCTCAGCCGCGCGCCGTTGATCGGCGTGCGCATCAGCGAGCGGCGGGCGCTCTTGCCGTCGTCGTCGAAGAAGTCGACCGTGCCGCTGGCCGTCTCGAAGCGGTACAGCGAACGTTCCCGTCCGCTCAGCGTCATCGACGCCCGCAGGATGTTGCCGGTGCGGACCGTTGCGCCGCTGTCGTCGACGAAGCGCTCGTACATCACGGTGAAGCCGTCGCCCTTGCGGATGTCGCGCTGGAAATCGACGTCGAAACTGTAGATCTGGATGAGGTCGGCGAGAACCGCCGGCGGCACCCCGGCCTCTTCGCCGGCCAGGAACAGGCTCATCTCGATGCGGCCTTCCGCCGCCGCGATCTCCACCTCCAGCGGATGGTCCACGGTCTCCGCCAGGAACCCGTCGCCGTCGCGGCGCACGACGTATTCGCGCTCGACGGTCTCGACAAGCTTCATCGACACCAGGCTGTCGGCGGCCTCGGGCGCGCTCGCCGGCCGCAGGGTCAGGACGATCTCCTGGCCCGGCTTCAGGTAGCGCGGCTTGAACACCTCGCTCATCCGGGTGATCGCCGTGTGTGCCTCGCCGCGCGCGACGCCGTTGTCGACCAGCAGGGCCATCAGCGTATCGCCGTTGCCGACCACGAACTGCCGCTGGTACGTCGCGGTCAGCTGCGCCGCCTCGGCAGCGCTGTCGGCGGAGAAATAGGCGGCGGGCTGTGCAGCCGGCAGCTGGTTCTCCGCATTGGCGTCGAGGATCGGGATTTCGTCCGCCGCGCCGGGGCCCGTCAGCGAGGTCACCCCCGCAAAGGACAGCGCGGTGGCGCCGGCGAGGATAGCTAAAACTGTAGGCAGTTTCTTCATGGAAGTTATCGAATTATTACCGGTACCCGAAAGAGTCCAATCGAATCACTTCGTTAGCAAGGATTCGGTCGGCACATTGCTGACCCGAGTCCTTTATGTCAACAGAATTGTAAAAAAGAAATGAACCGGGCCGGAAATCTCGACTGTTGCGGCCAAATTTCGCCTTAATTGCAATTTATTTCTTTGTTGCGGCAGACAGCACGGATCGCACCGCTTCGACGCGGTTGGTCCGTGTGCGTCCGTTCATCTTGTGTTAAGCTGCCGCCGCTAGAGTTCCGCCGCACGGTTCCGGCCCGGCGAGGGCGGGCCATTTCGGCGCGACAATTCGTTTGGCTATATCGCCTTGAATATTAGAACCATTTGTCCGGGAGGGACTGATGAGTAAAGATCGACATATCGCTGCGCGCTTCCTGACCGGCGCGGTCCTTGCCGCGGCCGTCGTGGCCGCCGGCTGCACCAGCCCGAAGGTCAGCGATTCCCTGTACCGGTCGAGCGAGGTCGGCTCGTCGAAGCGGATCGTGCGCTGCCGCGTGCTCGAGGTCCGCGAGGTGATGATCCGCGATGACGATTCCGGCGAGAAGGGCGAGGCCGTTGGCGCGATCGCCGGCGGGCTGACCGGCGGCCTTCTCGGCAGCACGGTCGGCGGCGGCACGGGCCGGAGCATTGCCACGGTCGGCGGCGCCACGGTCGGCGCGGTGGCTGGCGGCGCGGCGGGCCGGCAGGTTTCCGACCAGCTGCACACCCGCAAGGGCGTCGAGTACTCGATCATCCTGGCCGACGGGTCCGAGCAGACCCACGTCCAGGATTTCCTGCAGGGCGACCGCGTCGTCCAGGTCGGCGAGACCTGCCGCCTGCAGATCGAGCGCGACGGCAAGAACCGCGTCCTGCCGGCCGAGCATCTGCAGGACGCCATCCAGGCGCCGAAGAAGACGCAGATCGTCCCGTAGCGCCTGGCGCGGAACGTGCGCGGCCGGCGCCTGCGCGCCGGCCAGCAAAGGGTTCGGGCCCCGTTCCATGTGGACGGGGCCCCGTCTTTCGCCGGACCGGCGCAGCCCGCTTCACGGTGCGCGAATGTCCTGTATAGTGCGGCGGCACGTACGACGGGGGACTGACCGGCATGGCGCGACAGGGCGACACCATCCGCACCGCGGATATCTGCGACGATCACGGCGAGGCACGGGTCTGCGAGCTGCAGTTCCGCGACTTCGCGGCGCGCGCGCATTTCCATGGCGAGGTGGTGACCTTCGCGACGTTCGAGGACAACAAAGGCATCCTTGACGTGCTGAAGTCCGGCGGCGCCGGCAAGGTGCTGGTGATCGACGGCCGCGGCTCGATGCGGCGCGCGCTGTGCGGCGGAAACATCGCCGTTGCGGCGTTCGAGAACGGGTGGGAAGGCCTCGTGTTCAACGGCGCGATCCGCGACAGCCACGAATTCGCCGAGCTCGATTTCGGCGTCAAGGCGCTGGGCACCACGGCGATGCCGCCGCGCCGCGGCGCCGGCGGGCGCGCGAACGAGAAGCTGAACTTCGGCGGCATCGCCATCGACCCCGGCGACTACCTCTATGCCGACCGCGATGCGGTGATCGTGCTGGCGGGGCCGGTGCATGGCTGAGTCCGCGGATTTCCAGACGCTGCACGAGATCGTCACGGCGGCGCGCCGGAACCTCGCGCCCGAGCACTGGGACTACGTGATCGGCGGCGCCGAGACGGAGACCACGGTGAAGCGCAACCGCCAGGCGCTCGACTCGATTTCCTTCCGGCCGCGGGTGCTGCGCGACGTCTCGAAGATCGACAGCGGCGGCGAGCTGTTCGGCCACCGGCTCCGCCTGCCGGTGCTGCTGGCGCCGATCGGCTCGATGCAGGATATCGTTGCGGGCGGCGGGCTTATCCCCGCGCGCGCCGCCGCCGAATTCGGCACCATCCAGGTTCTCAGCTCGGTCTGCGAGCCCGGGCTGGAGGCGGTGGCGCAGGAGACCGACGCGCCGAAGATCTTCCAGCTTTACGTTCGCGGCGACCCGCCCTGGGTCGATGAGCAGCTGCGCCGCGCCGTCGATGCCGGCTTCGTCGCCTTCTGCCTGACCGTCGATCTCGACGCCTACAGCCGGCGCGAGCGCGACATCGCCAAGCGCCACGTCACCACCGGCCGGCTGCAGGTCACCGGCGATGCCAACCAGGCGCTGTTCAGCTGGGACGACGTCAAGCGCCTGCGCGACCTGTGCCCCGTGCCGATGATGCTGAAGGGCATCGCCACGGCCGAGGATGCGGCGCTCGCCGTCGCGCACGGTATCGATGCGGTCTGGGTCTCCAACCATGGCGGTCGCCAGCTCGACCACGGGCGCGGCGGCCTCGACGTGCTGCCGGAGGTGGTCGCGGAAGTGGCGGGGCGTGCGCGGATCATCTTCGACGGCGGCATCATGCGCGGCACGGATGTCGTGAAAGCCATGGCACGCGGCGCCGATGCCGTCGCCATCGGCCGCCTGCAGGGCCTCGCCGCGGGCGCCGCCGGGGCGGCGGGGATCGTGCGCGCGCTGGAGTTGCTGGAGGCTGAGACCCGCATCGCCCTGGCCCTGCTCGGCGTCACCGCGTATGCGGAGCTCGACGAAAGCCATCTCCACCCCGCGCCGCCGGTGACCGACCCACACGTCCTCAGCGCCTTCCCCCTGCTGGATGAGGGGTATTGAGGGGGGCAGCGTAAGGTACGTGCCGGGCGGTTGCACCGGTTCCGCGACCACTGGATCGTCATTGCGAGGCGGCGCAGCCGCCGCGGCAATCCAGGCCCCGTTCCGCCCGCATCTCCGTCGCTGACGTGATCCCGTGCCGCGCGAAATCGGCGGCGAAATCCTCTGGCGTCAGGATCCCGGTGCAGGGGGCCGCGCCGCGGAACGACAGGCGCTTGTCGCGGATGCGGCGGACGAGGGCGAGCGCGGGCAGGGTTGGCACGTAGGGGCCCTTGCCGGCCCCGGCGACCAGCGACCAGCGTGCCTGCACCGGCCGGTCTTCGGCATCGCGTCCCGTGGCCTCGACGACCATGCCGCCGCGGTCGCTGCCGAGGGGCCGCAGCAGCGCGGCGAGCGCACGCAACGGGCGGGCCAGCGGCGCCAGCGAGCGCAGCCACCCCTTGCGCACCGGCCATGTCGCCAAGGCGAGGCCGTGATGCAGCACCGGCAGCTCCAGCCCGGCCAGGAACTCGGCGGTGACGCGGGGCCGGTAGCGCGCGACAAGCAGGTCGAGATCCGGCGTCTCGCACAGGGCCGCAAGGCGCGGGCCCAGTCCCGGAAAATCCAGCCGGCGCGTCCCGCTCCAGCCCGGCGCCACGGTCCAGCCGCCGTCGCGGAACACTGGCACCGGCCGGCCGGCCCAGGACAGGATCGCCCGCACCACCGAGAGCCCCCGCGGCGCGCGGTTGCCGGGGCAGATCGCGACGCGCAGCGCATCGATCCTTTGCCATCCCTCGGTCAGCGCGTCGAGCACCGCATGCGACAGCGCCGGCGTCGAGCTGGCCCCCGACAGCACGGCGACGCCGGCCCGCTGGGCCGCGGCGCCGAACCGGTGGACATTCGCGACGAATTCGCGGCCGTCGGCGAGGTCGATAGAGTGGCAGCCGGCGTCGATGGCGGCCTCGATGAGCGCCGTCCGGCTGTCCTGGTAGGGGCCGGCGGCGTCGATCACGACCGCGGCGGCGCACGCCCGCAGGTCGGCCGGCGTGACGCGGTCGCGGTCGAGCAGGCAGACCTCCGCCGCGCCGTCGAGCGAATCGCGGAGCCGTTCGAGCGAAGCACGGGTCCGGCCGGCGAGGACGAGCCGGATGCCCGGCTCGCGCGCCAGCCCCTCCGCCAGAAGCCGGCCGAAGGCGCCGCCGGCGCCGACCAGCAGGACCCGGAGCGGCGCCGCGGTCATCGGCGTGGTTGCCCGGTCATGCGGTGCTCCGGGCCTTCTTCGGCGTCATGCGCCGGACGAGGCGCGAGGCCGTGCCGGTCGCCCGGACGAGGCGCGGGATCAACGTCTTCGGCAGGCGCTGCGCATGGGCGTCGATCGCGGCCAGGTCCTCGACCAGGACGCGCACGCCGTCGATGCGCTGCCACACGCCGGTGGTGGTCTC
>JBFIFO010000159.1:0-8605 GCA_041602815.1 Alphaproteobacteria bacterium | reverse complement strand
CGGGGCCCGTCCGCCGCCGTCCTGCAAGCCCGCCTAAAGGCCGGCCTTGACCTCTTCGAACATCTTGAGCACCGCGTCGCGGTCCTTGAACTCGCGGCTGAACACGCCCGCCTTCAGAAACGCCTCCGCATCGCGCGACAGGCCGGCCGCGGTGATCGCGTCGTCGCCGGCGGCGTCGAACGACTTGGCATTCGAATGCCCGTAGCCGTAATCGACGATCATGTACTTGCCGGCGTCCGTCGACAGCATGCTGTCGATCATGTCGTAGGCCTTATCCAGGTTCGCGGCCTTCTTGTGAATCACCAGCCCGCACACCCAGGTCATGATGCCCTCCTTGGGATTCATGAACCGGACCGGCAGCCCCTCGCTCTTGAGCGCGATGCTGGAGCTGTTCCAGGTCGTCCCGGCGACGATCTCGCCGGCCTTGAGCGCCTGTTCGATCGACGTCTCGTCATCGGCGTAGAAGCGGATGAGCGGGCGCTGCCTGACCAGCAGATCGCGCACCTTGGCAAGGTCCGCGTCGCTCATGTTCCAGGGGTCGACGCCGGCGTAGACCGCGGCATACGGCACGGTCTCGTTGGCCCCGGCAAAGGTCGACAGGCGGCCCTTGTAGCGCTCGTCCCACAACAGGCCCCACGACTCCTCCTTGACGTCGACGAGGTCGGTCCGATAGAGGATCGAGGTGTTGCCCCAGTCGAACGGCACGAAATACTGCTTGCCGTCATGCCGCGTGCCCTCGATGGTCTTCAGCGAGCTGATCACGCTGCCCCAGTTGGAGAGCCGCGAGGTGTCGATCGGCTGGATGAGATCGCTCTCGCGCCACAGCTTGACATTGTATGAGCACGGATGGATCACGTCGGGCGTGAACCCGGCGCGCATCTTCTGGTAGGCCTCGCCCTCGTCGGCGAACAGCGAGGCGTCGGGCCCGGCACCGTACTTCTTGATGTACTGGCCGTGCAGCTCTGGGATCTCGTAGCCTTCCCAGGTGAAATACTGGGCCTGTCCGGCGGCCGTCGCGCGGCCCGGGATGAACGGGACCGCGGTGAACCCGATGCCCAGCGCGCCCAGCCCCTTGAGCATGTCGCGCCGCTTCAGCGTGCCGGCCCTCAGTCCATCCAGCAATCGTTCTTTTTCCATGTTCGGTCTCCCTTTCCAGATTGGCTTCCCGATCTCTGATTCGGTGGGTTGGTTTTCAGTGTGCCGCCAACTAGCCTGCGCGTCTATGCCTGTCGCGTTCTCGTGCCAGAAGCGGCGCGAACTCGGCGGGGAAGAACCCCGCGAAGTAGGCCCGGCATGCGTGCTTGGCCCGCTCCCTGTCGAAGGTTTGCGGGTCGATCGCAAGGTCGACCCACAGCCCGTCGACCATCGCGTTGAAATTGCGCGCAATGGTCTCGACATCGAGCCCGTCGTAGCCGCCGCGCTCGACAAGCTCCGCGCACAGGTCGCGGACCTGCCGGTGGTAGGTTTCCGCCAGCGTGCGGCAGAGCTGGCGGTATTTCGGCCGGCCGCGGGACTCGGCCCAGAAGGCAAGCCATACGGCCGTCTTGACCGGGGTGCAGGCGTTCGGCCCCAGATCGGTCTCGATCATCGCGTCCAGCGCCGCCACCGGATCCGGACCCGCCTTGTCCTGCGCACACTGCAACAGCGATTCGTACTCCTCGGCGAGATGCTCCAGCGTCTCGTAGAGCAGCGCTTCCTTGGTCTTGAAATAGAAATTGACGATTCCCTGCGACAGGCCGGCGGCCTTCGCGACCTGCGCCATCGTCGTCCGCGCGAAACCATGCCGCGCGATCGTCCGCATCGTCGCATCGATCAGCTGTTCCCGCCGCAGGGCCTTGATGCCCTCGCGCGGCCCCGTCCTTGCTCTCGCCCTGTCCATACCGACGACGATAGGGGCTATTGCAAATAACTGCAAGATAGCAATAACGTAGCCCTCCTAATTGATTGAATTTTCATTCAACGGTCTGGACGGGGCCAGCGCCACCGGGCTACACTCGCGGCGTCTCGTAGATCGAAGCCTGCGTCAGCCCGGGCAGACAGGGAGCATGAAGACCCACGACGTCATCGTGATCGGGGCCGGCCACAACGGCCTGACGGCGGCCGCGTATCTCGCGCGCGCCGGGCTCGACGTGCTCGTCGTCGAGCGCAATCCCTATCTCGGCGGCGCGACGGTCAGCCGCGAGCTCCACCCCGGCTTCACCTATTCGAACTGCTCCTATGTCAGCAGCCTGATGCGGCCCGAGATCATGCGCGAGCTCGAGCTCCCGAAATACGGGTTGCAGGTGACCCCGTACAACGGCGGGCTGACGATGACCCGCGACGGCGACTACATCGCCAGCTACAAGGACCACGACATGAACCGGCGCGAGCTGGCCCGCCATTCGCTGCGCGATGCCGAATCGTACGACCGCTACGCCGCCGCAGTCATGCGCCAGTGCCGCTTCATCCGGCCGATGCTGATGAAGCCGCCTCCGGACCCGGCATCGCTGCGGCCGCGCAACCTGCGCGGGCTGTTCGAGCTGGGCCGCGCCTTCCGCGACCTCGGCGAGGCCGGCATGTACGACACCATCCGCTTCTGGACGATGAGCATCGCCGACTTCCTCGACCGGTATTTCGAGACCGAGCTCATCAAGGCGCATTTCGCCGGCAGCTCGATCATCGGCACCGGCCTCGGCCCGCGCTCCCCCGGCTCGGCCTACGTGCTGCTGCACCACTACATGGGCGAGGTCGACGGCACGATCGGCGCTTGGGGCTTCGCGCGCGGCGGCATGGGGGCGATCAGCCGGTCGCTGGCCGCCGCGTTCCAGGCCGCCGGCGGCGCGATCCGCGCCGACGCCCCGGTCGCCCGGGTGATGGTCGAGAGGGGCCGGGCGGTCGGCGTGGCGCTCGACGGCGGCGAGGAGATCCGCGCCCGCGCGGTGGTCTCCAGCATGGACTTCAAGCGCACCGTCCTCGAGGCCATGGACGAGAAGGACCTGCCGGCGCGTTTCGTCAAGGCGGCACGCAACTTCAAGATCCGCGGCTCGTCCGGCAAGCTGAACATCGCGCTGGACGGCATGCCGACCTGGCGCGGCGTGCCGGCGGATTGCCCCGCCCTGCAGGGCGACCTGCACGTCACCGACACGATCGAATCGTTCGAGCGCGCCTACGACGACTGGAAGAACGGCACGTGGTCGCGCCGGCCCTATGTCGACCTGATGATCCCCAGCATCATGGACCCGACGATGGCGCCGTCGGGCAAGCACTACATGTCGGTCTTCGTGCAGTATGTGCCGCCGAAGCTGGCGGACGGCCCTTGGACGCCGGAGAAGCGCGACGCCTTCGGCAAGACGGTGATCGACATGCTCGCCGAGTATAGCCCCGACCTGAAGGACCTGATCCTGCACATGGAGGTGCGCACGCCGCACGAGCTCGAGGAGGAGGTCGGCCTGACCGAGGGCAACATCTTCCAGGGCGAGCTGACGATGGACCAGATCATGTTCAACCGCCCGGTGCCCGGCTATGCGCAATACCGCATGCCGGTGCGCAACATGTACATGTGCGGCTCCAGCACCCATCCCGGCGGCGGCGTGATGGGCGCGCCCGGCGCCAATGCAGCGCGCGAGGTCATCGCCGATCTGCGCGCGGGACGCCGGGCATGACCGCGGACCGCAAATACGGCGCCATCGTCATCGGCGGCGGTCATAACGGCCTCGTCTGCGCGGCCTTCCTGGCGAAGGCGGGGCGGAGCGTGCTGGTCGTCGAGGCGGCGGACGAGCTCGGCGGGGCGGCCCGCAACGCCGAGATCGCGCCCGGCTACACGGCGCCGGCCTGCGCCCACATCCTGCACCTGCTGCATCCGCGGGTCCGCTCCAGGCTGAAGCTGCGCCGGCACGGGCTGGCCTTCGCGGCCCGCCGGCTGCCGACCGTGGCGCTGGCTGCGGACGGCAACCACCTGACACTGAGCGGCAAACGGATCCTCGGCGAGGTGCCCGAGGAGGACGCTCGCGCCTGGCGGCGCCTGCGCAAGCGGCTTCTGCGCATGGCCGGGACACTGCATCCGTTCCTCGGCCGCACCCCGCCGCGGCTCGCCGGCGAGAGCTGGCAGGATCGCATCACGCTGGCACGCCTCGCCCTCGCGTTGCGCCTGCTCGGCAAGGCGGAGATGCGGGACTTCCTGCGCATCGTCAACATGAACGCGGCCGACCTCTTGGACGACGAGCTCGGCGATGCCCGCCTCAAGGGCGTGCTGGCCTTCGACGCCGTGCTCGGCACGAATTTCGGGCCGCGCTCGCCGGGCAGCGTGCTCACCTGGCTGTATCGGCTGGCCGGCGAGGCGAGGGGCGGCCGCCTCGGCCTGGCGATCCCAACCGGCGGCATGGGCGCCGTCACCGAGGCGCTGGCCGCTTCGGCGCAGGCCTTCGGGGCCGATATCCGGACCGGCGCGCCGGTGCGGCGCATCGTCGTCGAGGGCGATCGCGCGGCGGCGGTCGAGCTCGAGTCCGGCAACGTGCTGCGGACCCATGCGGTGATCAGCAGCGCCGATCCGAAGACCACCTTCTTCGACCTCGTCGGCCCGGAGCATCTCGACACCGGCTTCCTGCGGCAGGTGAACGGCTTCCGCAGCAAGGGGCTGGCCGCAAAGCTGAACCTGGCGCTGGACGACCTGCCGGACTTCGCGGGCCTCGATCGCGGCGCGCTGGGCGGCCGCCTCGTGATCGCACCGGACATCGGCTACGTCGAGCGCGCCTTCGACCATTCGAAATACGGCGAATACTCGGCCGAACCGGCGATCGAGATCACCATCCCGACGCTGCACGACCCAACGCTGGCGCCCGATGGCGGGCACGTGCTGTCGGCCGTCGTCCAGTACGCGCCGCGCGAGCTTGCGGGCGGCTGGGCGGCGCACCGCGAGGCGTTCGCCGACCACGTGGTCGCGGCGATCGCGCGCTACGCGCCGGACCTCGCCGGGCGCATCGTCGGCCGCCAGCTGCTGACCCCCGAGGATATCGAGCGCGACTTTCGCATCGCCGGCGGCCACTGGCACCACGGCGACCTCGCCGTCGACCAGATGCTGATGCTGCGGCCGGTGCCGGGCTGGGCGCAGTACGAAACGCCGATCGCAAACCTCTACCTGTGCGGCGCCGGCGCCCATCCCGGCGGCGGCGTCATGGGCGCGGCCGGCATGAACGCGGCGCAGCGGATCCTGGCGACGCCGGCACCGGAGGGCGCGACATGACGGCGAAGCCCCTCTATCAGGCGCCGTTGCTGGAAACGCCGTTCCATGCGCGCACCTCGGCGCTGAACCAGGCCAACGCGTGGGCGCGCTGGGCCGGCTACACCACGGTCGACTGCTATACCGACCTGTCGACCGAGTACTTCGCGATCCGCCATGCGGCGAGCCTGTACGACGTCTCGCCGATGATCAAGTACCGCATCGCCGGCCCCGAGGCCGAGCGCTACATGAACCGCCTCTTGACCCGCGATATCCGCAAGCTGAAGCCGGACCGGGTGGCCTATGCGGTGTGGTGCAACGACGACGGCAAAGTGCTGGACGACGGCACGGTGTTCCGGCGCGGCGAGAGCGAATTCCTGCTGAAGGCGCAGGAGCGCCACCTCGCCTGGCTGCAGGACAGCGCCTTCGGCTTCGACGTGACGGTCGAGGACGTCAGCGAGGCGATCGCCGGCCTCGCCCTGCAGGGACCGCTGTCCTGCACGGTGCTGAAGGCGATGGGGCTCGACGGCATCGCCGGGCTGAAGCCGTTCGGCATCGCCGAGCACGACCTCGACGGCACGCCGCTCGCCGTCTCGCGCACCGGCTTTACCGGCGATCTCGGCTACGAGCTGTGGATCGAGCCGGCGCGGGCGCTCGACCTGTGGGACCGGCTGATGGAGGCGGGGGCGCCGCACCGGCTGACGCCGATCGGCTCGCAGGCGCTGAACCTCGCCCGCATCGAGGCCGGCTTCATCCAGACCAATGCCGATTTCGTCGCCGCCGACCAGGCGGTGCGGCCGACCCGCCAGCGCTCGCCGTTCGAGCTCGGCCTCGACTGGCTGGTCGATTTCGACAAGGGCCATTTCACAGGGCGCCGGGCGCTGCTGCGCGAACGCGAGACGGGGTCGCGCTACCGCCTCGTCGGGCTCGACATCGAGGGCAGCAAACCGGCCCGCGATGCGCTGATCTACCACGGCAAGGCGCGCCAGGTCGGCATGGTGACCTCGGCCATGTGGTCGCCGACGGCCAAGCGCAACATCGCGCTGGCAACGCTCGAGGCGGCATGGGCCGACAAGTCCGACGGCCTGTGGGCCGAGATCTACGTCAACAAGGAACTGAAATGGGAGAAGACGGCGGCGCGTTGCCGGATCGTGACGCGGCCCTTCTTCGACCCGCCGCGCCGCCGAGCGACGCCGGCGCCGGATTACTGAGGCAACGCCGCGATGAGTGAAGGACCCATGCGCACCAATCTTAAGTTCGATACCGCCAGGCTCCGCAAGCAGGACCGCCACTGGATCCATCCGTGGGAGAATTTCAAGACCCTCGACAGGATCGAGCGGACCATCATCGCGCAGTCGGAGGGCATCTACCTGCACGACAGCGACGGCAACCGGCTGATCGACGGGCCGGCCGGCATGTGGTGCATGAACATCGGCCACGGCCGCGAGGAGATGGCCCAGGCGATTTCCGAGCAGGTGATGCGGATGCCGTATTTCAGCCCGTGGAGCCTGGGCAACCCGCCGGCCGCCGAACTCGGCGAGAAGCTGGCCGAGCTGACGCCGGGGGACCTGAAGCACGTGTTCTTCACAACCGGCGGCTCGACGGCGGTCGATTCGGCGCTGCGCTTCATGATGTACCTGAACAACTGCCTCGGGCGGCCCGAGAAGAAGCATATCCTGTCGCGGCAAGACGCCTATCACGGCAGCACGTACCTCTCGGCCTCGTGCTCCGGCAAGACGCGCGACAAGACCAATCTCGACTTCGAGAAGGGGTTCATCCACCTGCTGCCGTCGCCCAACCCCTACCGCCGGCCGGACGGAATGACCGTCGAGGACTTCTGCGACGCCAAGGTCGCCGATCTCGAGAACAAGATCCTCGAGCTCGGGCCCGAGCGGGTCGGCGCCTTCATCGCCGAGCCGATCATGGCGTCCGGCGGCGTCATCGTCCCGCCGCCCGGCTACCACAGGCGCTGCCTCGAGGTGTGCCGGAAATACGACGTGCTCTACATCTCCGACGAGGTGGTCACCGCGTTCGGCCGGCTCGGCCACTGGTTCGCCTCCGAGGAGGTGTTCGACGTCGTGCCCGACATCATCACCTCGGCCAAGGGCATCACCTCGGGCTACATGCCGCTGGGCGCCGTGTTCATCTCCGACCGGCTGGTCAGGATGCTGGCCGCGCCGGAGGCGGAGATCGGCATGTTCGCCAACGGCTTCACCTATTCCGGCCACCCGGTGGCCGCGGCGGCGGCGCTCAAGAACATCGAGATCATCGAGCGCGAGGGCCTGCTCGAGCACGTCCGCGACGTCAGCCCCTATTTCCAGGACCGCCTGCGCGAGCTCGAGGACATCCCGATGGTCGGCGAGGTGCGCGGCCAGGGGCTGATGGCCTGCGTCGAATGCGTCAGCGACCGCGAGAGCAAGGAGCCGATGAAGCTCGACTACGAGATCGGCCGGCGCATCGACGCCCACTGCCAGGAGAACGGGCTCCTGGTGCGCCCGCTGATCAACATGTGCGTGATGTCGCCGCCGCTTATCATCACTCGCTCGCAGATCGACGAGATGGTCGATATCCTGCGCGCCGGCATCGAACAGTCGCAGGACGATCTGCGCCGTGAAGGGCTGTGGCCGGGGTAAGGCGCGGCCTTCACGGCTCCGAATCCGGCGGCAGGACCGCTCTGCCGCGGCCCGGCAAGGAACAGACCGATGAGAAACGGAACCATCGCGGCGATCGCCGCCATCCTGCTCACCCTGGCCGGCACGGCGTCGGCCGGCGAAGTTGCCGCCGGCGACCTCGTGGTCCGCGATCCGTGGTCGCGGGCAACGGTCGGAGCCGTGCACACCGGCGTCATCTACCTGACGGTCGCCAACCGCGGCGTTCTGCCGGACCGGTTGGTCGCGGTGTCGACTCCGGTCGCCGGAGCCGCCTCGCTGCACCGCAGCGAGATGGCGGGCGGGATGATGCGGATGCGTCCGGTCGCGGCGATCGAGGTCGCACCGGGCGAGGCCGTTACGCTTGAGCCCGGCGGCCTCCACATCATGCTGACGAGCCTTGCGCGCCCGCTCAGCGAAGGCGAGACCTTCGCCGCCGTCCTGACCTTCGAGCGGGCCGGGACCGTCCGCATCGCAGTGGTCGTGGGCAAGCCCGGCGCCCTGCACGGCGGCGCCATGCGGCACGATTAGCGCGAACGAGCAGGAATGGCGGAGGGAGTGGGATTCGAACCCACGAGGAGCTTTCGCCCCCACACGCGTTCCAGGCGTGCGCCTTAAACCACTCGGCCATCCCTCCGACGGGCGCCGCGACGGGCTGCGGCGCGAACCCTAGGGTCTTAATTCGTATCGTTCGCTCCGGCCCGCTCCCCCACCCGGCCACCCAACGGTACCATGCGCTGTGGGTGGCCGGGTGGGGGAGCGG
>JBFIFO010000158.1:0-8639 GCA_041602815.1 Alphaproteobacteria bacterium | reverse complement strand
CATCCGGAAAATGTCGCCGACGACACGTTAACGACGCCGTTGCGACGCATGCCCGACGCAGGCCGCGACGCGGCCGGCATATCCTCTCCCGCAACACCTCGTGGTTGCCCAATAGGCGACCTGTCGTAAAAGCCATGGGGGGTCACCATGTCTTCATCGATCACTGGGTTGCTGATCGATCCGCGGCATCGCTCCTGGAGCGGCACCGCCCGCCGCACAGCCTGTATCCTATTGGTGGTCGTGTTGTCTTTCTGCTTGACGCAGGTTCGGGCCCATGACACACGCGCCGATAACGACCCGAGCAACGACTGGATTGAGGGTCTCACCAACAGGGATGACGAGGCATGCTGCGGGAACAATGACTGCTCTCCGCTGCGGACCGACGCGCTGCGAGTCACAGATGACAGCACGTTCTCGGTCGAGATAGACAAGCGCTGGTATCTGGTGCCGGAGCGCAATGTCGTGCCCGACAGCAGTCCCGATGGTCGGGCCTGGGCCTGTTTGAAGTGGATACCCGCCACCGGCGGCTATTCATATAAAATAGGCGAAATCCGCTGTCTCCTGCTGCCGCCTATGAACTGATTTCCGAAAACAGTCAGGCGGCATCCGTGGGACGTCCGCGACCGCGCCCCCGCTCAACCGCCCTCGAAGAAGCCGAGGAACGCCTCCAGCGTCGCCTCGGGGGCCTCTTCGGGGACGTAGTGGCCGCAGTCGACCGGCCCGCCGGTGACGGTCGTCGCGGCATAATCCTGCCAGATCTTCAGCACGTCGCCGTACACTCGCCCGGTGTGGCTGCGCGCGCCCCAGATCGCCATGAGCGGGCAGTCGACCCGGCGCCCGGCCGCGAAGTCCGCCTCGTCCATGGCAAGGTCCGAGGTCACGCAGGCGCGGTAGTCCTCGCAGGAGCTGCGGATCGTCTTCCAGGTGAAGCAGCGGACGTACTCGTCGAACGCCTCCGTGGTGAACGGCGCAAGGCCGATCCCCTTCTTCGACAGCTTCTTTTCCATGAAGTAGCGCGCCGGCACGCCGGCCATCAGCCGCTCCGGCAAATCGTAGGGCTGGGCCATGAACAGCCAGTGCCACGAACTCATCGCCCAGTCCTTCGAGACGTTGTTCCAGATGTGGCGGTTCGGCAGGATGTCGACGACGGCGGCGCGTGTGACGGTTTCCGGGTGGTCGAGGCACATGCGGTGCGCGGTCCGCGCGCCACGGTCGTGCCCGGCCAGCTGGAAGGTCTCGAAGCCGAGCGCCGCCATGACGTCGACCTGGTCCTGCGCCATGGCGCGGAAGGAATAGTTGATGTGGTCCTCACCGCCGTCCTCCGGCCCGACACTGTCGCCGTAGCCGCGCAGGTCGGCGGCCACCACGTGGAAGCGTTCGGCGAGCGCGCCGGCGATCTTGTGCCAGGCGACATGGGTCATCGGGTTGCCGTGCAGCAGCAGGAGCGGCGGCCCGCTGCCGCCGTGCCGCAGGTGGATCTTCGCCGTCCCGAAGCCGCGGTCCGGGACCTCGATGTCGAGGCGCTCGAAAATCTCGAACATGCCCGGCGCCTCCTGCCGCCATTCACTCCGGCACACGATAGCAGGCCGTCGACAAGCGGCAAGCATGGTCTCGCGCCGACGGCCTGAGTCGACTCCACCTGCACGGATAATGCTCAAGAGCGGGGTCTTGCCTCCAAGCCACGTGACTGCGGCCAGCATTCGCCGGGCCCCGACGACCATTCTGATCGCCGCCATTCGCGCGGCAATACCCACAGTTCGTGCAACGTAGCCGCAGTTCGCGCCAAACCGGCTTCACGGGGCGCGCGGCGCGGCGGATACTGGGCGCAAGCAACAAGCAGAACGGCGCCGGCGCCGCGCCGTGCGGCGGCGGCGGGACTAGGGAGTGGAGACGTGATACCAGGACAGTTCGAATACCACCGTCCGCGGACGGTGAGCGATGCCGTGTCCCTGCTGTCCCGGTACGGCGACGACGGCCGCGTCATCGCCGGCGGGCACAGCCTTATCCCGATGATGAAGATGCGGCTCGCCGACCCCGCGCACCTCATCGACCTGCGCGACGTTGCCGGACTGGACGGCATCGAGAAGTCGGGCGACGTCATCACCATCGGCGCCATGGTCACGCAGGCGGCGCTCATCGACTCCGAGGTGATCGCCGGCGCCCTGCCGATCCTGCGCGAGGCCGCGCTGCTGATCGCCGACCCGCAGGTGCGCTACTGCGGCACGGTCGGCGGCAATGTCGCCAACGGCGACCCGGGCAACGACATGCCGGCGGTGATGATTGCGCTGGGCGCGACCTACGTTCTGTGTGGCCCGGACGGCGAGCGCGAGGCCGACCCGCGCAGCTACTACGAGGCGCCGTACTTCACGGCGCGGGCCGACGACGAGGTGCTGACCGCGATCCGCGTGCCCGTCCCGCCCAAGGGGACCGGGGCGTCATACCAGAAGATGAAGCGCAAGGTCGGCGACTACGCGACCGCGGCGGCGGCGGCGGTGCTGACCGTGGAAGGCGGCAAGTGCACGGCGGCGGCACTGGCGCTGTCGAACGTCGGGCCGACGCCGCTATATGTCGAGGAGGCGTCGAACGCGCTGGTCGGAACGTCGGTCGACGCGGCCGCCATCGAGTATGTGGCCGCGGCCGCGGTCGGCGCCAGCGATCCGGTCGGCGACCTGCGCGGGCCGGCGGAGTTCCGGCGCCACATGGCGGGGGTGATGACCAGGCGCGCGCTCGAGGCGGCGCTCAGCCGCGCGCAGGGAGGGTGAGGCGATGGCGAAGACACAGATCACCGTAACGGTCAACGGCAAGGCGGTCGAGGCGCTGGTCGAGCCGCGCACACTTCTGATCCATCTCCTGCGCGAGCAACTCAGCCTGACCGGCCCGCATATCGGCTGCGATACCAGCCATTGCGGCGCCTGCACGGTCGACGTCGACGGCAAGTCGATCAAGAGCTGCACCATGTTCGCGGTGCAGGCCGACGGTGCCGACATCCTGACCATCGAGGGCATGGCCGCGGCCGACGGCACGCTGCACCCGCTGCAGGAGGCGTTCCGGCAGGAGCACGGGCTGCAATGCGGCTATTGCACGCCGGGCATGATCGTCCGGGCGTACCGCCTGCTGCAGGAGAACCCCAACCCGACGGATGAGGAGATCCGCTGGGGCCTCTCCGGCAATCTTTGCCGCTGCACCGGGTACCAGAACATCGTCAAGGCGGTCCGCGCCGCGGCGGCCGTGATCAACCAGGGCAAGGAGGCCGCCGAGTGATGAGCGAGACCGCTTTGGCGCCGGTCGAAGAGCGCAAGGAAAAGATCTGCGGGCTGGGCCGGTCGCGCCTGCGCGTCGAGGACGCCCGTTTCATCCAGGGCAAGGGCAATTACGTCGACGACGTGCAGCTGCCCGGCACGGTATTCGGCGATTTCGTGCGCAGCCCCTATGCCCATGCCCGCGTCAAGTCGATCAAGAAGGACGCGGCGCTCGCCGTGCCCGGCGTGATCGCGGTGCTGACGGCGGACGATTTGCGCCCGCTCGGCCTGCACTGGATGCCGACGCTGGCCGGCGACACCCAGGCGGTGCTGGCCGACGAGAAGGTGCACTTCCAGAACCAGGAGGTCGCCTTCGTCATCGCCGAGGACCGCTATGCCGCGGCCGACGGCGTGCAGGCCGTCGAGGTCGAGTACGAGGCGCTGCCCGTCCTGGTCGACCCGCGCCGGGCGATGGACGACGACGCGCCGGTGCTGCGCGAGGACGCGACGGAAAAGGACGATGTCGGCCAAGGCGCCCGCAAGCATCCCAACCACATCTTCAACTGGGAAGTCGGCGATGCCGGCGCGACCGACGACGCCTTCGCGTCGGCCGCGGTGACGGTGGCCGAGGACATCACCTACCCGCGCGTCTACCCGTGTCCGCTGGAGACCTGCGGCTGCGTTGCCTCGATGGACAAGGTCAGGGGGGAGCTGACGATCTGGGGCACGTTCCAGGCGCCGCACGTGGTGCGCACCGTGGTCTCGCTGATCGCCGGCCTGCCGGAGCACAAGATCCGCGTCATCGCGCCGGATATCGGCGGCGGCTTCGGCGGCAAGGTCGGCGCCTATCCGGGCTACGTGTGCTCGGCGGTCGGCTCGATCGTGCTCGGCCGGCCGGTCAAATGGGTGGAATCGCGGCTCGACAATCTGTCGACCACGGCGTTCGCCCGCGACTACCACATGAGGGGCGAGCTGGCGGCCGATGCCGACGGCAGGATCACCGGCCTGCGCGTGCACGTGCTGGCCGACCACGGCGCCTTCAACGCCCACGCCCAGCCCAGCAAGTGGCCGGCCGGGCTGTTCAGCATCGTGACCGGCAGTTACGACATCCCGGCGGCGCATTGCGTGGTCGACGGCGTGTTCACCAACAAGGCGCCCGGCGGCGTCGCCTACCGCTGCTCGTTCCGGGTGACCGAGGCGTCGTACCTGATCGAGCGCATGGTCAACGTGCTGGCGCGCAAGCTGGACATGGACCCGGCCGAGCTGCGCCTGAAGAACTTCATCAAGGCGGAGCAGTTCCCCTACACCTCGGCGCTGGGCTGGGAATACGACAGCGGCGACTACCACACCGCCATGAAGAAGGCGATGGAGGCGGTCGACTACGCCGGGCTGCGCAAGGAGCAGGAAGAAAAGCGGGCGAAGGGCGAGCTGATGGGCATCGGCGTTGCCTTCTTCACCGAGATCGTCGGCGCCGGGCCGAGCCGCAACTGCGACATCCTCGGCATCGGCATGTTCGATTCCTGCGAGATCCGCGTCCACCCGACCGGTTCGGCGATCGCCCGGCTCGGCACCAAGAGCCAGGGCCAGGGCCACGAGACCACCTACGCCCAGATCCTCGCCGAGGAGACCGGCATCCCGGCCGACGACATCGAGATCGAGGAGGGCGACACCGACACCGCGCCATACGGGCTCGGCACCTACGGCTCGCGCTCGACCCCGGTGGCGGGTGCGGCGGCGGCGCGGGCCGGCCGCAAGATCCGCCACAAGGCGCAGATGATCGCGGCCTACAATCTCGAGGTGCACGAGGACGACCTCGAGTTCGACGTCGACGGTTTCCGGGTCAAGGGCCTGCCGGAGAAGCGCATGTCGATGAAGGAGATCGCGTTCGCCGCGTACAACAGGGTGCCGCCGGGCCTCGAGCCGGGGCTGGAGGCGGTCGACTACTACGACCCGCCGAACTTCACCTACCCGTTCGGCGCCTATATCTGCGTCGTCGACATCGACCGCCACACCGGCGAGACCGCGGTGCGCCGCTTCTATGCGCTCGACGACTGCGGCACGCGGATCAACCCGATGATCATCGAGGGCCAGGTGCACGGCGGGCTGACCGAGGCGTTCGGCATCGCCATGGGGCAGGAGATCGTCTACGACGACGACGGCAACGTGCAGGGTGCGACCTTCATGGACTACTTCCTGCCGACCGCGGTGGAGACCCCGGTGTGGGAGACCGATTTCACGGTCACGCCCTCGCCGCACCATCCGATCGGCGCCAAGGGAGTCGGCGAATCGCCGAACGTCGGTGGCGTCTCGGCATTCTCGAACGCGGTCATCGACGCCTTCGCGCATCACGGCGTCAACCACATGCCGATGCCGCACACCGCCTGGCGGGTATGGCAGCAATGCAGGGACCTCGGGCTGGAAAAATAGGCCAGGAAGAAGGTAAGGGAGGAGAGGACTGCCGGCGGCCGGGGCGACGCTGCCTCGCCGCCGGTGTTTTTTCGCCCTATATGTTGGTTTGCCGGGTCGTCATTGCGAGGCGCGGAGCGCCGCGGCAATCCAGGTGCCCGGAAAAGCTGGATTGCTTCGCCTGCGGCTCGCAATGACGGCTCGGCCTCGATGGTGCAGGGGCGTCTCGAAGCATGAGGTCGCGCCGCTTTTTTGCAGTCAACGGTACGAGTGAATTGAGTGATGGCGGACAAGAGTCGCAGGGAACGCGAGACGCTGCAGCGGCGCTTTGCCGGCGCGGGCTACATCGCCGACCCGGAGCTCGCCACCGCGGTGCTGCTGATGCAGCGGCTCGAACGCCCGCTGATGCTGGAGGGCGAGGCCGGGGTCGGCAAGACCGAGGTCGCCAAGGCGCTGGCCGCCGTGCTCGGCCGGCCGCTGATCCGCCTGCAGTGCTACGAGGGGCTCGACGCCAACGCCGCGGTCTACGAGTGGAACTACCAGGCGCAGCTGCTGGCCATCAAGATCTGGGAGAGCGAAAGCGTCTCGCCCGAGGAGAAACGCCGCCACGTCTTCCAGGAGGAGTTCCTGTTGCGCCGGCCGCTTCTCGAGGCGATCAGCAGGGACGACCCGCCGGTCCTCCTGATCGACGAGATCGACCGCGCCGACGAGGAGTTCGAGGCCTATCTGCTGGAAGTGCTGTCCGACTTCCAGATCACCATCCCCGAGCTCGGCACCGTCAAGGCGGTCTCGATCCCCTATGTGGTGCTGACCTCGAACGGCACCCGCGAGCTGAGCGACGCGCTGCGCCGCCGCTGCCTCTACCACTGGGTCGACTTTCCCAGCGAGGACAAGGAGCTGCGCATCGTCAGCGCGCGCGTGCCCGGCATCGACGCGCAGCTCGCATCGCAGGTCGTGCGCTTCGTCCAGGCGCTCCGCCGGGAGGATCTGCGCAAGGTCCCCGGCGTCGCCGAGACGCTGGACTGGGCCCGCGCACTGACCGGCTTCGAGCTTAAGGACCTGCGCGACGACCCGCCGGCGGTGCGTGAGAGCCTGCTGTGCCTGTTGAAGACCCATGCCGACCAGCGGAGCCTGCCGCAGGAGAAGGTCGAGGCGATCATGGGGCGGGTGCTGTGAACGCGCTCACCGAGACGAATGGCCCTGCCGGCGGCGCCGCGGTCGTCCGCCGCCTCGTCGGCTTCCTGCGCCTGCTGCGCGACAACGGTTTTCCGGTCGGCATCGCCGAGGCGCTCGACGCGGCGCGGCTGGCGCGGACCGTCAACCTCGCGGACCGCCGCGCATTCGGCTGGGCGCTGCGCGCGCTGCTGTGCTCGACCCGCACCGACTGGCGGCGCTTCGACGAGCTGTTCGCCTTCTACTGGCTGCGCCGCGGCGCGAAGCGGGCGGTGCGCAGCAATGCGTCGGCCGCGCGCAACGGCGCGCGCCTCGGCAGCGAGGGGATCGTGCCGCCGTCCGGCCCGGCGGGCCTCGCCGACCGCGTCATCCGGGCGCCGGGCGGCGATGCCGGCACGGGCGAGGGCACGCGCGGCGGCGCCAGCGCGGCCGAGGCGCTGGCCGCGACCGACCTGCGGCACCTCGCCGACCCCGAGGCGATGGCGCGCGTGCACGACCTTGCTGAGCGGCTCGCCCGGCGCATGCGCTACCGCATCACGCGGCGCCACCGGCTGCGCCGGCGCGGCCGCGTCCCCGACCTGCGCGGCACCATCCACCGCAGCGTCAAGTACGGCGGCACGCCGCTCGAGCTCAGGTTCCGCCGGCGCCACCCGAAGCCGGTCAACCTCGTGCTGATCCTCGACGCCAGCGGCTCGATGAACCTGTACAGCAGCCTGTTCGTGCGCTTCGTCCGCGGCGTCCTCGGCAGCTTCCGCAACGCCGAGGCCTTCGTCTTCCACACCCGCCTCGCCCATATCAGCCCGGCCCTGAAGGAGCGCGACCTCGAACGCGCGCTGGAGCGCATGGCGATCCTGGCCAGCGGCTGGTCCGGCGGCACGCGGATCGGCGACTGCCTGCGCCGCTTCAACGACGAATACGCCGCCGGCATCCTGAATTCGCGCTCGATCGTGATCGTCATGAGCGACGGCTACGATACCGGCGCGCCGGCGCTGCTGGGCGAGGAGATGCGGCGCCTCAAGCGGCGCGCCCGCAAGGTGGTGTGGTTGAACCCGCTGATCGGCTGGCAAGGCTATCGGCCGGTGGCCGGCGGCATGGCGGCGGCGCTGCCGCATGTCGACGTGTTCGCGCCCGCCCACAATCTGGAGAGCCTGATGGCGCTCGAGCCGGTGCTGGCGCGACTGTAGGGCGGCGCGGTACCGGTCATGGCGGACCGGCGGGCGCGTCGAGAGGGAGAGAGGACATGACCGACGAGCGCGAGGACATCATCGACTGCATGGCCCGCATGAAGGGCGAGGAGATCCCCTTCGCAGTGGCTACCGTGGTCCGGCTGGAGGGCGCGGCGGCGGCCCGGGTCGGCGCCAAGGCGGTGATCCGCGGCGACGGCGAGGTGGTGGGGTGGATCGGCGGCGGCTGCACCGCGGGCGTGGTCCGCAAGGCCGGGCTCAAGGCGCTGGTCGACGGCCAGGCCCGGCTGATCCGCGTGCAGCCGGACACGGCGCCGGACGGCGACGACCGGGTTGAGAGCCACCGCAGCGCCTGCCCCAGCGGCGGCACCGTCGAGGTGTTCGTCGAGCCGGTGCTGCCGCGGCCGGCGCTCTTGATCGCCGGCGCCTCGCCGGTGGCGCGGGCGCTCGCCGACCTTGCGCACCGGCTCGGCCACGCGGTCACCGTGGCGGCGCACCCGTCCGACCTCGACGGCTTCTCGAAATCCGTGCAGCGCATCGCCGGCTTCGACCTCGCCCGGGCGCCGCGCGCCGGCTCCGGCTTCATCGTCGTGGCAACCCAGGGCAAGCGCGACCGCGAGGCGCTGCGGGCGGCGCT
>JBFIFO010000157.1:0-8694 GCA_041602815.1 Alphaproteobacteria bacterium | reverse complement strand
GGCTTGAAGTTGCCCTTGCCGCGGATACCGTTGACCGCAACGGTGTTCATGGAAAACTGCAACGTCGCGGCCGCGACCGCATCGGAATTGATGTCGAGCGCGTGCAGGCTGATGTTGTCAATGGTATCGCATGCCAAATGGTAGCAAGGGTCGTATTGGTCGCCCGCCGTACCGCCCCAGACGAACGCTTCCTCGGGGGTTTTGACGCCCTCGGCTCCGGTGAACAGGCCGCCGGCCGGGATACCGACCGCGATGAACGGTCCGTAGTCCGACCGTCCGGAGAAGTCCGTACCCTTGTAGAACTCGCCATTCCCCTCGTAGAAGCTCTCGAAGAAAGCTTCGATCTCGGCCGATCCTTGGGGACCGGGACCGGCGCCGACGCCGTCTGAATCATCGCCATCGTAGATGAAAAAGACATAGTTGGGCGAACCGATCATGTCGAAGTTCAGATAAAGCGCGATATCGTCCTGCTCCTCCTGCGTTAAGCCATTAACGTATGCCGTCGAACCGACAAGACCCGATTCCTCGCCGCCCCACCAGGCGAACCGCACCGTGTTCCACGGCTGCACCTTGGCCATCTGAACGGCGACTTCGAGAATTGCGGCGCTGCCCGAGCCATTATCCTGAACACCGGGCCCTGCCTGCACGGAGTCCAGATGCGCACCGACCATAACGACATTGCTGTCGTTGCGGCCAGGCAGTTCGGCGATCACGTTGTACTGGATCATCTGCACCGGAGGGTCGACGTTGATGAAGGCTTCAGAACCGGCTCCGGACAACGCAACCCCTTGGTCAAAACTCGCGCCGACAAGCGGTACGGTCAAATTGCTGGGGCTGCCGTCGGGAAAGCTGGTGGCGTTTCCGACTATGAGACCCAGGCGTGTCGGGCTGTTACCCTGATTGAAGATTATGACCGCCTCGGCACCCGCCGCTTCGGCATTGGCGGCCTTGACCGAGAAGAAGCAAGCCCCGCGCTGTATCAGGGCGATGTCGGCGGGACCGGAAAAATCGAGCCCATCGAAGTCGGAGAGCTCGCAGCCGCTGGTCGACGCGTTCCGGTCCAGTGGCCACGGTGGTGCGCCCAGGGCGAGGTCGACGGGGATAACGCGACCGCTCACCTCACCGAAGCCCGAACCGCTGAATGCGCCGGTCTCGTACTCCTCGATGAAGGGCGCAGTTTGTATGAGGGTCGCCGGCGGGACAAACGTGAAGTCGAACGGGTCAAGTTCGACGTGATATCCCGCCGATTCCAGTGTCGCGGCGACGTAGTCCACGCTCGCATCATAGCCCGGCGTTCCCGCCGCGCGGTTGCCGCCGTTGGCGTCGGCAACCGCCTGGAACGCCGCTTGATGCGCGCGCACCCCCTCTAACGTTACGCACTCTTGCAGTTTGTCCTGGGTGTTGTTGACTCGGGTATCGCAGCTCAGCGGTCCGGCCCCGGCCTCCGAAGAGATCGAGAGACCAGCGAGGACTGCCAGAATTGCCATACTCGCGCTTGTTGTTACGTCGGATAGGTGTTTCATCGTCGCCTCCCCTGCGGAAAGATTGGCCTTACCTGTTCGAGTTTCGTGACGATGCCGTCACGACTGGGATTCTTCACCCCCTCCACGTCAAGCATCCTAGGGTGCTTGAATTTACCGCACAACAGGAACAAACCGCGATATTGAGCGCAATTCGCTCCGGCTCAATTCGGCGCGCATTTGCGCGACGGAAACACTTGTGCGATCAGCATTGTTGGCCGCCAAAGTCTCGTGGAGATTGCGACCGGGCACGCGTGGACATCCGCCGAAGGCTGTGGAATGGCGGGGGCAAACGGGCGGGAATTTCAGTCGATACCTGGACGGGAGTTCGAGACGGGAGACACTCTGGGATTGGCCGCTACTTCACCGCCGCGGGCTTTTGAATCGTGACCAGTTCGCCGTCACGCACGGCACGATAGAAGCAGCTGCGCCGGTTGGTGTGACAGGCCGGGCCGGTCTGGTCGACCAGCAGCAGCAGCGTGTCGCCGTCGCAGTCGAACCGCATCTCGACCAGCGACTGGACATGGCCCGAGGTTTCTCCCTTGCGCCACAGCGTGGCGCGCGAGCGCGACCAGTAGCAGACGCGGCCGGTTGCCAGCGTCTCTTCGATCGAAGCCCGGTTCATCCACGCCAGCATCAGTACCTCGCCCGTATCGTGCTGCTGGGCGACCGCCGGCACCAGCCCGTCGGCGTTGAACTTCACCTCCGCAAGGAGTCGCGCTGCCGTCATTGTTTTAACCCCCTTTGCGCAGACGCTCGAACCCGGCCTCGAGTTCCGCGATCAGGTCGTCCGGATCCTCCAGGCCGACATGGATGCGCATCGCCTGGCCCTGCTGCGTCCATGTGGTTGCGCTGCGGGCCTTCTGCGGCTCCGTCGGGATCAGCAGGCTCTCGAAGCCGCCCCAGCTGTAGCCCATGCCGAACAGCTTGATGCCGTCCAGCATGGCGGCCAGCGCCGCCTGGTCGTCGGTCTCGATTACGAAGCCGAACAGGCCGCAGGCGCCCGTGAAGTCCCGCTTCCACAGCTCGTGTCCGGGATCGTTCTCGAGCGCCGGATGCATGACGCGGGTGACCTCCGGCCGGCCGGCAAGCCAGCGCGCCAGTGCAAACCCGCTCTCCTGATGCCGCTGCAGCCGCACGCCCATGGTGCGCAGGCCGCGCAGGGCGAGGTAGACGTCGTCCGGCCCGGCGCAGTGACCCATCGCCTGGATCTCGCTGCGGACCTTGCGATACAACGCCTCCTCCCGGCAGGCCACCAGCCCCATCATGGCATCGGAGTGGCCGACGATGTATTTCGTGCCCGCGTGCACGACGACATCGGCGCCGAGCGCCGTCGGCTTCAGATAATAGCCCGCGCCCCAGGTGTTGTCGCAGACCATCAGCGCCCCGGCCGCGTGCGTCGCGGCGGCGATGGCCGGAAGATCCTGCACCTCGAACGTAAGCGAGCCGGGCGATTCGGTGAATACGACCGATGTGCTGGGCCGGATCAGCGCAGCGATGTCGCCGCCGATGCACGGATCGTAATATTCGGTTTCGACGCCGAAGCGTTTCAGGATCGTATCGCAGAAGTGGCGCGTCGGCTGATACGTGCTGTCGGTCACCAGGATATGGTCGCCGGCGGCGGTGAGCGCGGCCAACGTTGCGGTGATCGCGGCGATGCCGGACGACACCGTCACCGCGCCGTGGCAGCCTTCGAGTGCCGCGACCGCCTCCTCCAGGGCATAGGTGGTCGGTGTGCCCCGGCGGCCGTAGCGCACCGACGCTGCGGCGTGGTTGCGGAATTTCTCCAGGGTCGGGAACAGGATCGTCGAGGCGTGGTACACCGGCGGATTGACGATCCCGAAATTGGCTTGCGGGTCGCGTCCGGCGTGGGTCAGCAAGGTATCGTCTTTCATCGGAATTCCGCTTATCTTTGCGCCGCTTGACCGGCGGGGACCATGGGCGCGCCATTCAAGCATCGCCGCCGCGGCATTGCCAGCGGCATTTCCGGCAAGGGAAGGGCAGCGGGGTGGACAGCGAATCCGTCGACAGCGTCGTCATCGGGGCCGGTGTGATCGGCCTTGCGGTCGCGCGCGCGCTGACCCTGTCGGGGCGCGACGTCATCGTGCTGGAGGCGGAGGGCGCCATCGGCACCCATACGAGCTCGCGCAACAGCGAGGTGATCCATGCCGGGATCTACTATGCGCGGGATAGCCTGAAGGCGCGGACCTGCGTCGCGGGCCGCGACCTGCTGTACCGGTACTGCGCGGAGCACGGTGTCGCACATCGCCGCTGCGGCAAGCTGATCGTCGCCGCGACCGAAGCCGAGGAGCCGGAACTTGCGCGCATCGCCGATGCCGCGGCGGCCAACGGGGTCGACGACCTGCGTCGCGTCGCGGGCACGGAACTGAAGGAGATGGAGCCCGCGCTGCGCGGCACCGCGGCCCTGCTGTCGCCATCGACCGGCATCATCGACAGCCACGGGCTGATGCTCGCCTACCAGGGCGACGCCGAGGCGTGCGGCGCGATGTTGGCTTTCAACAGCCCGGTCGAGAGCGGCCGGATCGGCGAGGACGGGATCGAGCTCAGGGTTGGCGGCGCGTCGCCGATGCGGCTCGCGTGCCGCTCGATTGTCAATGCCGGCGGGCTGCAGGCGCCGGCGCTCGCGGCGTCGCTCGAGGGCTTCCCGGCCGACCACGTCCCGCGGCAGTGGCTGGCGCGGGGCAACTATTTCACGCTGGCGACGCCGGCACCGTTCCGGCGCCTGATCTATCCGGTGCCCGAGCCGGGCGGGCTCGGCGTGCACCTGACGCTGGACCTGGCCGGGCGCGCCCGGTTCGGCCCCGACGTCGAGTGGATCGAGTCGGTCGACTACAGCGTGGATCCGGCACGCGGCGACCGGTTCTACCAGGCCATCCGGCGCTACTGGCCGGAACTGCCCGATGGCGCCCTCGAGCCCGGTTACGCGGGAATCCGGCCGAAGCTGGGGCCGCCGGGATCGCCACCCCAGGACTTCGTCGTGCAGGGGCCGGCCGATCACGGCGTGCCAGGGCTCGTCAACCTATACGGGATCGAATCACCGGGCCTCACGGCGTCGCTGGCGCTCGCCGGCATGGTGACGGCACTGCTTCAGGACGGTTCGTAGCCGAACGCATCCACGAACGGCTCAAGTATCGGCAGAATCGGTCTCAGATCAGCTTCGTAATTCCGCCAACGTCCAACGGCACGGCTGTGGATGGGCCGCGTAACAGCTTCATAGCTCGGGGTGCGAATGCGGTTTTCAGCAGCCTGTTCGGCATACCGGTCAACCGCATTGTTCCATTTCTCACCAATAAATTCGAGTAGTTCGGTGACGGTGGCTTGGGGGCTGGATACCAGATCCTCGTAACGGTATTCCAACCACGGCATCGTCAATATGTTCCGGTAATGGCGCCACAGCCCCATGACACCGGCATAAAGCCGTGCCGCGCCCTCGAGACTCGAAAACTGCTGCATTGCCCGGTTCATTTGGAAATTCTGCATATAACAGCTGAGTACTGCGTCACGCGGATCACGCAGTGCAACGATGACTTTGCAACAGGGGAATAACCAGTTGGCAACCCCGAGTTCAACGATATTGAGGGGCATCTTGTCGATCAGCGTTCGGTTACCCAGCGGGGCGCCGATAACGTCGTCAGCAATTTCGAAGTACTGGCGTCGATATCCGTTGAGATCTTCAGCGGTCAGAGCGGCGAGTCTGTCGGGCAGATCCATTCCGCTACCACCTTCGGGACGTCGTGCAAGCGACAGCCGGTCGAGCGGGGTTCGCTCACCGGTTGTTGCTACTCCCGGATGCGTCGCCAGCATCTGCTCGATCAGTGTTGTACCCGATCTGGGAAACCCTACAAGGAATACCGGGCTAGCGGTGTCGTATCCCGGGGAACCCGGGATCGACGCGATGCGCTCCGCGGTGAACCAGGCATGATACCGTGCAACGTGCCGCGGGTACTCCGCCAAGTCCCAACGTGCGGCGTCGGGCAGGTGCCCACGCACTTCCTTGGCCCGGGTGCATGCGGCAAATGCGCCCTGGTATTCGCCCAACTCGTCCAGCACGCGCGCCTGCTCGTAAAGCAGGGGACATAACTCGGCCGGAGCTGGCTCAGACGCGATCGCCGGTTCGAGTAGCGTACGCGCGGCCTCCAGGCGGCCGCCACGGCGGTCGAGGCGCGCTTGCATCAGGCGTGCTATGGGAAAGTCGGGCGCGGTACGAAGCAGTTCCCGAGCTTCGCGTTCCGCTTCTTCGGTACGGTTGAGGGCCTCAAGCGCTGCGACGAGGTTTGAAAGGAATTCCGGTGACTGCGGGGCATTTCGTGCAGCTGTCCGGTACTGTTCCACCGCCGCTGCCATGTCGTCCAGGGCTTGCAGTACCGATCCCAGGTTGTTATTGGCAGCGGCGTGCGCCGGATTGATTCGCAGTGCCTCGCGGTACGCGCGCTTGGCGTCCTCGAGCCGATTGGATGCGCGGAAAGCGTTGCCGAGATTGTAGGGAGCGTCCGCAAGTGCGGGGTCGAGTTCGCCTGCAGCGCGGAAGCGGGTTATTGCTTCAGCAAGCCGGCCCACTGATAACAGCGCGATGCCGAGGTTGTTCTGGATCTTTGCCTGATCCGGAGCCAGCGCAGCCGCCCGCTCAAGGAGGCTCAACGCATCCGCTGCGCAGCCTGTCTGGAGTTTCGCAATTCCTAACAGGCTCAGGGCCTCTGGATGGTCCGGTTCGGTCTGCAGGATCCGCTCATAAATAGGGATGGCCTCGGCTATACCGCCGCTGCGGTGGACGGATCGGGCCCTCTCTAGCTCTAGGTCAAAGTCCATGAACGCCACACTAGAGTGCACGCATTATGCGCCGGGATCGGGGATGGTGACGGTCCTTTGGTCGTACGGCACGAAGCCGGCCTTCTGATAGACCGCCAGCGCCGCCGGGTGGTCCAGCGTACAGGTATGCACCCAGAGGCGCCGGGGGCGGCGCGACCACGCAGTATCGACCGCCCAATCGAGCATATAGGGGCCGAGGCCGCGCCCCATGTAATCGCGGATGAGACCGAAATATGCAAGCTCGACCTCTTCGTCCTGGCGGAAATCCAGTTCGGCATAGCCGGCGGGGGCGCCATCGCAGTACAGCACGTAGATCTCGACGCGGTCATCATTGATGATCGCGGCCAGCGACTCGTCGGACAGCTGATTGCGCTCGTACCAGCGCCAGGGCGCACCGACCGCATTGTAGAGATAGCGGTAGAAGCCGACGGTCGGGCGCTCCGCCCGCAGCAGCGCCACTTTCGAGCGGGTGCGCGGCAACGGGACCGGCGGGCGGGCAGGGGCGTCGCGCATCTCGAGATAGGTGATCGTCACCTCGATTTCGTCGGCGGCTGCCTGCGCTGAAGCGACCAGCCATTTCGCCATGACTTCGCGGTCTTCCCGCGCATAACCGACGGCCGCATAGAATCCCGCGACCGGATTGCCGGCCCGGATCATCAGATCGACCTTGACCGCCCCGAGCGCCTTCAGCCAGTCCTCGGCATGGGCCATGATCGCCCGGCCGAGACCGCCGCCGCGCCGCTCCGGGGCGGTTGCGACATAATAGACCCACCCGCGGTGGCCGTCGTGACCGGCCATCGCTCCGGCGACGATGGCACCTTCCTCCTCAATGACGAATATCTCAGACTGAGGCGCTGCGCGGGCTCGTGCGATGTCTGCGTCCGGATCGTTCCACGGGCGCACGAGGTCGCATGCCTTCCACAATGCGATCAGCCCGTCGACGTCGCCGTCCCGGATGGGGCGGATTTCGGCGGACGTCATGACGGCTCGACAGGCGAATCCGCGTGACTGACCCACTCCGTCCATGAGCCGTCGAACACCGGGACTTCCTTTCGGCCGATCAGGTAAAGGCCGAGCGAAACGACGCAGGCGGTGACGCCGGAGCCGCAGCTCGTGAACATCGGCCGCTCGAGATCCACGCCGGCCGAATCGATCGCGCCGCGGATGACATCGGCTGGCGCCATCGTCTTGTCTTCGTTGAGAAACGCACCAAAGGGAAGGCTGATCGCGCCGGGCGCATGGCCGCTGCGCAGGTCCGGCCGCGGCTCCGGCTCTGTGCCGGCGAAGCGCCCGGCCGAGCGGGTATCGATGAACTGCTCGCGGCCGCTCTCCACACTGGCCCGTACCTGTCCGTAGTCGCGGACCAGGAGCGTGTTGACACGGGCGGTGAAGTGCCGTTCCTGCGGGCGCACCGGCTCGTCGGAAACCGGCCGGCCCTCGGCCAGCCACTTGGCCAGCCCGCCGTCCAGTACCGCGACGTCGTCGTGCCCGAACACCCGGAACATCCACCACACGCGGGCTGCGGCCGAGGCACCGGTGGTGTCGTAGACGACGATGCGATTGCCGTCGCCGAGGCCGAGCTTGCGCACCCGCGCAGCGAACTTCTCCGGCGGGGGCAGCATGTGCGGCAGGTCCGAATCAGTGTCCGCGATCTCGTCGATGTCGAAGAACACCGCGCCCGGGATGTGCTGGGCCTCGTATTCGGCGCGCGGATCCCGTTTTGCCTGCGGCATGTGCCAGCTGCCGTCGACGACGCGCACGTCGGGCGCGTCCAGATGTCGCGCCAGCCATTCGGTCGAGACCAGCGCCTCCGGGTTAGAGTATGACATGAAGAGTTTCCTCTAACGCTTTCATTTTTTTCCGATATGGTTTCGTATAAACTGACCTCGAACGAGGGCGCGAGCTCATATTTCGAGATGGGCTCCGGGCCTCCTCAGCATGAGGAAACAGATGGTGGAGCCTCACACTGAAAAGCGGCGAAGCCGCGTCTCGAAGTGTGAAGTCGTCCGACGCCAGACCATCATTCCTCCACCAGAACCACGTTGACGCGGCGGTTGCGCTTGCCCTTGTTCTCGATCTTGGACACGTCGACCGTGCCGATCTCGCCGGTCCGCGCGACGTGGGTGCCACCGCAGGGCTGCAGGTCGGCGCCGACAACCTCCATCAGCCGCACCCGCCCGGTACAGCGCGGCGGCTGCACCGACATGGTGCGCACGAGATCGGGACTCGCATCGAGCTGTTCGTCGGTGATCCAGCGATGCGACACCGTGAGGTCCTCCGCCACCAGCCGGTTCAGCGCTTCCGCGATCTCCGCCTTGTCGAGCGTAATGTCGCCGGTGTCGAAGTC
>JBFIFO010000156.1:0-8744 GCA_041602815.1 Alphaproteobacteria bacterium | reverse complement strand
GTCGCCCGGAACTCCCGCGCCATCGTCGCCGGACGCCTAGACCGCCGCGTCGTCGTGGACGCTGCGCGAATCCGCCGGCGCCTCGTCGCGCTCGCGCATGCCGTAGTCGCGCACCACCGACGCGACGCGCAGCGTGTAGTCGCGGAAGATGCCGGCGCGGCCCTTCGCCTGCGCCCCGCGGTGTTCGGCGACCTGGCGCCACGCCGCCACCGCTTCCTCGTCGCGCCAGTAGGACAGCGACAGGTACTTGCCCTTTTCGGTCAGGCTCTCGAAGCGCTCGATCGAGACGAATCCGTCGAACGCCTCAACGAGCGGCCGCAGCTCGGCGGCGATGTCGAGGTAGTCCTGGGTGCGGCCCTCCGCGGGCCAGACTTCGAAGATCACGGCGATCATCGGGCGCTCCTCTCCTCCCGAGCCGGCGCAGCCGGCGTCACCGGCAGCCTAGCCGATAATCCGTGCGCGGGGAATCGGCTCCGACCGAAGGAGCACGGTTTCCCTCCCCGGCCGGTTCCGCTAACTTCTGGGCAGTTGCGCACCAACATCGAAGGACTGCCGGACTCATGGATCCGATCGCCAAGCTCACCAAAGGGTTCAGGGAATTCCGCGACGGCAGGTTCGCGGAGCAGCGCGCCGTCTATGAGAGGCTGGTGGACCAGGGCCAGAAGCCGAAGGTGGCGCTCATCGCCTGCTCAGACTCGCGGGTCGATCCGGGCATCGTGCTGCAGGCCGATCCCGGCGACCTGTTCGTCGTCCGCAACGTTGCCAACCTGGTGCCGCCCCATGAGCGGGAGGGCCACTACCACGGCACCAGCGCGGCGCTGGAGTTCGCGGTCGAGCATCTCGAGGTGGGACATGTCATCGTGCTGGGCCACGCCCATTGCGGCGGCATCCGCTCGCTGTTCGGCACGGGCGGGCGGGCCGGTGCCGGCACCGACTTCGTGGCACCGTGGATGGACCTCGTCCGCTCGGCCTATCTGCGGGTCGAGGCGACGATGCCGGACGCCGCGGAGGACGTGAAGGCGCGGGCCTGCGAGCAGAGCGCGGTGCTGGTGTCGCTGGAGAACCTGATGACCTTCCCGGGCATCGGCGCGCGCGTCGCCGACGGCCGGCTGCGCCTGCACGGCTGGTATTTCGACATCCGCGCCTGCGCCCTCCACGTCTACGACGCCGGCACGCAGCAGTTCGAGCCGGTGAAGTAGCCGCGGCCGGCAAGGGCGCCCCGCGACATGCGCGACGACTGGCGCACGGCTGTCATGGACGGCGACCATCGCACCGTCGAACGGCTTCTCGACGAGGGTGCGGACGTCGACGCGCGGGACCGCTACGGGCAGACGGCGCTGATGCTGGCCGCAAAGCACGGCCGGGGCGAGGTCGCGCGCGTTCTCGTGGAACACGGTGCGGACCTGGATGTCACGGCCAAATACGGGCTCAGCGCCCTGATGCTCGCCGCGATCAACCGCCATGCGGAGATCGCAATGCGACTGGTCGATGCCGGCGCCGATACCGGGCTCAAGGGGACCGGCGCGCCCGGGTTCGCCGGCAAGACCGCGGCCGCGCTGGCCGACGACGCCGGCCTTGCCGATCTTGCCGCCTATATCGCCCGCGCCGCAGGGACGGATCCCGGCGGCAGCTAGTCCGCGATCGCAGGGATCGGGCCGCAGGCACACCGCTTATTTCTTTGCTTCAGCAGCCTTTTTGAGAAACGCCGCCGATTCCGCGCGGCCCAGGATCTCCATCTCCTCGAGCGGCGTCGCGCAGTCGTCGATGCGGGTGCGCGCCTCGAGGTCCGCGCCATGCGCCAGCAGGATCTCCATGGCGCGGATATCCTCGAGGCCCGCGGCGTAGTGCAGCGGCGTGTAGTCGTTGTGGCCGCGCTGCTGCACGTCGGCGCCGAAGGACAGCAGCAGTTCGAGGATCTCGTACCTGTCGGGACGGTCCCGGCAGCTCAGCGTCGCGATCAGCGAGGAAAACCCCGCATGGTCGCCGTAGTTCGGGTCGGCGCCGAGCTCGAGCAGCCGGCGGATGAAGGCGATCGGGCTGTGGTAGATCGCGTATTCGAGGACGATCTCGCCGGCACCGGCCGGCCCCCGCGAATTGGGGAAGTCCGGTGGATTTCCCAGCAGCCTCTTCAGCGCGTCGAGGTCGCCGCGCAGATAGGCATCGTGGATGGCAACGGACTCGGGCATCGGCGATATCACCCGCGCAAGGTTGGTCGTCCGATCGCAATGATGGCCAAATCTCGTGTCGCATTCCTTAATGCAGGCTCAAAAATGCGGGCTCACACGGGCCGCCCGCACAATTTCGCGCGGCCCGGCCCCCAATCTCAAGCTGCCTTGCGGTTGCCCTCGAGCCAGAGGTCGACGAGCGCGACGGTCTCGTCCACTGCGTCGGACTGCATGCCCTTCTGCGCCGCCAGGGTGCGCACCAGGCAGTCGACCCGCTCGATGTTCGGCACGCCGCCGGCCAGCGCCCGCGCCGCCGAGGACGGCTTCACCAGGCCCTGCGCCGCGCTGGCGTATTTCTCGAACGGCACCAGATCCTCGCGCGCCGCGCCCAGCGCCACGCACAGATCGCCGACCCAGCCGTAGATTGCGCGCGACAGCTCGAGGTCGCTGTGCACCGCCTCCTTGATCGAGCGCATCGTGCCCTTTTGGACGCAGCGGTAATTGCCGGTCAGCAGCATGCTCCACTTCGCCAGGGGAACGAAGATCGAGTCGTGCACCTTGAGCTTGACCGGCAGCTCCATCGGCCCGTCCCCGGCATCGTAGCGGATCGCCTCGATATCCGCCTGCAGCTGCCGCAGCACGGCGGTGTGTTCGTCGGATTCGAAGCGTGCCGCCTTGAAGTTCGTCGGCAGCGCGACCTGCAGCACGTTGACCGGCTCCTCCGGCGGGCGGAAGGCCTGCGGGTCGGGGCTGCACAGCGTCATGTAGGCCGGATCGAAGCTGTCCCAGACGGCGGGTTCGGTGTAGCAATGCCTGACGGTGGCGGCATCGAGGCCGGGCATGCGCTGAAGATACGGCAGCGGCGGCATGTTCATGATCGACATGCACGGGATCCGCGCCTTGGCCACCTTGTCCAGCAATTCGCGTACGCCCGGCGCGCGGTACTGCGGCTCCTGCATCGCCAGGGTGACGAGGTCGAACTGCGTCGGATCGGCGACGTCGGTCGTCGACGCTGCCAGGGTGCCCTTGCACTGCCGCGAGTCGATCTCCACGAGGCCCTCCCGCCCCTTGACCGGCAGCCGCACGCGCGTGCCCTCTCGGTTGATGAGGTCGGCCTCCTCGGGCAGGCACACCATGGTGGCGTTGTGGCCCGCGAGGATCAGCTTGGTGGCCAGGAGGGAGCCGTAGGAGGCGCCCATGATCATTACGTTGTAAGGGGTCGTCATGACGAGCCTGTTCGTGATGGTGCATAATGCGCCGGCGGCGCGAATGTATACAATTTGGTTAATCGCCCGGACCCTATGCCCCGAGGCGGGGCGGGTCAAGCCCCGATGTCGGGAAATCCGCACCGCCGGCGCCGGACGAGTCGGCGTGGGCTCACAAGCCCGGCGACCGCCGCACGGTATCGTGCTAGTGAATGATGGCCTGGGCGACCGTTTCCTCGCCACTCATCCTGCCGAGTAGAGCGTTTCGCGCGATGCCCACCGACCCGCCGCCTTTGCCCATCGTCGCGAACGACAGCAGTTTCGCCTTCCGGGTCTACGATCTCGCCACCGGCGACGAAGACGCGCGGTTGTGCCGCGACATCGCCGACGACCAGTGCCGCGAGCAGCCGCGCAACTTCCTGTTCCAGGCCTTGTCGCAGGCACTGAGCAAGACCGGAGATGTCCTGGCCGACGCCAAGGTGGTGCTGCCCTGGCTTCTGGGTGCCGTGGGGGCACCGGTCCATCTGGTCGGCCTCCTGGTGCCGATCCGCGAATCGCTGGCCCTGATGCCGCAGATCCTGGTCGGCGGCGTCATACGGCGCGTGCCGGTGCGCAAGGGCTTCTGGGTCGCGGGCAGCGTCGTGGAAGGGATCTGCGTCGTCCTCATGGGTCTCGTCGCGGCGGCCGGCCTGCGCGGCGCCGCCGCCGGCTGGGCGATCGTCGGCCTGCTCGTCGTGTTCAGCCTCGCCCGCGGGGTCGCCTCGATCGCCGCCAAGGACACGCTGGGCAAGACCGTATCCAGGGGCCGCCGCGGCCGGGTCAGCGGCTATGCCGCGACAGCCTCGGGCCTCGTCGCCGCCGCGGTCGGCCTTTACTTCGTGCTGAGCCCGGAACAGGCCCGGCCGGACTGGCTCCTTTACGCCCTGGTGGTCGCCGCCGGCCTGTCCTGGCTGCTCGCCGCCGCCCTGTTCTCGCGGATCAACGAATATCCGGGCGCCACCGAGGGCGGGCGGGGGCTCGGCGATCTGGTGCGCGACCAGCTCCTGCTGCTGCTGCGCGACCGGGAACTCCAGAAATTCCTGGCGGCGCGGACGCTGATGATCTCGACGGCGCTGGCCGGGCCGGTCTATGTCAGCCTCGCCCAGCGCGAGACCGGGCAGACGCTCGACGGTCTCGGCTGGCTGGTCCTCGCCGCCGGGCTTGCCGGCGCGCTCAGCGCCTCGTTCTGGGGCGCCCTGTCCGACCGGTCCAGTCGGCTGACTATGGCGCTCGCCGCTGCGCTGGCGGGGCTGCTGGGGTTCGCTGTGCTCGTCGCGCTTGCCTTTGTGCCCGCCGCGGTCGGCAGCATAACATTCTACGCCTCGGTGCTGTTCGTTCTCGGGATCGCCCATGCCGGCGTGCGGATCGGCCGCAAGACCCATGTCGTCGATCTCGCGGGCGGCGACCGCAAGGCGGAGTACGTGGCTCTCAGCAATACCGTGATCGGTGTGTTGCTGCTGGTCCTGGGAGGCCTCGTCAGCGTCGTGCTCGGCTTTGGGCTCGAAGCCGGGGTGGCGGTGCTGTCGGTGCTCGCGCTGATCGGCGCCGCGCTCGCCCTTACGATGCGGCACGTTCAGGGTTGAGGCGCCAGATGCTGAGGTTCAGCAGCATCGCGAAACCCACCCAGGCCGCATAGGGGATAAGGATCCAGGCCGCGGTCGCGTCGATCGGGTGGAACAGGGCAATCGTTGCGAGGATGCTGAGCCACAGGCCGACGATTTCCACGAAGGCGAGGTCCGGGCGGCGCAGGCCGAAGAACAGCGTCGACCACAGGCCGTTGAGAACGAGCTGAAGTACGAAGACCGCAAGCGGCAGGATGGCCCCGTCGATGCCCGCCTTGCGCCAGACCAGCCAGCCGGCAACCGCCACCGTCACGTAGAGAACCAGCCAGACCGGCCCGAACAGCCAGTCCGGCGGGCACCAGGACGGTTTCGCCAGCCGGCGGTACCAGGCGCCGGGGCGAAAGGCGATGCCGGGGGTCGCCGCCGCCGCGCACGCCAGCACGAAGACCAGAAGGGATACGAAAGATTCGGGATCCATACCGGACGATATAGCACCCGATCGCGCCCGAACAACGCGTCGGGCCGGCCGGGAACGGCCTCACGCCGCGTCGGTTCCGTCAATTTTCGCAAAATGTGATCCATCCGCCGTGCCGATGCGTAACACCTGACATCAACACCAATTCACCAAGGAGTGCATCATGAAGTCGATCCCCCGCCTTCTTTCCTCCCTCATCGTGGCCGGCGGTCTCGCCATGGCGTCCACCGCGGCGACGGCCAAGGACATCGTCGACACGGCGATGGCCAGCGATCAGTTCTCGACCCTCGTCGCCGCCGTCAAGGCGGCCGGCCTCGTCGAGACGCTGAAGGGCGACGGCCCCTTCACCGTCTTCGCGCCGACCAACGAGGCCTTCGCGAAGCTGCCGGCCGGCACCGTGGACTCGCTGCTGCAGCCGGAGAACAAGGACAAGCTCATCGCCGTGCTGACCTACCACGTGGTGCCGGGCAAGGTGATGTCGGGCGACATCGCCGGCAAGAAGCTGAACGCGGCCACGGTGCAGGGCAGCGAGGTTGCTATCGACGCCATGGACGGCGTTAAGATCGACAATGCCAGCGTCATCGCCGCCGACATCGAGACCAGCAACGGCGTCATCCACGTGATCGACACCGTGATCCTGCCGAACTGAACCCCCGAGAGCGCGCGGTGGCGCGCTCCCAAGGCAGGACCGGACCGGGTCGCGCTTCCCCCCGCGCGATCCGGTTCTCCTTTTCCGCGGGGTCTTATGAATCCGACCGCAGGACGCAGGGCGGGTGTTGCGCGCCTGACGCGAGCACCGTCGCGCCCCGGCTCCGCCTCGCAGGATGCGGTTCCGGCGCCGGCGCCGCAGAGTCGCGCCGGGCATGACCTGGGCGCTGGCAGTATGCGGTCCCGGCTTTTCGTACGGCGTTGAGGCAGGTCAATGCGCCCGCCGCGATCCTGTGCCTTATGTCGGCGCAGCGAATTCAACGCAGGTACGGAGGTTGACATGGATATGCCAAGCTCGAAGATGACGCTGGCCGATCCGACCCAGAGCGGACATGTGACGCTGGTCGATCACGCGACCGGCAAGCAATACGACCTGCCGGTGCTGCAGGGCTCGGAAGGGCCCAACGTCATCGACGTGCAGAACCTTTACCGGGATGCCGGCTACTTCACCTACGATCCGGGCTACGCCTCGACGGGCAGCTGCAATTCCCAGCTCACCTTCATCGACGGCGAGAAGGGGATACTGCGCCATCGCGGCTACGCGATCGAGGAGCTGGCGGCGCACAGCGACTACATGGAGGTCTGCTACCTGCTGCTCTACGGCGAGCTGCCCACCAGGAAGCAGAAGGCCGCATTCGTGCACGAGATCACCTACCATACGATGCTGCACGAACAGCTGCAGTACTTCTACCGGGGGTTCAGGCGCGACGCCCATCCGATGGCGGTCATGGTCGGCGTGGTCGGCGCGCTCAGCGCCTTCTACCATGAGAGCACCGATATCCGCGATCCGGAGAAGCGCCGGCTGGCGACGCATCAGCTGATCGCCAAGATGCCGACGATCGCGGCGATGGCCTACAAGTATTCGATCGGCCAGCCCTTCGTGTATCCGCGCAACGATCTGCCCTATGCGGAGAATTTCCTGCGCATGACGTTCTCGGTGCCGAGCGAGGAGTACAAGGTCAGCCCGGTGCTGGCCCGCGCCATGGACCGGATCTTCATCCTGCACGCGGACCATGAGCAGAACGCCTCGACGTCGACGGTGCGCATCGCCGGGTCGTCCGGCGCCAATCCGTTCGCCTGCATCGCGTCGGGCATCGCCTCGCTGTGGGGCCCGGCGCATGGCGGCGCCAACCAGGCGGTGCTGGCGATGCTGCGCGAGATCGGCTCGAAGGACCGCATCCGCGAGTTCATCAAGCGGGCGAAGGACAAGGACGATCCCTTCCGGCTCATGGGATTCGGCCACCGGGTCTACAAGAACTACGATCCGCGCGCCGCGATCCTGCGGGAGTCGACCCACGAGGTGCTGGACGAGGTCGGCGTGAAGGACGAGCCGCTACTCGACCTTGCCATCGAGCTCGAGCGCATCGCGCTCGAGGACGACTATTTCGTCGAGCGCAAGCTGTTCCCGAACGTGGACTTCTATTCCGGCATCACGCTGAAGGCGATGGGCTTCCCGGAGGCCATGTTCACGCCGCTGTTCGCCGTCGGGCGGACCGCGGGGTGGGTCGCGCAGTGGAAGGAGATGATCAAGGATCCGCAGCAGCGCATCGGCCGGCCGCGCCAGCTCTACACCGGCCCCACGCTGCGCCCCTTCGTGCCGATCGCCAAGCGGAAGTAGGGGGCGGGCGACCCCGGTCCGCCGGGGCGGGGGCGCACGCCGGACATCCGTCCGTGCCCTCGGGTGCTGATGATGCCCGGCTTTTGCTGATCACGGGCGTGGGCGTTATAGTCCGACGTCCCGTTGATCGAAGAGGCTGCCGGTGCTCACGGATTTTGTCGTTAACGCGTACTTCTGGCCGGTCGTGGCCGGCGGCGTGCTGTTGCTGGTCGTCGGCGTCGCCGGCCGACAGGCCGGGACGAACGGGCGTGAGCCCGCGACGGACAGGGGCAGGCTTGGGCTCGGCTATCTGGGGGGTGTCGCGGCGATCGCCCTGTATGCGGCGCTCGAGACGTATCGCCTCGGCCTGGAGAAGGTCGAGCGCGGGCAGGTTACACCCGACGTGTTGCGGGAGTCGCTTTCCGGCTGGATCTGGTTCGTGTCCCTCATGCTCATACCGATCGCTATCTTCTTCATGACCGTCTTCGGCCTGCCGCTGTTTGCCCTGATATCGCGATATGGCTGGGGCTCGCTGGTCGGTGTCTTGGCGCTTGCCGCGGCTTTCACGCTGGCGTTCGCCGGCTATTTCTACCTTGTCCCCTACAACCTGTGGTGCGGCGCGCATCCTGATCTCTGCATGGCGCGCACCCTGGTCGACGTGGGCATTCCCGCGGTCCTGGTTGCACTGGGCTTCGCGCTGGGCGCCCGCTTGCCGCTGCTCAAGGCCGGCGGCCGTCCGTGACCACGAAATCTCTACGCCGGCGGAGCCGGGTCGGCCGGCTGTCGGGGGCCCGCGGCGGTCAACATCTTCTGCCGTTGCACGCTCATCCCCCGAGAATTTGCCGGATGGAAAGGACGGCGCCGGGGCGGGCGAACGGTCCTCCCGTCCGACTGGATGCTCCGGTGCGGCCAGCGCCGCATGGCCGGATCGGAATTGTCAATCACACCCCCCTGAAACCCGCAGAAAACCCTAACGCATGGGGTCGTTCCACG
>JBFIFO010000155.1:0-8768 GCA_041602815.1 Alphaproteobacteria bacterium | reverse complement strand
GGATCCGCGGGCCGTAGGCGACGTTGTCGTAGATCGACTTCGGGAACGGGTTCGGCTTCTGGAACACCATGCCGACCCGCGCCCGCAGCTCGACCACGTCGAGCCCGTAGATGTCCTCGCCGTCCATGGTGATCTCGCCCTCGACCCGGGCGATCTCGACGACGTCGTTCATGCGGTTGAGGCAGCGCAGGAAGGTCGACTTGCCGCAGCCGGACGGGCCGATCAGGGCCGTGACGTGGTGCTCCGGGATGTCGAGGCCGACATCGAACAGCGCCTGCTTGTCGCCGTAATAGACGTTGACGCCGCGCGCGCTCATCTTGGCCGGCGCCCGGCGCGACGTGCGGTGGGCATGGATTGAGGACGGTGCGCTCTGGGTTACGGCCATGGAATCTGCCTCCTACCAGCGGCGTTCGAATCTGCGGCGCAGCAGCACGGCGCCGAGATTCATGCAGATGAGGAATACGAGCAAGACGATGGTAGCGGCGGAGGTGCGCTCGACGAAGGCGCGCTCCGGGCTGTCGGCCCACAGGAAGATTTGCACCGGCAGGGCGGTCGCCGCGTCCAGCGGGTCTTTCGGCAGATCGACGATGAACGCGACCATGCCGATCATCAACAGAGGCGCCGTCTCGCCCAGCGCCCGCGCCATGCCGATGATCGCGCCGGTCAGCATGCCCGGCATGGCCAGCGGCAGAACGTGGCCGCCGACCATCTGCATGCGGCTGGCGCCGAGGCCCAGCGCCGCCTCGCGGATCGACGGCGGCACCGCCTGCAGGGCTGCGCGGCCGGCGATGATGACGGTCGGCAGGGTCATCAGGGCGAGCACCATGCCGCCGACCAGCGGCGCCGAGCGCGGCAGGCCGAAGAAGTTGAGGAACACCGCGAGGCCGAGCAGGCCGAAGACGATCGACGGCACCGCCGCGAGGTTATTGATGTTGACCTCGATGATGTCGGTCCAGCGGTTGCGCGGCGCGAATTCCTCGAGATAGATCGCCGCCATCACGCCCAACGGGAACGACAGGGCCAGCACCACCAGCATGGCCCACAGCGAGCCGAGCAGGGCGCCGGCTATGCCGGCGAGTTCCGGCTCGCGGCTGTCGCCCGAGACGAAGAACCGCAGGTTGAACCGAGTCTCGATCCGGCCCGCCCGGCGCAGCGATTCGACCCGCTCGATCTGGCTGTCCGAAACCCGGCGCTCGTCCTCGGGCGAGGCGGCGCTGATGTAACCCTTCACGTACATGTCCACATCGTCGGACGCCGGGACCCACAATTGCAACGTCCGGCCGACCAGCGAGGGATCCTCGAGCACCGCATCGCGCAGGTCGAAGGCGGCACCGCTGCTCACCAGGTCATAGAGTTCCCGGCGCTCGCGCCGCGCGGTGACGTCGGGGAACATCTCGCGCAGCGTCCCCTTGACCAGTCCTTCGAAGTCGGCGCGGGACAGGACCGCGGGATCGCGGGCGCCTGCAGGATCGATTTCGGATTCCGCGACCGTCACCGCGAGCTGCACATAGGTCTGGCGGAAGGCGCTCCAGCCGTTGCCGACGATGGTTGCGAACAGGACGAACAGCATGGCCAAGGCGAGGCCGATGGCGACCATGCCGTAGATGCGGAACCGCTGCTCCGCCGCATAGCGGCGCCGCAGGCTGCGGGCGACGGCGTCGGCGGTCGCCGGACGCAATGACGCGGACTCAGTCATATTGCTCGCGATACCTCCGGACCACGTACAGCGCGATGACGTTCAGGACCAGCGTCACCAGGAACAACATCAGGCCGAGCGCGAACGCGGCAAGGGTCTTGGCACTGTCGAATTCCTGGTCGCCGGTCAGGAGGGTGACGATCTGCACCGTCACGGTCGTTACGGCATCGAAAGGATTGGCCGTCAGGTTGGCCGCCAGCCCCGCCGCCATGACCACGATCATGGTTTCGCCGATGGCGCGCGAGACGCCGAGCAGCATGCCGCCGACGATGCCCGGCAGCGCCGCCGGCAGGATCACCTGGCGGATCGTCTCCGAACGCGTTGCGCCGAGACCGTAAGCCCCCTCGCGCAAGCTGTTCGGCACCGCCGCGATGGCGTCGTCCGACAGCGACGAGACGAAGGGGATGATCATGATACCCATAACCGTGCCGGCCGCCAGCGCGCTTTCCGAGGCTACGTCCAGCCCCAGGCCGCCGCCAAGATCGCGCACGAACGGTGCCACGGTAAGCGCCGCGAAGAAGCCGTACACGACGGTCGGGATGCCGGCGAGGATCTCGAGCAGGGGTTTGAGGATGGCACGCGCCCGCTTGGGCGCATATTCCGCCATGTAGATCGCCGACAAGAGGCCGACCGGCGCGGCCACCGCCATGGCGATGATACTGATCAGCGCGGTTCCCGCAAACACCGGCCCCGCGCCGAAGGCGCCGCTCGACCCGACCTGGTCGGCGCGGATCGCCATCTGCGGGCTCCATTCCAGGCCGAACAGGAATTCGCTGATCGGCACCAGCCGGAAGAACCGCAGCGCTTCGAACAACAGAGAGAGCACGATGCCGATCGTGGTGAAAACGGCAATGGTGGAGCTGGCCAGCAGAAGCATGCGGACGACTGTCTCGACCGACCGGCGGGCCCGCAACTGCGGGCTGACCAGCTTGAGGCCAATGCCACCGCCGGCGAGCGCAACCGCCAGGGCGAGGCCGGCGAGACCGAGCACCGCGCTGTCGGCGAGCGAGCGATAGTGCTGTGCCGCCGCCGCGATCACGGAATCGTCGGGCGTCCGGCCCAGCGCGACCGCATTGCGGATATCGCTGTAGACCAGGCCGAGCTCGGCTGGCGGAAGGTCCTGCAGATCCGGCGGCAGGCCGCCGATCACCAGCAGGCGCAACGCCGTCGGCTCCAGCGCAAGCCACAGCGCCAGCACAAAGACGGCGGGAATGAATGCCCACAGCGCCACATAGACTCCGTAATAGCGGGGCAGGGCGGCCAGGCTCTTCGGCCGGCCGCCGGCAAGCGCAAGCGCACGGCCGCGGCCGAGGCGAAACCCGGCCGCGGACAGCGCCAGCAGAGCGATGGTCAGGATCAGGGTCTGCATGCGCCCCTATCTGTCATTACCAACGGGAACAACCCGGCGCGGTCGCGGCCGGGTCGGCTCCTCGGTCGTTCAGCGGGCGCGCGATCCGCGCACCCGCGGGAGTCGTTACATCGCAAGCAGCGCCAGCCCCCTGGCCCGCTTGGCCCATTCCTCACGCTCGTCATCCGGCATCGGGATCAGACCCTTGTCGGCAAGGTAGCCGTCCTCGCCCCACGCCCGGTCGCTGGTGAACTCTGCCAGGAACTCCGCCATTCCCGGGATGACGCCGACATGGGCTTTCTTGGCATAGAAATACATCGGCCGTGACACCGGATAGTTGCCGTCGGCGATCTCGTCGAAATCCGGCTCGACGCCGCTGATCTTGCTGCCCTGAACCTTGTCCGAATTCTGGTCGAGGAACGAGAACCCGAAGACCCCCAGGGCGTCGGGATTGGCCTCCAGCTTCTGGACGATCAGATTGTCGTTCTCACCAGTTTCGACATAGGCGCCGTCCTCGCGGATGGTGTGGCAGATCGCCTTGTACCGGCCGCTGTCGACCTCCTTGATCGCCTTGAGCGACTCGAAGCTCTCACAGCCGCCCTCAAGGGCGAGCTCGACAAACGCATCGCGCGTGCCGGAGGTCGGCGGCGGCCCCAGAACCTCGATCTTCGTTGCCGGCAGGGCCGGATTCACGTCCTTCCAGGTCTTGTTTGGGTTCGGGATCAGCTTGCCGTTGCCGTCCGGAACATCCCGTGCCAGCGCCAGGTACAGGTCGCGCAGCGACAGGTCAAGCTGCCCGGTTTTCTTGGAGTTGGCGATGACGATGCCGTCATAGCCGATCTTCACTTCGATGATCTCGGCGACGCCGTTGCCAGCGCACATCTCGACCTCCGAAGCCTTGATCCGCCGCGACGAATTGGTGATGTCGGGATGTTCCGTGCCGACCCCGGCGCAGAACAGTTTCAGCCCGCCGCCGGAGCCGGTCGACTCGACCACAGGCGTCTTGAAGCTGGTGGTCTTGCCGAAGCGTTCCGCGACCGCGGTCGAGAACGGGAAGACGGTGGACGATCCGACGATGCGGATCTGGTCGCGGGCCTCGGCCGCGCCGGCTGCGAAAACCGCCATCACGGAAGCCAACACAAGCAAGTTCCGTGTCATTCCATTGCTCCTTACAGGGTTCTCCATATCGCATTCCTGCCCGGCCAACCGGACGGATCATCGCCCGTAACGATTGCCGGTATGACCGAACCCTACCCCGCGCATATGAAGCGTATACAACAGTTGGATGACAGTTTCGTGACAGTATGTCCGTCAGATTGTCGCAGGTTCTTCCTGCGAGCGGCCGCCCGTGCGGGCGGTGGCGGCGGGCAGGCTGACGGTGAACCGGCTGCCCTTGCCGACCTTGCTTTCAATGGAAAGCCGGCCGCGATGGCGGCTTACGATGTGCTTGACGATGGCAAGGCCGAGGCCAGTGCTGCCGCGTTCGCGGCTGCGCGCGGGGTCGACCCTGTAGAACCTCTCGGTCAGACGCGGCAGATGCTGCGGCGCAATGCCCTCACCATCATCGGCTACGGTGACCGCGATTTCGTTCTTTCCGGTCGCCCGTGCCTCAACGGTCACTGTGCCGCCGTCAATCCCGTACTTGATGGCATTTCCGATCAGGTTCTCGAACACCTCGGCGAGCTGGTCACGATCGCCGACGACGGTTGCGTCGGCGGGCTCGACGGACAGAGTAATCGACAGGTTCTGCTTCTTCGCCTGCGGATCGAGGAGGCCGATCGTTTCCTCGAGCATCGGTTTGACGCCGACCCGGCCCGTCGGCCGGGTGTGTTCGTCCATCTCGATGCGTGCGAGCGACAGGAGGTCATCGACCAGACGGGCCATGCGATTGGCCTGCTCGTCCATGATCGCAAGGAACTTCGCCCGCGACTCGGCATCGTCGCGCGCCGAGCCCTGCAACGTTTCGATATAGCCGATCAGACTGGTCAGGGGCGTCTTGAGCTCGTGGCTGACATTGGCCACGAAATCGGCCCGCATACGCTCGGTCTGCTCGAGCGCCGTCAGGTCGTGAAACACCACGACCGCCGAATCGGCGAGATGGGCGCCCAACGGCTCCACACGGACAGCGAACCGCCGCTCGACAGGCACCGGAAAGGTGATCTCGATCGCCTGTCCGGAAGCCCCCGCCAGCACGCTGTCGACAGCATCCACCAGCAGCGGATTGCGCAACCCGATGGCGATGTCGTACCCGGCGATGTCGATGCCCGCGAGGTCGCGCGCCGCGCGGTTCGCTCTGGTCACCGTTCGATCCGCCGCAACGAGCAGGATCGGATCCGGGATGGCATCCATGATGTGCGGCCGCTCCGATGACTCTGCCGCAAGCCGGTCCAGCTTTTCCCGCCACGCCCCCACCAGCCGCTCGAACGCCCAGTTCAGCCCGTCGCTGAGCTGTGGCCGACCGGGATCCTTCTCACCCGCGGCGAGGGCGTCGATGCGGCGCCGCAGGGCATCGCGCAGGCGGGCCGGCCGCCACGCGACCAGTCCTGCCAGCGCGGTCGCCAGGATGCCGCCGAGCAACGCATGCCGGAAGGCGAGGGACCCGCCGACGACGAGCAGGATCAGCACGATCCAGGCCGGCAGCGCGCTCCGCAGGCTGATGCGCGCCCATTTTCGTGGACGCTGGAAGCGGTCTCTCGTGTTCAAATCGCGCGGCTCCTCCGCTGTTCGGCCTCTACAATAGCAGAAACCGGCCGTTCATGAACCATGGCGCCCGGCCGGCCGCGCCGGCGCGGCCGTTAGCGCAAACTTAACCGAACCTGGTGTCTGATAGAGGTGGGACCGGCGCGGCCAGGCCGGACGCGACCCCGGTAACGGACGAGGAGCCGAGAATGTTCAGATTCGTTGTGGTGCTGCCGGTCGCCGTGCTGGCGGCTTCATGGCCGGCACCAGCCGGGGCGGGGACGTATTCGGGCCCCGGACTTGCCGCCGACGTGGTGCTCACCGACCCGTCGCTCGGCGAGGGCCGGTTCACCGGAAAATTCCATTTCGACCGCGCCGGGACGCGCTTCGACCTCAACGGCAAGAAGGCGCGACTGAGCGCCATCATCTTCAACAGCTTCAACGAATACCTGATCACGGTATCGCGGAAGAACAGCGTCAAGGTCAGCCACCGGCTGGGGGAGGCGCTGTCGGCGCAGTTTGGGGACGAGCCCTGCGGCGGCTTCAAGAGCGCGGTGTCGCTGGGCACTGAATCGCTGTCCGGGCGGACCATCCAGGTGTGGCGCTGCGAGCATCCGCGACAGCCGCTGCTCGATGCCGGGTTCCGCCCGGAAATCAAGGAGACGATCTGGTACGACGTCGGCCTGAAGCACTTCATCCGCAAGGAGAACAACGACGGCGTCAAGATCGAGCTGCGCAACATCATCCCGGGGCGGCAGCCGCCGGCCCTGTTCGACGTGCCGTCGGATTTTGCTCAGCTCAACGCCTCGTCGCGGATCGCCGACGTGGAAGCCCCGCAATAGGGCGGCGGCGCATCGCCCGGATCGCCTCTGGAAGATTGACCCATGGCCTGTATCATGAACTCACTCAAACGCTTCGTTGTCGCCACCGCTGCGGTCTGGGCAGTTGCAGGGACAGCTCACGCAGGCGGTTACCAGGGACCGGGTCTGACCGCGGACATTTACATGGGCTATCAAGGAACCCTGCAGCCGATGATGCGGGTCTATGTCGGATCCAAAGGGTCCCGGCTGGTGCCGTTCAACCCTGCCGACGACGGCCCCGACCTCTACATCGCGCGGCTCTCGGAGGGCGTGCAGTACGAGATCTTCCTCGACCGGCACCGTGCCTATCGTGAGCTCATGGACGAGCACGAGCTGTCATCGGCCCGCGGGAATTTCTGCTCCAGCTTTGCGAACAAAACGAAGACTGGGGTCGAAACGGTATCGGGGCGTCAGACCGAGGTGTGGAATTGCCGGGATGCCGACGACGGTCCCGACCAGGTGGTGTGGTGGGATCCCGAGCTGAAGGTCGAGATCCGCAAATCCCGCGGCGGCCTCGTCGTCGAGCTGCGAAACATCAAGGTCGGCCAGCCCGACCCGCATCTGTTCGACCTTCCCGCCGGGATTCGCGTGATCAATTGAGCGACCGCAGTTCCGCGCCGGACTTGCACCGAGTGCCGGAATTGTGATCTGTTGCACAGCTTGGCATTGGCCGCTTCGGCCCCGCGCCGGCAATTCTTCGGTATCGGGGCCCGGTTTCAGTGGCCGGCGAGCGGCAGGGGCTTGCGCGAGTCCATCTCCGGCACGAGAAGTGCCGACAGCTTCGCATAGGGGGAAATCGATGAATAAGAACATTCTTGCAGCCCTGGCGGCCGTGATCGTCGGGGTCAGCGGCACGGTGCAGGCCGGCGCTGGCGAGTATACGGGCCCGGGGTTTTCCGGCGTCGCCTGGTATGGCGAGAACGGGACGGCGGACCGGAAGCTTGGTCCGGTCAATGTCGACAAGCCGGGGTTCCGCATGGAAATCCGCGAGCAGGGGCAGCACATCGCGGTGCTCGCGTTCTGGGACAACGAGGTCTCGTATTCCCTGATGATGAACGAACGGATGTATATGGAGGTTCCCGCCGAGGAAGCGGGCGGCGGGCCCGCGGAATTCGAGGGCAAGCCGTGCGATGGTTACGGCAATGCCGAAAAGATGGGCACGGAGACGGTCAACGGCCGGGCGACAGAGAAATGGCGCTGCACAGGAGAGCTCGACCCGGAGCCGGGGAATGCAGGTGTCGATGCGACCAACTGGTTTGATCCACAACTGGGATTCCCGGTGCGTGAGGCCAAAGACGACGGCGAGGTGTTCGAGATTCGCGACATCACAGTCGCCAGGCAGGATCCGTCGCTGTTCGAGATTCCGCCCGGCTTCCAGAAGCTGGACATGGACGCAATGATGCGGCAGATGATGCAGCAGAACCAGTAAAACACTCGCACCGCCAACGCAGACGCCCGGAACTTCGGAGTTGTTCCGGGCGCCGGGCGGTTGGCAGCTGGCCTGGAGCGCTATCCGGTTACGTGTAATCGGCGCCAGCCCTCTCCCCCACCCGGTCGCCCAGCGACATCGGACACTGTGGGTGGCCGGGTGGGGGAGAGGGCTGGAGCGACCTTAACGGACAACGCGCTGGGTCAGAGTGCATTGGCGCCGGTCTCCCCGGTCCTGATCCGCACCGCCTCGTCCATCGGCAATACGAAGATCTTGCCGTCACCGATCTGGTTGGTCCGGGCGGCATCCTGCACGGCCTGCACCGCGCGTTCCGCCATGTCATCGTTGACCGCGACCTCGATCTTGATCTTGGGGACGAAGTGAACGGTGTATTCGGACCCGCGGTAGATTTCCTTGTGTCCCTTCTGCCGTCCGTAGCCGCGGACCTCGCTGACCGTCATGCCCTCGATGCCAAGCGCCGTCAGCGCCTCGCGCACCTCGTCCAGACGGGATGGCTTGATCACCGCGATTATCAGCTTCATGGTCGGAACTCCCTGTCGAACGATGCGGCGCGGGCCGCGGTCACCAGTGGTAGCCGCGCTCGCCATGCTCCCTGATGTCGAGGCCCTCGGTTTCGACATCCGGCGCGACGCGCAGACCGACGGCAGCATCGAGCAGCTTGAGAATAAGAATGCTGACCAACGCGGACCACACCGCCACGACCACCACCCCGGCGGCCTGCACCCACAGATGGCG
>JBFIFO010000154.1:0-8848 GCA_041602815.1 Alphaproteobacteria bacterium | reverse complement strand
GCCGGCGGCATGCCGGCCCTCGATGAGGCCGCGCTCGAGTCGCTGACCGTCGCGCGGCGGCAGGTCGTCGCGCGATGAGCGCGCAGGCGAGCGGCCCGGCGCGGGGACGAAAGCTGATTACCGGCGTGATCGGCGCGGACACGCATATCGTCGGCAACCGGATTCTCTCGATGGCGCTGGAGGAGGCCGGATTCGAGGTCATCTCCCTGGGCGCCATCACCCCGGCCGCGGATTTCGTCAAGGCGGCCATCGAGACGGCCGCCGACGCGATCATGGTCTCGTCGCTTTATGGCCAGGGCGAGCTGGACTGCCGCGGCTTCCGCGATTTGTGCATCGAGGCCGGGCTCGAGGACATCCTCATCTATGTCGGCGGCAACCTCGTGGTCGGCAAGCAGGACTGGCCGGACGTCGAGCGTCGTTTCCTCGCCATGGGCTTCGACCGCGCGTTTCCCCCCGACACCCGGACCGACGAGGTCATCGAGACGCTGAACGCCGATTTCGCCGCGCGATCCGACGGCCGGAGGATCGCGGAATGAACGGCGTTGCGGGCACTGCCCTGCTGATCGATTTCGGCAGCACCTACACCAAGCTGCGCGCGGTGGATCTCGGCGCAGGTGTCATCGTCGCCACGGGCCAGGGCCCGTCCACCGTCGCCAGCGACGTGACGATCGGGCTGGAAGCGGCGCTCGCCGACCTCGGCCGGCATCTGGGCGACTTGCCGGATTTCCGTTACCGGCTGGCCTCCAGCAGCGCCGCCGGGGGCCTGCGCATGGTGACGGTCGGCCTCGTCAAGGAATTGACGGCGGAAGCGGCGCGCCGCGCGGCGCTCGGCGCCGGTGCGAGGCTTATCGGCAGCTTCGCCTACCGGCTCACGCCGTCGGACGTCGACGAAATCGTCGCGCTTGCGCCGGACGTCCTCCTGCTCAGCGGCGGTACCGACGGCGGCAACAGCGAGGTGATCCTGCACAACGCCGGGAAGCTGGCGGCGAGCCCGCTCGCCTGCCCGGTGATCGCCGCCGGCAACCGCAATGCGGCGGACGGGATCCGCGCCCTGTTCGAGGCGGCGGGCAAGAGGCTCGTGATCGCCGGCAACGTCATGCCGGCCTTCGAGGCGCTGGACATCGATCCGGCGCGTGCGGCGATCCGCCAGGTGTTCATCGACCGCATCGTCCACGCCAAGGGTATCGACAGGGCGGCGGCGATGTTCGATGCGGTGCTGATGCCGACCCCGGCCGCGGTCCTGGCCGGGGCGCGGCTGCTGGCGGAGGGCATTCCGGGCCGGCCGGGACTGGGGCCGCTGGTCGTGCTCGATATCGGCGGCGCGACGACCGACGTGCACTCCGTTGCCGACGGCGCGCCGGCCGCTGAGGGCGTGGTCCGGCACGGCCTGCCCGAGCCGTACGAAAAGCGGACCGTCGAAGGCGATCTCGGCATGCGGCACAACGCCCGGGCCATCGTCGAGGCGGCAGGTGTGGAGCGTCTCGCCGCCGCCGCAGGCGTTTCCGCGGACGCCGTCGCGGACTGGCTGCTGCGCATCGAGGGCGATGTCGAAATCCTGCCGAGCCAGCCGGCCGAACGGGCGATCGATGCCGCCATGGCGGCGGCGGCCGTGCGCATCGCCATGCGCCGCCACGCCGGCACCGTGCGCATCGCCCATACGCCGGCGGGCCCGGTGACGATACAGGAGGGCAAGGATTTGACTTCCGTCGCCGCCCTGGTCGGTACCGGGGGCGCGCTGGTCCACGCAGCGGCGCCGGACGGCATTCTTGCGGCGGCGCTGGGCGACCGGGACGATCCGACCTCGCTGCGCCCGACGGCGCCGGCCTGCTTCGCCGACGATCGTTACACGCTCTATGCCGCGGGGCTGCTGGCCGAGGTCGATCCGGCGGCGGCGTTCGACGTCGCGATGAACGGACTCAGGCCGTTGGGGGGCGCGGATGCGCGACGCGGCACGGGCTGAGACGGTACGCCTGCCGTTTTCCGCGGCGCGCATTGCCGACGACGCGTTCGCGACGATGCGGCGCGAGAACCTCGCGCGCTGGCCGACCGGCGCCGAGGTCGACATTGAAGAGGCCGTGGACTTCCACCGTTCCCTGCCGGCACACAAGAATCTCTCTGTGGTGATGCGCCGTGCCGATGCCGAGGGACGGTGCCTCACCCAGCCACGCGGCGGCTTCGGTACGCTGGCCCTGCAGCTGGAGCTGATGCGCGCGCTCGACCGCGACGGGCTGGCCGACATCGTGCCGACGACGACCGACTCCTATACCCGCAACGAGCAATGGCAGCGGGCCGAAGCCGGCATCGCCGAGTCCGAGAAGGCCGGCCGCTCGATGCTGAACGGCTTCCCACTCGTCTGCTACGGGCCCCGGACGGCGCGTCAGCTGATCGAGGCCATCGACAAACCCGCGATCGTGCTGTCCGGCACCTCGATGCCGCGGCTGACCGCCGAGGTCGGGTTCGCCGCCGGCTTCACCGGCTATCTTGGCTCCGGCCTTGCCTACACGACGTCCTACACCAAGGATCTTTCGATCGAGGACGGCATCCGCAACTACCAGTATCTCGACCGCCTGGCGGCGCTGTACCGGGAGCACGGCATCGAGCTGCACCGGCGCCAGCCGGGCTTCCTGACCGGCACCAACATCCCGCCCTGCATCGCCATCGTCACCGCCGTGATCGATGCGCTGCTGGCGGCCGAACAGGGCGTGCGCGACTACGGGCTGGAGCTGGGCCAGACGCTGCACCTCGTGCAGGATGCCGCGGCCATCCGCGCCTGCCGCGAGCTCGTTCAGGAGTATCTCGTCAAGGCCGGCCATCGGAACGTGTTCACGCCGGTCACTTCGCTGCACTGGATGGGGGCGTGGCCGTACGACGACTCGCAGGCCGCGGCGCTCGTCGCCTATGGCGGCACGATTGCAGCGGTCGGCGGCGCGGTCAGCGTTACCACCAAGAGCACCCATGAGGCGTTCGGCATCCCGACGCCAGAGGCCAACGCCGAGGGGCTGCGCACCACCCGCATGGCGATCTACCTCGCCCGCCGGATCCGCCTCGACGACATGCCGGAATTCCAGAGCGAGAGGGAGCTGATCGGGCGCGAGGTCCGCCCGATCGTCGACCGGATCCTGGAGATGGGTGACGGCGATGTCGCCATCGGCACGATCCGCGCCTGTGAGGCCGGTGTGCTCGACATTCCATGGTCGCCGAACCGCCAGATCAAGAGCCGAATCCTGCCGGCGCGCGACGCCGACGGCTATCTGCGCATCCTGGAGGCCGGCGACATGCCGTTCCCCCGGGACGTGCTGGAGATCCACGAGGAGCGCCTGCGCAAGCGCGCGGAGCGGGACGGCGTTCCTTACGGCCGCGATCTTGCGGTGGCCAGCGTCTATGAAATCTCCGAGGGTCTGGAAACGCTGCTGCCGGCCCGCTAGCATAGGCCCGAAGGCCCCTGGCGCATGGTCGGACGCGCCCGCACGTGATCCGGCCCACCCGGCACGGGGTCATACAACTGTGCGGGCCCTGCCCTTTCGTCGCCCAACCCTGCAACTTCCCCGAGGGAGGATCTTCATGAGACGCGTCACCGGCCGCAACTTCCTGTTCGTCCCGGGACCCACCAACATCCCCGACCGGGTGCAGCGCGCCATGCTGGTCGCGATGGAGGATCACCGCTCGTCGCGATTCCCGGACCTTTCGACGAGTGTACTGAGCGACCTCAAGAAGGTGTTCAAGACCACCGAGGGGCAGGTGTTCATCTTCCCGTCGTCAGGCACCGGTGCCTGGGAGGCGGCGCTCACCAACACGCTGTCGCCAGGCGACAAGATCCTCGCGTCGCGATTTGGCCAGTTCAGCCATCTTTGGATCGACATGGCGCAGCGTCTCGATTTCGACGTCGAGATCCAGGAGGTCGAATGGGGCGAGGGCGTGCCGCTCGAGCACACCGAAGAAGTGCTGCGCGCCGACCGCAACCACGAGATCAAGGCGATCCTCGCCTGCCACAACGAGACCGCGACCGGCGTGACCAGCGACATCGCCGGGCTGCGGCGGGTCATGGACGCCGCCGGCCATCCGGCGCTGCTGTGCGTCGATACGGTCAGCTCGCTCGCCAGCATCGACTTTTGCATGGACGAGTGGCGCGTCGATCTTGCTGTCAGCGGATCGCAAAAGGGCCTGATGCTGCCGGCGGGGCTCGGTATCCTCGCGGTCAGCCCCCGGGCGCTCGAGGCGACCAAGACCGCCGCGTCGCGACGCTGTTATTTCGACCTTGCGGACATGATCAAGACCAATGTCGACGGCTACTTCCCGTACACGCCTGCGCTGCCGATGCTGTACGGCCTGCGCGAGGCGCTCGACATGATCTTCGAAGAGGGGCTCGATGAGATCTTTTCGCGCCACCGCTATTTCGCCGAAGGCGTGCGCGCGGCGGTGACCGAGGGATGGGGGCTGTCGCTGTGCGCCAAGGCGCCGAAGTGGCATTCGGACACCGTGAGCGCGGTGATGGTGCCCGAAGGGATCAACGGCGCGCACGTCATCGATGTCGCGTTCCGGCGCTACAACCTGGCGCTGGGCGCCGGCCTCGCCAAGGTTGCCGGCAAACTGTTCCGGATCGGACATCTGGGGGACCTGAACGAGCTCATGCTGATGGGCGCGATCGCCGGCGCGGAGATGGCGATGCTCGACGTCGGCGTCGACGTGCAGCCGGGCAGCGGCGTCGCCGCGGCCTCGAACTACTGGCGCAGCAACGATCCGGTGCCGAAGCGCAGGGTCTCCAAGGAGGAGCAGTTCTACGAGTCCCACTCGACGGGCTCGGTGCAGGGCTGAGCGACGGGGGAGAAGACGATGGACAAGCCCCGGGTGATCGTAACGCGGCGCTGGCCTGAGGAGGTCGAGGCCCGGCTCGCCGAGCATTTCGACGTCGAGCTGAACCCCGAGGACCGGCCGCTCGGACATGACGAACTCCAAGAAGCCTTCACGGCCGCCGACGCGGTGTTTCCGACGGTGACCGATCGCATCGACGCCGAAGTCCTCTCGGGCAAACCGCTGCGCGCCCGGCTGATCGGAAACTACGGCGTCGGCTTCAACAACATCGACGTCGACGCCGCCCGGGCGCGCGGGCTGACCGTCACCAATACGCCAGAAGTGTTGACCGATGCGACCGCCGACCTCGCGATGGCGCTCCTGCTCTGCGTCGCACGGCGCGTCGGCGAGGGCGAGCGGCACTTGCGCGACGGCGCGTGGACCGGCTGGCGCCCGACCCACATGATGGGCACCCAGGTGACGGGCAAGACCCTGGGGCTGATCGGCTTCGGACGCATCGGGCAGGCGATGGCACAACGGGCGCATCGCGGCTTCGGCATGCGCGTGCTGTTCTTCGATCCCTTCCCGCCATCGGATCGGGTGATGCAGGAGCTCGGCGCCGAGCGGCGCGACACCGTCGAGGCCGTGCTCCAGGAGTCCGACTTCGTCTCGCTGCACTGCCCGGCCACTCCGGAAAACCGGCACCTTATGAACGCCGAGCGCCTGTCGCAGATGAAGCCCGGCGCGTTCCTGGTCAACACGGCCCGCGGCGATGTCGTGGACGAGGCCGCGCTCGACGACGCCCTGGACGGCGGGCGGATCGCGGGCGCCGGTCTCGATGTCTTCGAACGCGAGCCCGAGGTCGCGCCCGGACTGCTCGGGCGGGAGAACGTGGTTCTGCTGCCGCATCTGGGCAGCGCCACGCGCGAGACGCGGATCGCCATGGGTCTGAAGGTGCTGGAGAACGCCCTCGCATTCTTCGACGGGGCCGAGCCGCCCGATCGCGTCGCCTAGGCCGCCGCCGGCGGCGGGACGGCGGCGTCCGCCCGGCTCGGTTGACAGTGTCCGCCGGGGATGGCTTGAATGAACCGACGTGGCCGTTTTTTCCGGCACATCGCCGGCTGACGGCTTTGTTGAAAAAAACAAACAACACGGTGGCCATGGACCGGCAGGTCTTGCTAACGTGCGGCCGTCGTTATGTTGCCAAGCAATACTAACATCGTGGCTCGACAAGCCATTGGGAGGAAGCAAGATGAGAACAAGTTTGAAATGGGGGGCGCCCGTCCTCGGGCTGGTCGCCGCCGTGGCGCTGGCACTTCCCGCGCAGGCTGACAAGCACAGCACGTTGCCGGATACCATGGCCAAACCGGGCGGCTTCCCCGAGCGCCCGCTGTCGATGATCGTCCCCTACGGCCCCGGCGGCGGGTCCGGGCAGGTGGCGCGCGGCATGATCCAGGGCGTCAAGGACGCCACCGGCATCGACATCACGCCGGATTACAAGCCGGGCGGCTCCGGCATGGTCGGCCTGAAGACCTACATGGCCGCGCCGGCCGACGGCTACACGGTGCTCGAGCACATCGATGACGCCACCAGCGCCTTCGCCATCGGCAAGAGCGACATCCATCCGGCCAATGACCTTATCCCGCTGGTGATCTCGCAGATCACGTTCAGCCAGATTTACATCCGCGCCAACGAGACCCGCTTCAACGACTGGGAATCGTATATCGCCTACGTCAAGTCGCAGGATGGCAAGTCGACAATCGCCAACGTGGCCGGCGAAGGCTCGATGGAGCGGATCAACATGAACCGGATCGCCAACCATTACGGCGTCAAGGTCCAGCAGATCAGCTTCGACAAGGGTGCGCCACGTTACGGGGCGCTGAAGGGCGGACAGGTCGACGCGCTGTTCGAGCAGCCGGGCGATGTCCGCGGTTTCCTCGAGAGCGGGGACTTCAAGCCGATCCTGACGCTGCTCAAGGAGCGTCCGCCGGCGTTCCCGGACACGCCGTCGATGACCGAAGTCGGGCTGAATTTCACCCCGCTGATGCGGTTCCGGGGCTTCTACGTCCACAAGGATACGCCGCCGGACCGCGTCAAATACCTGCAATGGGTGTTCCAGAAGGGCTACTTCACGGACAGCTACCAGAAATTCAACAAGTCCAAGTTCATGGACCTGATTCCGAGCTTCCGCGATACCGAGGGGGCGAGGGTGCTGATCAACGAGACCATGGACATATACCGGCAGACGTACAAGGAAATGGGCCTCATCCAGTAGCCCGGATCTTGCGCGATGCGGTTCCGGCGCGGCGCGCCGCGCCGGAACCCGTTTCCTGACAGGGGGTAGTCGTGGCCAAGCTGACCGGCGGACAGTGGTTCGAAGTGTGCGTCTGGCTGGCCGTCGCCGGCGTCGCCTACTGGTTCAGCTTCGAATTCGATCGCGAGATCGAGTTCTACAAGTTCGGCGCCTCGGGCTGGCCGCGGCTGATCATCCTGTTCATCGCGCTGGGCGCGATCGGCCAGTTCGTCCAGGACCTCGTGCAGTCCGAGAAGAAGGCGCTGTACGATCCCGGGTATTTCGCCCAGTTCGCAGAGCACGGGCCCCGGTTCTTCGTGCGCATGGGGCTGACGCTGGCCCTGCCGATGCTGTATGCCGGGCTGATGCAGGGAATGGGCTATTATTTCCTGACGCCGTTCTTCCTGGCCGCGTATCTCTACCTGACGGGCGAGCACCGCGTCTCGCGGCTGATCATCGTGCCGCTGGTCATCTACGCCGTTATCACCATCATCTTCACGCGCTTCGCCTATGTCGGTCTGCCGACCGGCTACTGGAAGGGCTTTTACGAGTTCGGCAACTGGTTCGTGGTCATGTTGCGCTACGGCTCGGGATAGATCGGCATGGACATGTTTCTCGAGGGCGCCGCCACCCTGGTGAGCAGCCCGCTCAGCGTCTTCATCTTCTTCTGCGGGCTGATCGGCGGCCTGCTGTTCGGTGCCATCCCGGGCGTCAGCATGCTGACCCTGGCAGCGATCTTCCTGCCGTTCTCCGGCTTCCTGTCGGCGCCCGACGCCATCATGTTCTATTCCGTGCTGTACTGCTCGGGCACCTATGGCGGCGCGGTCACGGCGATCCTGTTCAACATCCCGGGCGCACCGGAAAACGCGCCGACCGCCTTCGACGGCTACCCGATGACCCAGAAGGGCCTGGCCGGCAAGGCCATCGGGGCCGCCGTCCTGTGCTCGGCCCTCGGCGGCACCTGCTCGGTGATCTTCATGATGGTGGCGACGCCGCTGCTGGCGGATGCCGCGATCACCCATTTCGGCCCGCCCGAGATCTTCGCGCTCGTGTTCTTCGGCATCGCAGTCGCCTCGTCGGTCGGCGCCAAGACACTGTGGAAGGGCTGGCTGTCGGTGCTGCTCGGCCTGTTGATGGCGACCGTCGGCCTCGACCCGGTGGCCGGCGAGGAGCGCTACACCTTCGACCTCTACTATCTGCTGGCCGGCCTGCATTTCGTTCCGGTCATCCTCGGATTCTTCGCCGTCGCCGAGGTGCTGGTCCAGGCCGAGCGCCGCGCCACCGGCCGCTACGACATGCCGAAATTCGTAACCTCCTTCCCGTCGCTGGCGGAGTTCCTGAAGCTGAAGTTCGCCGTCCTGCGCTCGGTCGGGCTGGGCTTCTTCTCGGGCATCCTGCCGGGCATCGGCGCGACGCTGGCGGCGTTCCTCAGCTACAACGAGGCGGTGCGCTGGTCGAAGACGCCCGAGCGGTTCGGCAAGGGCGAGCTCGAAGGGGTGGTCGCCTCGGAGACCGCCAACAACGCGGCGACCGGCGCGGCGATGATCCCGCTGCTGGCGCTGGGCCTGCCCGGCGGCGCGCTGACCGCGATGATGGTCGGCGTGTTCCAGATGCACGATATCGAGCCCGGGCCCCTGGTGTTCCGGAATTCCAGCGATCTGGTCTGGGTCGTCTTCGCGGCGATGTTCTTCGCCAACATCGCGATCCTGGTGCTCGGCTTCGTCGAGACCAAGACGGTGCTGCATCTGCTGCGCATCCCGTTCCAGT
>JBFIFO010000153.1:0-8862 GCA_041602815.1 Alphaproteobacteria bacterium | reverse complement strand
TCCGGACCTCAGCGCGACCTCATACTTCGAGACGGGCCTTGCAGCCCTCCTCAGCATGAGGCTCCGATGTTTGTGTCCTCATGCTGAGGAGGCTGCAAAGCAGCCGTCTCGAAGTATGAGGTCGCGCCGAAATGGCCGGGCCCGATTTGCCGGATGACGTGCTAGCCCGCGAATTCCGCCGTGGCCCGGATCTCGCCGACCGTCTCGCCGTTGCGGTTGGTGACCGGGGCGGTGATCCAGTCGGCCAGCTCGGTTTCCATTTCCCCGCTCAGCACGCCGACATGCCGCAGCACCGCCGACATCATCACCTCGGCGGCGCGCTTGGCGCCGTCGTCGCATTTCAGCGCCGCGCCCAGGCCGTGTTCCGGGAACGCCGCGCAGAACACGCCCTCGGCCCCGGTCTTGACCAGGGCGGCGCCGCCCGTGACCCGCATCACGTCGGTGCAGTAGCGGCCGCTGCCGGCGACCATGAACGGCTGCGCCGCCATGGCGCCGGCGATGCGGCGGCAGGCATCGGCGCGCGCCGGCGGCAGATCGTCCGGCGCGCCGAACCGCGCCATGCCGTAAGCCAGGTTCTCCAGCGGGATGGCGATGGTCGGGATGGCGCAGCCGTCGACGCCGCGCGGCGCATCGGACAGATCGAGCCCGCACATCGCCTCCAGCGTGCCGAGGATGCGCTGCTGCACCGGGTGCTCGATGCGCACGTAGCCCTTCGTCGCTTCGCCCTTGTGCACGGCAGTGGTCAGGAACCCGGCATGCTTGCCCGAGCAGTTGTTGTGCAGCGCCGTCGGCGTGACCCCCGCCTTGGCCAGGGCACGGGAGGTGTCCTCGTGGTTCGGCCATTGCGCCCCGCACTCGAGGTCGTCGACGCCGAGCCCGATGGCATGCAGCCACCGCTTCGCGGTCTCGGTGTGCCGCTTCTCGCCGTTGTGCGAGGCGCAGGCCAGCGCGATCTGATCATCGCCCAGCCCGAACGACCCGGCCGCGCCGGTCTCGACCAGCGGGATCGCCTGCAGCGGCTTGACGGCGGAGCGCGGATAGACCGGCCGCGTCGCATCGCCCCAGCGCGCCACCACGGTGCCCCGCGCATCGACGATGACGGCGCTGCCGCGGTGCCGCGACTCGACGGCCGCGCCGCGCGTCACCTCGACGAGGACCGGATTGGCGCCGCCCGGCGCGATGTCGGTCCGCGCGGCCGGCTTGACTTCGTTGGGCATGGCCCGTGCTCTCCCCGCAACCGTTTGAAACAGCTTGCCTGTTCCGGGCCGGGCGTGCAAGGTTCCGCGCCATGGCCCAGGGACGAGGATATTTCGGGATCGGTGTCGAGGGGATTTCCAAGCCGATGAACGCCGGGAACCTGTTCCGCTCCGCCCATGCGTTCGGCGCCGATTTCGTGTTCGCGATCGCGCCGGCGGTCGATGTGCGCGCCGTCAACCGCGCCGACACCTCGCAGACCGCAAAGCACCTTCCGTTCTACGAATACGCCTCGGTCGAGGAGATGGCGCTGCCGCGGAACTGCCGGCTGGTCGGCGTCGAGCTCCTCGACGAGGCCGCGGACCTGCCGAGCTTCACGCATCCGGAGCGCGCCGCCTACGTGCTGGGGCCGGAGCGCGGCTCGCTGTCGCCGGCCTTGCTGGAGCGCTGCGCGTTCACGGTAAGGATTCCGACACGGTTCTGTGTCAATATCGGCGTCGCCGGCGCCATCCTGATGTACGACCGGATGATCACCCGGCGCCGGTTCGCGCCGCGGCCGGTGCGCGCCGGCGGGCCGACCGAATCGCTGCCGGACCATGCGCACGGCCGGCCGGTCCTGCGGCGCGGGCGCGACAGGACCTGATCTATGCCATTATCACGCCATGTTTCTGGATATAACGGGATGTCATGACACGGATACGCGGAATACGAACCCTCGCCTGCGCCCTTGCGGCGTTCGCCATGCTCGGCCGGCCGGCCCTGGCCCAGGAGGGGCTGGAGGATCTGGGCACGTTCAAGGACTGGCAGGCGCGCAGCTACAACGAAGGCGGCAAGCTGGTCTGCACCATGTTCTCGGTGCCCCAGTCCTCTGAGGGCGACTACACGCAGCGCGGCGAGGTCTACGCGTTCGTAACCCACCGCCCGGCGCACAACCGGGTCGACGAGGTCAGCATCAATATCGGCTACACCTTCAAGAAGGGCGCGCCGGTCAACGTGGTGATCTCGGGCACGACGCACGAGCTGTTCTCCGACCGCAGCACGGCGTGGACGCGGGATTCCAAGTCCGACCGGGCGCTGGTGCGGGCCATGCGCGCCGGGGCGGAGATGATCGTGCAGGGCATCTCGAGCCGCGGCACGCGGACGACGGACACCTTCTCCCTGTCCGGCTTCAGCGCCGCGCACAACGCCATCAACAACGCCTGCAAGGTGCGGTAGGGCGGCGGCGGGTCCGCAGAGTCCGGATATCCCGGTCGGGGTTCCCGGCACGAGACTTCAATGTTTGTGTCATCGTCCTGGCGACGATTGCACAGATCTGCGGGTTGACGCGGACGCCGTGTCATGATGTGCGCCCTTTCCACAATCACCTCATCCTGAGCCTGTCGAAGGATGTCTCGGAGGGATAGGCGAAGGCCTTGAAAGCGTTGTAATTTCTGGCGCTTGGGCCAGGGACGGCTCCCCTCGTACACATCCTTCGACAGGCTCAGGATGAGGCGTGCGTGGGGCGGGGCACAGGCGACACGAACGAGCCCCTCTCCCTTGCACTATGGGCGATGGGCAAGCGCGAACCCGCCATGGCAGGAGGGGTCGGGGAGGGGGCAGCACGATCGGTAATACCGGGACGGGTCGTCGATGCGACGGACTCCAGCTTGGGGGCGCCGCAACAATCCCGATGGTCCTCCGACCTGGATTGCCGCGTCGGCCTTCGGCCTCCTCGCAATGACACATTATTTCCGTGCAGACGTCTTCAGCGCAAGCTCGCCCGGTGTCGGTTCGAAAGAACGTGGAAGGAGCGGACCGCGGCTTAATTCCCCGTCTCGGCGCCGAACTCGGCCTCGAGCTCCTCCTCCATGCGCTGCAGGTCGTCGGGCACCGGCATGCCGGTGGCGCGGATCTGCTGCAGCAGGGTCTGCAGCCGAAGCCAGATCTCGTGCCGGTCGCCGAGATCGCCCTCCATCTCGTCGATCAGCATCGAGATGGCGGTTTCCAGTTCGCTGTCGCTCAACGCCATGGTCGGTCCCCGCTGCCACTGAAGCGCTTCGAACGATCAGTGTGCACGGCCCGGTGCCGCCGCGCAAGCGGGGAGAGCGCAATGGCGCGCGGGCCGAATCCCTTTGCCTGGAGGCCGCCGCCGCCCTATATCAGCGGCATGACCGACTCGGCGCCGAACCTGAACGATTTCCTGCCCGGCGGGCCCATGGCCGCGCCGGCGGCGGGGTCCCGCACCGACCTCGTCGGGCTGACACGGGCCGAGCTGGTCCGCGAAATGGAGACGTTGGGCGAGAAGCGCTTCCGCGCCGACCAGATCTTCAACTGGATCTATTTCCGCGGCGTCACCGATTTCGCGGCGATGACCGACATCTCCAAGTCGCTGCGCGCAAGGCTGGCCGAGACCTGCAGTATCGGCCGGCCGCACATCGTCACGGCGCAGGTCTCGCAGGACGGCACCCGCAAGTGGCTGCTGCGCCTGGCAGACGGCAACGAGGTCGAGACCGTCTACATCCCCGAGGAGGAGCGCGGCACGCTGTGCGTCTCGAGCCAGGTCGGCTGCACGCTCACCTGCTCGTTCTGCCACACCGGCACCCAGGCCTGGGTGCGCAACCTCACGGCGGGCGAGATCGCCGGCCAGGTGATGATGGCGCGCGACGAGCTGGGCGAATGGCCGACGCCGAGCGACGACCGCCGGATCACCAACGTCGTGTTCATGGGCATGGGCGAGCCGCTGTTCAACTACGATCATGTCAAGGCGGCGGTCGACCTGATCAAGGACGAGAAGGGGCTGAATTTCTCGCGCCGGCGCATCACCCTGTCGACCTCCGGCATCGTGCCGGAGATCCGCCGCGCCGGGACCGAGATGCGGGTCATGCTGGCGATCTCGCTGCATGCGGTGCGCGACGAGCTGCGCGACGAGCTGGTGCCGGTCAACAAGCGCTGGCCGCTCGCCGACCTGCTGGCCGCCTGCCGCGACTACCCGTCGCTGTCGAACGCGCGGCGCATCACCTTCGAATACGTCATGCTGGAGGGGGTGAACGATTCGGATGCCGACGCGCGCGAGCTGCTGCGCCTGCTGGAAGGGATCCCGTCGAAGATCAACCTCATCCCCTTCAACCCCTGGCCGGGCAGCCGCTACGAGACGTCCGAACCCGGGCGCGTGCAGCGCTTCGGCGAGATCATCCGCAATGCCGGCATCATGGCCACCGTCCGCACCCCGCGCGGCCAGGACATCGCCGCCGCCTGCGGCCAGCTGAAGTCCGAGAGCGTGCGCATCCCCGGCTGGAAACGGCGGGGGGATACGAAGGAGGGCCTCCCGCGGGCGTGACGCAACGGCAGCCGGAGTCATGCAGCGGCTTTTCGAACGGACGGGGGAGACGCAGTGAGCGGACTTATCGTTATCGTCATCGCCTCGGCGGTGCTGTTCCTGTATCCGGCGTGGCGCATCTTCGGCCGCGCCGGGTTTTCGCCGGCGGTGGCGCTGACCGTGCTGATCCCGTTCGCCGGGCCGCTGATCGCCATGGCGATCCTGGCCTTCGCCGAATGGCCGGCGACCACCCGCCGGATGGAGGATTCCCGTTGAACTTCATGTCCGTGCTGCTGATGGCGGCCGCCGTCGGCATGGCCGCGCGCATCGCGCAGAAGGCCGGATTCTCGGCCTGGTGGGGCCTCACCCAGATCGTCCCGCTGGTCGGCCTCGTCATGATCTGGGTCCTCGCGTTCATCGACTGGCGCAGCCTGCCGCCGCCGCGCGACCGCGACGAGGAGAAGCTCATCCCGCCGCCGGACTGATGTTTGTTCGGCCCCGGGGGACCGGCGGCGCTCCCGAAACCCGCGGAAATCCCTAACGCATGGGGTCGTTTCGCGCGCTGGCCGGTCGGCGCAGCCGCGGCGCGGAATTCGTTCGATGGATGATCCTGCAATGCGTATCATGGCCGGTACCACACGCCGGCGGCCCTCGGCCCGTCCGCCCGGACCGCCGATCACTTAGGTAACGTCATACCGGACAGGGGGGCAGGGTGGCGGATATCGTGATCACCGAGTTCATGGACGACGACGTCGCGGCCGACCTGGCGGCGACGCATGACGTCCTGTACGACAAGGACCTCGTCGACCGGCCGGAGGACCTGGTCCGCGAGGCTGCACAGGCGCGGGCGCTGATCGTGCGCAACCGCACGAGGGTCGACGCTGCGCTGCTGGAGGCCTGCCCGAATCTCAAGGTGATCGGCCGCCTCGGCGTCGGGCTGGAGCGCATCGACCTTGCGGCCTGTTCCAAGAGGAGCGTGGAGGTCTGCCCGGCGCGCGGAGCCAACGCGGTGTCCGTCGCCGAATACGTCATCGCCACCATGCTGGTGCTGCTGCGCGGCGCCTATGGGGCGACCGGCCGGGTGATCGCCGGCGAATGGCCCCGAGGCGACCTGATCGGGCGCGAGGCCGCCGGCGCGACGCTGGGGCTGATTGGTTTCGGCGATATCGCCCGCCACGTCGCGACGCGCGCCTCGGCCCTGGGCATGACGCTGGTGGCGTACGATCCCTTCGTGCACGAAGAAGACCCGGCCTGGCGCGAGCTGCGGGTCGAGGCGGTGCCGCTGGCGCGGCTGCTGGAGATCTCCGACGTCGTCAGCCTGCATACGCCGTTCACCGAACAGACGGCCAACATGATCGACGCGGCGGCGCTCAAGCGCATGAAGGACGATGCGATCCTGATCAACACGACGCGCGGCGGCATCGTCGACGAGGACGCCCTGGTCGCGGCGCTGCGCGCCGGCACCCTCGGCGGCGCCGCGATGGACGTGTTCGCGCAAGAGCCGATGTCGGCGGAACGCGGCGCCCTATATGACGGCGTGCCGAACCTGATCCTCACCCCGCACATCGCCGGGGTCAGCATCGAGGGCAATCGCTGGATCAGCGTGCTGACGGTGCAGAACGTGCTCAGCGTGCTGGCGCGGGAGGGCTGAGACGATGACCCTGAAACACCGGATCCTCGCCGAGCACCGCCGCGGCCGCATCAAGGCGATGCTGGCGGAGGGCCGCCGGCTGCGGGCGATCGAGGCGCACAACCCGCTGTCCGGGCTGATCGGCAACGAAGTGGCGGTCGACGGGCCCGGCGGGGCGGCTAAGGAATTCGATGCGCTGTGGCTGTCCGGCTTCACCTGCGCCTCGAGCCGCGCGCTGCCGGACGTGGAGCTGGCGCGCCAGGAGCGGAAGCTCGAGACCATCGAGGAGATCGCCGCCGCGACCGACAAGCCGCTGATCGCCGATGCGGACACCGGCGGCGACGCGCTGGCCTTCCGCTATCTATGCACCCGGCTGGAGGCGCTGGGCGTCTCGCTGATCATCGTCGAGGACAAGGTGTTCCCGAAGCGCACGAGCCTTGCCGCCGGCGTCCATCACGACCTCGAGGATCCCGCCGCCTTCGCCGACAAGATCGCGCAAGGGCGGGACGCCATGCTGAGCGGCGAGGTGCTGGTGTTCGCGCGCATCGAGAGCCTGATCGCCGGCGCCGGCCTCGACGACGCGCTGGCGCGGGCCCGGGTCTACCTCGATTCGGCGGCCGACGGCATCGTCATCCACTCCAAGGACAGGAGCGGCGAGGAGGTGTTCGCCTTCATCGACGCGTTCTGCGCGCTGCGCGAGGAGACCGGGATCGACAAGCCGCTGCTGTGCATCCCGACCGCGTACAACTTCGTCCGCGACGAAGAGCTGTTCGACCGCGGCGTCTCGATCGTCATCCACGCCAACCATCTGTTGCGCGCGGCGTTCCTCGCGATGGAGCGGGCCTGCCGGACGATCCTCGAGGCCGACCGCAGCCTCGAGGCGGACGAGATCTGCGTCGACCTGCCGCGCCTGTTCGCGCTGATCGGAACCGGCGGCACATGAGCGAGGCCGGGCACGCCCTGGTCGGCGACCGGGGCGGGGTGCGCAAACTGGCCTTCGTCGGGCTCGCCGGAGGCCTGATCGGCGTCGGCATCTGCCGCTTCGCCTACACGCCGCTGGTCCCGGTGATGATCGGCGAGGGCTGGATCACCGCCGCCGAGGCCGGCTATCTCGGCGCCGTCAACTTCGCCGGCTATTTCCTCGGCGCCGCGACCGCCTGGTGGACCGCGCTGCGCCTCGGCACCGGCCGCGCCATGCGCCTGAACCTCCTCCTGTGCCTTGTCTCGCTGGCTGCGGCGGCGCTACCCTGGGGCTATCCCTGGCTCGCCGTTTGGCGCTTCGCTGCCGGCTATGGCGGCGCGGTGCTGATCGTGCTGGTCGGGCCGGCGGTGCTTGCGCTGACCCCGGCGGCGCGCTGGGGCGTGCTGACCGGGATGGTGTTCACCGGCGTCGGGCTCGGGGTCGCGGCGAGCGGGACCATCGTGCCGCTGCTGGCCGGTCTCGGGGCGAGCGTGGCGTGGTCGGGCCTCGCGCTCGCCGTCCTCGTGCTGGCGGGCCTGGTTCACGCCTTCTGGCGCGAGCCGCCGGAGGCCGAGCTGGCACCGCCGACCGGCGACCCGCCGGCGCGGTGGGGCATCCCGGCGGTCCTGCTCTGCCTGTCCTATGCCACCTACGCCGTCGGCATCGCGCCCCATTCCGTGCTCTGGGTCGATTACCTGTCCCGCGAGCTGGCCCTCGGGATCACCGCCGGCGGCGTGCACTGGACGGTGATCGGTTTCCTCGCCGCGGCGACGCCGTTCGCCGTGGGCCGACTTGGCGACCGCTTCGGCTTCGGCCGGACGCTGTTCGCCACGATGATGCTCAGCACCGCCGCAGTCCTGTTTCCCGTCGCCATCCGGGTGCCGGAGCTGCAGATCGTCTCCTCGGTGCTGTTCGGCCTGACCATGCCCGCCACCGTCGCCCTGTTCGCCGGCCGCGCCGGCGAGATCGGCGGCCGGCTCGGGCAACGGCGGCTGTGGTGGCTAATGACGCTGTTCTTCGCGCTGGCCCAGGCCGCCGGTTTCTACGGGCTGTCGGCCCTGTTCGCGGCGATGCACGCCTATCCGCCGGTGTTCGCGCTCGCCGGCGCGGTGTTGGCCGCCGGCACACTCGCCCTGCTGCCGGCCTGGTCCCGGCGTGGCGGCGTAGGCTAGGCGCTTGCCGCCGGCGCGGTTGCGCCTTGCGGCGGCGGGCCTTGCGCGTGGAGCCGCAGCCGCTATAGTGCCGCCGCTCTGTCATCCACCAGTCACGGGCGCACCGCCATGTCCGACAAGATCAAGAAGGTCGTGCTCGCCTATTCCGGCGGTCTCGACACCTCGATCATCCTGCGCTGGCTGCAGGACACCTACCGCTGCGAGGTGGTGACGTTCACCGCCGACCTCGGCCAGGGCGAGGAACTGGAACCGGCCCGCAAGAAGGCCGAGATGCTGGGCATCAAGGAGATCTACATCGAGGACCTGCGCGAGGAGTTCGTCCGCGACTACGTCTTCCCGATGTTCCGGGCCAACGCCATGTACGAGGGCACGTACCTCCTCGGCACCTCGATCGCCCGCCCGCTGATCGCCAAGCGGCAGATCGAGATCGCCGCCGAGACCGGGGCCGACGCGGTGTGCCACGGCGCCACCGGCAAGGGCAACGACCAGGTGCGCTTCGAGCTGGGCGCGTACGCCCTCAAGCCGGGGATCAAGATCATCGCGCCGTGGCGCCTCTGGGACCTCACCTCGCGCGAGCGCCTGCTCGCCTACGCCGCGGCCAACGACATCC
>JBFIFO010000152.1:0-8956 GCA_041602815.1 Alphaproteobacteria bacterium | reverse complement strand
GTGCCGCGCGCCGCCTGCTGGACGTTGCGGGCGATCTCCTGGGTCGACACCCCCTGCTCCTCGACCGCAGACGAGATGGTCGTGGCGATGTCGTTGACCTCGCCGATGATCGTGCGGATCTTCTCGATCGCGTCGACCGCGCCGGTCGTCTCCTCCTGCACCGAGGCGATCTGGCGGGAGATCTCCTCGGTCGCCTTGGCGGTCTGGTTGGCGAGGTTCTTGACCTCCTGGGCGACCACGGCGAAGCCTTTGCCGGCCTCGCCGGCGCGCGCCGCCTCGATCGTCGCGTTGAGCGCCAGCAGGTTGGTCTGTCCGGCGATGTCGTTGATCAGGCTGACGACGTCGCCGATCCGCTGCGCCGCGTCGGCCAGCCCCTGCACCGTCGCGTTTGTGGTCTCGGCCTCGGCCACCGCGTTCTGCGCGATCTTCGCCGACTGCAGGACCTGGCGGCCGATCTCGGTGATCGAGGCGCTCAGCTCCTCGGCCGTCGCCGCCACCGTCTGCACGTTGGCGGTGGCCTGGTCGGAAGCCGTGGCCACGTTCGCCGACTGCCGGCTCGTCTCCTCCGCCGTCGCCGACATCTGCTGCGCCGTCGCCTGCATCTCCGTCGCCGCCGACGACACCCCGTCCACAACCTCCTTGACCTGCCGCTCGAAGCGGTCCGCGATCTCCAGCATCCCCTGACGCTTCTCCGCCTCGACACGCTGGTGCGCCTCGGCCTGTTCCTTCTCGAGGCGCTGCTTGTCGATCGCGTTGTCCTTGAACACCTGGACCGCGGCGGCCATGCCGCCGATCTCGTCGCGGCGCTCGCGCTCGGGCACCTCGGCGGTGATATCACCGTCGGCAAGCCGGGCCATAGCCCTTGTCATGATTTTGACGGGATTTGTGACGGTGCGGCCGAGGGCATAGACCAGCAAGACGATCAGTGCGACGACGACGGCCACACCCACCAGGATCTGGGTCCTCACCGCCGACGATACCTTCTCGTTCAGCGCATCGAGGGTCCAGGCGACCGCAATGATCCCGATAACGTCCTTGTCCTTGCCGGACGTCACGGGCGCGGCGACGACCAGATGGTCGCCGGAGATCATGGGAACCGTTTCACCGGATTGCAGGCGACCCTGCCAGCGTTTGGCGATGCCCGAGAGGTCGTAGGATTGCCAACGCGGGGAATCGTAAGACGCCAGCACCGCGCCGGTCGCGTGCCAGACCATGATATTCGCAATGGTCGACCCATCGTCGGCGACAAGGTCGGCATAGGTCGCTTCGATGCGGTCCGCCTTGCGCCAGCGCACGCCGCCGGAGATCAGCGAGGCCAGCATCTGGGTCACCGTGACGCCGGTTTCCTGCGACATCGCGCGAAGGTCGCTGCGCTGGGTATTCGCGCTCAGCACCGTCATCGCGCCGATGCCGATGATCACCATTATCGCGACAATGAGGACAATCTTGCGTCCGATGGTCAGGAAGCCCAGTCGCCTGGACCGTCTCGATGCTCCACCGGGCGCGCCTGTCTTTGTCGCATTATCAGCCGTCGCCGCACTCATTGCGATCACCCTTTTTACGATATTGTTTTATTTGACGATTCGACGCGCCCTCAATTGGACAGCAGCTCCACATTGACCCCGATCGTAATGGCTCCGATCACGGCGCCATTGTCCGGATCCGAGATCGCCATGCTGACCTGCGACTGGTACGTCTGCGTCGACTCGTCGAACTCCACCTCGTCGATGAACACGGCATCCGGGCCGGCGAGGAACGTCTTCTTCCACTTCGCCTCGTCGCCCTGCCAGTAATCCGACGTGGGATCGCTCTGGGCAACGTTCAGGCCGCGGTTATCCATGACGAAGATCTCGGTGAACAGGCCCTCGCCCTCGGTTTTGTAGCCAGAAAGCCTTTTCGAAGCGGGGCGATCGAGCAGCTCGTCGATCATGGGCCGGACGCTCGAACCGGTCTCGGCGCGCCACTTCTTGTCGAGTGCGTCGATGTCCGACTGCGCCAGTCCGGTATGCGCCTGGTTCTGGGACCGGATGGCATTGACCACCAAGGGATCGGAGACCCAGGCCTTGAACTTGTTGTTCACGAGATTGCGGAGCGCGGCATCATTTTCGCCTTCCGCATGCGCCATCGGCGACAGAAGCATCGTCGCCGCGACCACGAAAAGAATCTTCCTCATCTCACGTTCCTCTCTTGCAAGACGCTGACATCTGTGAAAGTCGAAGCCCTGTGGGGCCTGGGCACCGCGGGCGCCGGCCAATCGCGTCGTGCCGGCGGCATCATGCCAAGCCTCGCGCAGGTACTTCTGCTTCGCTATGTATCCGCCGTTTACCCTAACAACCGGTTAATATTTCTATATAAAATTGATAGTATCCGAGACCGGTCGCGGGTTCCCCGCAGATGTAACAACGCGGTTCGGTCCTTCCTTATTCCACAGCCGTTCCTTTTCCCGCATCCCTGGCGGGTCGAGCCGCCTCCGGCGCCCTATCCCGGGTGCAGGATAGAAGCGTGTTGTGCGCCCGCCGTGCGCAGCCCGTCCGGTCCTGACCGTGTGCGCGTCGCGCGATCTGGAAATCATGTCGCCCAGGGACATGACCGTCGGGGACCGCGGACCTACGGATTTGCCATGCCGGCTTGCGTGGACGGAATGCCTGCGGCAAGCTGCCTTGCGTTTACGGAGGTACGCCGTCGATGCCCGGATACTCGATCTTCGCGCTTGTCCGCAACGCGCTGAACTATCACGAGAACTGGCAGCAGGCGTGGCGCAGCCCCGAACCGAAGCCCGAATACGATATCCTGGTGATCGGCGGTGGCGGCCACGGGCTGGCGACGGCCTATTACCTGGCCCGCGAGCACGGCATTACGAATGTGGCGGTGCTGGAGAAGGGATGGCTGGGCGGCGGAAACACCGGCCGCAACACGACCATCGTCCGCTCGAACTATCTGTGGGACGAGAGCGCCGCCATCTACGAGCATGCGCTGAAGCTGTGGGAGGGGCTGTCGCAGGAGCTGAATTTCAATGTGATGTTCAGCCCGCGCGGCGTCATGAACCTGGCCCACAACCAGCACGACTGGCGGGAGCTGAACCGGCGCGTCCACGCGATCCGCCTGAACGGCATCGATTCCGAGATCCTCAGCGCCCGCCAGGTCAAGGCCGAGGCCCCGATCCTCAACGTCTCGCAGGACAGCCGATATCCGATCATCGGGGCGTCCATGCAGCGGCGCGGCGGCACGGCGCGGCACGATGCGGTGGCCTGGGGCTATGCCCGCGCCGCCGACGCCCGCGGTGTCGACATCATCCAGAACTGCGAAGTGACTGGCTTCGTCATCGACAAGGGCAGGGTCACCGGGGTCGAGACAACCCGCGGCAGGATCCGGGCGGGGCGGATCGGCGTCGTTGTCGCCGGACATTCGTCGGTGCTGGCCGAAATGGCCGGCTTCCGCATGCCGATCGAGAGCAATCCCCTGCAGGCGCTGGTGTCCGACCCAATCAAGCCGGTCCTCGACTGTGTCGTGATGTCGAGCGCCGTGCACGTCTATGTCAGCCAGTCGGACAAGGGCGAGCTGGTGATCGGTGCCGGCTCGGACCTGTACGTCTCGTATGCGCAACGCGGCAGTTTCGACATCATCGAAGGCATCATGGGAGCGCTGTGCGAGCTCGTGCCCATGGTCTCGCGACTGAAACTGATGCGCCAGTGGGGCGGCATCGTCGACGTCACCCCGGACCGCAGCCCGATCATCGGCAGGACGCCGGTCGACGGCCTGTTCTTCAACTGCGGCTGGGGCACCGGCGGCTTCAAGGCGACACCCGGTTCCGGCCATGCCTTCGCAGCGACGCTGGCTGCCGGCGAGCCGAATGACCTGGCCGGGCCGTTTTCACTCGACCGCTTCCGCACCGGCTTCCTGATCGACGAGGCCGGCGCCGCAGCGGTCGCGCATTAGGAGATCGACACGATGTTTCTAATCGATTGTCCATGGTGCGGGCCGCGCTCGCAAAAGGAATTCCACTGCCACGGCGAGGCGCATATCGCCCGGCCGAAGGACCCGGAGGCGGTGTCCGACGCGGAATGGGCCGATTACCTCTTCAATCGCGCCAATACCAAGGGCGTGTTCTTCGAGCGATGGGTCCATAATCACGGTTGCCGCCGCTGGTTCAACGTGGCGCGGGACACCGTGAGCGACCGGATCCTGGCCGTCTACCGGATGGGCGAAAAGCGCCCGAAGGTGAAGCGATGAGCCAGCGATTCCGCCTCCTCCAGGGCGGCCGCATCGACCGGACGCGTCCGATCGATTTTCGCTTCGACGGCGTCACGCTGCACGGCTACGCCGGCGATACGCTGGCATCCGCGCTGCTGGCCAATGGCGTCCATCTTGTCGGGCGCAGCTACAAGTACCACCGGCCGCGCGGCATCTTCTCGGCCGGCGCGGAGGAGCCGAATGCGCTCGTCCAGCTGCGCGACGGCGCACGGACCGAGCCGAACATGCGGGCATCGCAGGTCGAGCTGTTCAGCGGACTTGTTGCAAACAGCCAGAATCGTTGGCCGTCCCTGCGCTTCGATGCCTGGGCCGTCAACGGCCTGTTCTCGCGCTTTCTTCCGTCCGGCTTCTACTACAAGACGTTCATGTGGCCGGCCAGCTTCTGGATGACGTACGAGCGGGTCATCCGCAACGCGGCCGGGCTCGGCAGGGGCCCGACGGAGCCCGATCCGGACCGTTACGAGCATCGCTATGCCTGGTGCGACGTGCTGGTTGCCGGGGGCGGGCCGGCCGGGCTGATGGCGGCGATGACGGCAGCGCGCAGCGGGGCCCGTGTGATCATTGCCGACGAGCAGAGCGAGCTGGGCGGCGCGCTGCTGTCCGATACCGTCGCGGTCGACGGCCGGGCGCCGGGCGATTGGGTGGCGCAGACCGTGCAGGAGCTGCGCGCGACGGCGGACGTGACGGTTCTGCCGCGCACCACGGTGACCGGCTACTACGACCACAACTATCTGACCCTCCTCGAGCGGGTCACGGACCATCTGCCCGACGAGCCCGACGGCAAGACGCCGCGCCAGCGCTTCTGGCAGGTACGGGCGAAACAGGTGGTGCTGGCGACAGGGGCTTTGGAGCGCCCGCTGTGTTTCCGCGACAACGACCGGCCGGGAATCATGCTGGCCGGCGCAGTGCGCACCTACGTCAACCGCTACGCGGTACTGCCCGGTCGCCGCGCCGTGGTTTTCACCAACAACGACAGCGCCTACGGCACGGCGATCGACCTCAAGCGGGCCGGCGCGTCGGTCACGGTCGTCGACCTGCGCCGGGAGCCGGGCGGCGATCTGGTCGATGCCGCCGAATCCGACGGAATCGAGGTTATGCGCGGCTTCGCGATCACCGCGGTCAGGGGCGGAAGACGTGTCAACGGCGTCGTCGTCCGGCAGCTCGACGAGGCGGGCGAGGCGGTCACGGGCGGATCGCGCAAGATGGCATGCGATCTCGTTGCCATGTCCGGCGGCTGGAATCCCACCGTCCACCTGTTCAGCCAGTCTCGCGGCAAGCTGCGGTTCGATGACGGCCTCGCGGCGTTCGTTCCCGATCGCTCCTTCGCGGCGGAGCGGTCCGCCGGCGCCTGCAACGGGGCGATGACGGTGTCGGCCTGCCTCAAGGACGGTATCGAGGCCGGTCGGGCCGCAGCGCGCGACGCCGGAATGAAGGCAAAGGCGGGCCCGGGCGCACCCACGGTCGACGAGCCGGCAGCCGGCGAAACCAGGGCCCTATGGGTAGTGCCTTCGGGTCGCCGTCTGGGACGGGGCGGCAAGCACTTCATCGACTTCCAGAACGACGTGACCGCCGCCGACGTGCACCTTGCGCACCGTGAGGGTTACATCTCGATCGAGCACCTCAAGCGCTATACCACGACCGGCATGGGCACCGACCAGGGCAAGACGTCAAACGTCAACGCGCTGGCCATTATGGCGGAGCTGCGGGGCGTCGCGATCCCGGAGATCGGCACCACCACCTTCCGCCCGCCATACACCCCGGTCGGCTTCGGCGCGATCGCCGGGCGCAACATCGGGGCGTTCATGGATCCGGTCCGCGTCACGGCGATGCATGACTGGCATGTCGAGCACGGCGCCAAATTCGAGGACGTCGGCCAGTGGAAGCGGCCATGGTACTATCCGCGCGAAGGCGAATCGATGCAGGACGCCGTGAACCGCGAAGTCCTGGCAGCGCGCAATTCGGTCGGTATCCTCGATGCCTCGACGCTCGGCAAGATCGATATCCAGGGGCCCGACGCCGCGAAATTCCTGAACTTGATCTACACCAACGCATGGCTCAAGCTGCCCGTCGGCAGCTGCCGCTACGGCCTGATGCTGCGCGAGGACGGCATGGTGTTCGACGACGGCGTGACGACGCGCATCGGCGAGAACCGGTTCCTGATGACGACGACCACCGGCGGCGCGGCGAACGTGCTGACCTGGCTCGAGGAATGGCTGCAGACCGAATGGCCGAAGCTGAAGGTCTACTGTACCTCGGTGACCGAGCAATGGGCGACGATCGCGATTTGCGGGCCCTATGCGCGGCACGTCGTCGGCGCGCTGACCGATTACGACAAGCTCGGGCCGCGCGACTTCCCGTTCATGACGATGCGCGAGATGACGGTCGCCGGCGTCGCGGCCCGGGTCTTCCGGATCAGCTTCACCGGCGAGCTCGCGTTCGAGATCAACGTGCCGCGACGGTATGGCCTCGCAGCATGGGAGGCAGTCTGCGACGCCGGCCGGAAATACGGGATAACCCCCTACGGCACCGAGGCGATGCATGTCCTGCGCGCCGAGAAGGGCTTCATCATCGTCGGCCAGGAGACCGACGGCACCGTGACGCCGATGGACCTCGGCATGGACTGGATCGTCTCCCGGTCCAAGGGCGATTTCATCGGTCGCCGCTCCTTTGCGCGCGAGGATACCGCCCGTGACGACCGCAAGCAGCTGGTCGGCCTGCTGACGGAGGACCCGCACGAGGTTCTGGTCGAGGGCGCGCAGCTCGTCGGAACCGTCACCGCAGCGCCGCCGATGACGATGGTCGGCCACGTGACCTCGGCCTACTACAGCCCGAATGTCGGACGGTCGATTGCGCTGGCCATGGTAATACGCGGCCGCGAGCGCATGGGTGAGACGCTCTACGCACCGCGGCTCGACGGCAAGGCACCGGTCGAGGTGACGGTTGCCGAGCCGGTGTTCTACGACAACGAAGGAGTGCGCGCCCGTGGCTGAGGGCAGGGATAGCGCCGCGACGGCGGCGGAGAGTGGCCCCCTGGACGGCCGCCCGGGCACCGGGTGCGATGCCGCCGTCATGGTCGGGCATCCGCACACCGGCAAGATCACCTTGCGCGGCGACGCCACCGATCAGGCCTTCCTCGACGCCGTCAAGGAGGCGGTCGGCGTGGCGCCGCCGACATCGGCCAACACCGTCGCCGGCGCCGGACACGACGCGGTGCTCTGGCTCGGCCCCGACGAGTGGCTGCTGGTGACACGCGAGGGCCGCCAGACGAAGGCGGAGGCGGCACTGCGCGCGGCACTCGACGGCCAGCACGCCTCGATCGTCGACACGAGCGACGCCCGCACCACCATCCGACTGCACGGGACACGCGCGCGCGACGTGCTGGCGAAGGGTTGCCCGCTCGACCTCCATCCGCGCGTCTTCGGCCCGGGACAATGCGCCCAGACGATCCTTGCCAGAGCGGATGTGCTGATCCACCAGCGGGACGACGTGCCGACCTATGACATCCATGTCGCGTGCAGCTTTGCGCGCCATCTGTGGGACTGGCTGGTCGACGCCGCGAAGGAGTTCAGCTGATCCCGGCGAAGGAGACGTCGGCCCCGTAGAACCTTCGGGCGAGCCGCGATACCGCCGGCGGGTCGCCGGTGGTCAGGAACCGCAGCTGACCGGCCTCTGCCGGATCGGCGGCGAATTCCGGGTGGCGGTCGAGATAGTCCGCAAGGCTGGCGGCGACGAGAGCCGGCTGGTGCAGGATCGTGGTGCCCGGCGGCAGCAGCTGGCGGAAGGCCCTGGCGGCGAGGCCGTAATGGGTGCAGCCCAGCACTGCGACGTCCGGCAGGACGCCCTGCATCTTCGCCAACAGTTCGGCCACGAAACCCTCGACGAGACCGTTGATCTCGTCCTGCGGGGAGCCGGCCTCGATGGCGTCGACCAGCCCGGGGCAGGCCTGCTGGACGATCAGCACGTCGGGGGCCCGTTTGAGAATCTCGCCGACATAGGCGCGGGAATCGACAGTGCGGCGGGTGGCGAAGATGGCCACCGTGTCCTGCGGCGCATCGGGCCCGGTATGCGGTTCCTCGACATGCCAGGGCTGGCGCACGATCGCCTCGACCACCGGCACCAGCACCCCGAGCACCCGCCGGCCCGGCCAGGCGTCCTCCAGCCAGGTCCGCTGCAGGCGGCGCAGCGCGACCGCAGCGGCGGTGTTGCAGGCAAGGATGACAAGCCGGCAGTCCATGCGGAACAGCCGCTCGATGTTCTCGATCGTAAGCCGGTAGACGTCCTCTGCGGAACATTCGCCATAGGGCGCGTTGGCATGGTCGCCAAGATAGACGAAACCGCGGTCGGGCAGGCGCTCGGTCAATGCGCGCAGCACCGTCAGCCCGCCATGGCCGGAATCGAACACGCCGATCATGGCGCGTTCATAAAGCTGTTAGGCGATCGAGCGATTTCCCCCTTCGAGACGGGCCTCCGGCCCTCCTCAGGGTGAGGACACGGATAGTGGAGCCTCATGCCGGGGAGCGGCGCAGCCGCGTCTCGAAGCATGAGGCCGCTCCGCCGTCGAGGCCGGAGAGCAGGCCGCAGTGTACCGAGCCATCTCTGTGTCTCTGTGTCTCTGTGGTTCAAGACCCTCCTCGTCCCGGGCCGCTACCCGATCATGTCCTCGATATACGGCGGCAGCGCGAAGGCGGCCCGGTGCACCGCAGGG
>JBFIFO010000151.1:0-9089 GCA_041602815.1 Alphaproteobacteria bacterium | reverse complement strand
GGCTCGCTGCTGGCCGGTCCCAGGGTCGCAATAATCTTGGTCGAACGTCGCCTCTGCATCGGCGCAGTTTACACAGGATCAATGACAATTGCGCGGAAGTCGTTGACGTTGGTCAGGGTCGGGCCGGTCACCACCAGCGAGCCGAGCGCCTCGAAGGCGCCGTAGGCGTCGTTGTTCGCCAGCCGCGCCTTCAGGTCGACGCCCAGAGTCCCGGCGCGCGACCAGGTGTCGGGACCGACCAGCGCCCCGGCATTGTCCTCGGTGCCGTCGGTGCCGTCGGTATCGCAGGCAATGGCATGGATACTGGCGGCGCCCTGCAGCGCGATCGCCAGCGCAAGAAGGAATTCCGTATTGCGCCCGCCGCGGCCAGTGCCGCGCACCGTGACCGTCGTCTCGCCGCCCGACAGGATAACCGCCGGCGCCGCGGCCGGCTGGTTGTGTGCCACGACCTGTCGGGCGATGGCCGCGTGGACCTTGGCGACCTCCGTCGCCTCCCCTTCGATCCGGTCGCTCAGAATGACCGGCGTGACCCCGGCACGCCTGGCCACGTCCGCCGCGGCCTCCAGGGAAGCTTGCGGGGTCGCCACCAGGGTCGTCGTCGCGGTCTTGAACCGGCGGTCCCCGGCTTGCGGCGCGTCGTTGCCGGCCGCCTCGAGATGCGCCAATACCGCGGCCGGCTCCGCGATTTCGTACTTGCGCAGGATGGCCAGCGCATCGGCACGTGTCGTCGGGTCCGGGACCGTCGGGCCGGAGGCGATGACCGCCGGGTCGTCGCCCGGCACGTCCGAGATCACGAGCGTTGCGACGCGCGCCGGCCATGCGGCCAAGGCAAGGCGTCCCCCTTTGATGGCGGACAGGTGCTTGCGCACGCAGTTCATCTCGGAAATCGTCGCGCCGCAGCGCAGCAGGGCCCGGTTGACCGCCTGTTTGTCGGCCAGCGTCAGACCCGCCGCCGGCAGGGTCAAGAGGGCCGACCCGCCGCCGGAAATCAGGCAGATCACGAGGTCGTCCGCCGTCAGGCCGTGCACCAGGTCCAGCATCCGCGATGCGGCACGGACACCGTTCTCGTCCGGGACGGGATGCGCCGCCTCGGCGATCTCGATGCGCTCGCACTGCACGGCGTGGCCGTACCGGGTCACCACCAGGCCCGAGAGTTCGCCCCGCCAGTTCCGCTCCAGCGTCCGGGCCATGGAGGCCGAGGCCTTGCCGGCGCCGACGACCAGCGTACGCCCCGCCGGCGGGGCAGGGAGGTGCGGCGGCAGGCAGGCCTCGGGTGCTGCCGCCGCCACCGCCGCATCGAACATCTTGCGGAGCAGGACCGGTGCATCGAGAGATTTGCTCATGCGCTCCGAATACACCGCAGGGCCGCCGATCACAAGGAGGCCATGCTGCTGCGGGTGTCGGCTCAGCGGGCGCGAGTCGGGGGGATCGGGGATTCGAACGGATTCGGCGCCGCCGGGCCCTGCGGCCTGCGGACGGTATCCCGCTGCCGCAGGAGTTCCTGCACCGCCGCCAGCAGTTTCAGCTTGTCCCCGATGCCGGCCGGTCCGGGGTCGACATGCTGGATGGAGTTGAGCAGGAACACGTCCGCCTGCGGCAGCGCGCCGGCAAGGGCAAGGCTTTCCGTCTCGGGAATGACCGCATCGTCGTTGCCATGGACCAGACTGAATCGCATGTCGAGCGCGGTGAAGTCGCGGCCGACGAGGTCCATGCGGGCGATCTCGTCGACGATTGCCTGCGGCAAGGCACTGATCAATTCGCTGACCCGTTCGGGATCCCGGTTCTCAAGGACGGCATAAACACGTGCTCCCTCGTCGCCGAGGCCGGCCGCGAGGTCGGTAAGATCGGCGCCACGGTCGGCCAGCCGCCTGTGCGCCATGGCCTCGATCAAATCGCGGTCGCGCCGATCGGACAGCGCGTGCGCATTGCTGATCGCAAAGATCCATTTGCCGTATTCGTCGGGCGGCCGATGGCGCCGGGCGCCGTCGCGGGGCGAGCGGTACCAGCCGGTGGTGACGAACGTAAGTACCGCTTCGATGCTCAGATACCCGCCGATCGACAGCATGAACTGGGCGGCGCCGCGGACATCCTTGTCGAGCAGCGCAATCATGGCGGGGCCGGTGGAATAGCAGATCGCCGTCACCCCGACCGTGGCGTTTCCCTGGGCCGCCCTGTGCCGCGACAGGGTCAGGAGTGCATCCGCAACGATGTCGGCGTCCTCCGCACCAACACGCAGATCCGCCAGTCCCGGGAGGTCGGGAACCAGGACTTCGAACCGGGCCCGCGCCAGCGCCTGGGCGAAGGCGACAAGGCGCGGGTCGTCTTTACCGAGCTTTGCCGCGCCGGGTACAAGCACCATGCCGGCCGCCGGCTGCCCGATCCGGTACAGATCGCCGCTTCGCGAGATCTTTCGCGGCCGGTACGTGACGCTCATGCGGGCCGCGGGCCCTTGATCCGTGCCGGCGCCGGCCTGTACCCGCCGCAGGAGGCGCGCCGCCTCGAGCAGTCTCGAAGGTGCAAAGATTCCCGCCAGAACGGATGAAAACGCCGCCAGGCCGGAGGTGGCGCGGGAATAGCGGCGGCAGTGCGCAGGATGCATGACACGCCCGTGGTTTCGATTTTGCACCGCGATCATCCCGCGGTGATATCGCCGAAGCAACGAATTGCGAGTCCGAATCGCAATTTGCAGCATGTCGAGAACGAAAATTGCGCGGCATATACCTCTTTTGGGCAGAAAGTGGCGGATTCCAAGGATACCGCAAATCGAACAGGTTGGCACGAATCGTGCTTGTTAAATTTCCGATTATTCCCGCGTGCAGCGCCGACTCGATAATGAGCTCAAGACATACTACGAACGTATTAAAAACGAACGCTGAACGGATCGCACGGCCTACCATTCTGGAGGTCGTGTCCGATTTGGACGCGCGCGCGGATTTGACGGCCGCATCCGACGTCCGTGCCGGACTTGGCGGCCTGTTCGACACACATATTGCGAGAATGGGCGACAGTTGCCCGCCCGTGGTCGGCCAGCACGACATGCACTGGATTTCCTCAGGGGACGGCCTGTCGCTGCAGGCGGATCTGGCCACCCTGTTTTCCCGTGTACAGATCGACATCGTCCACACCCACCGCATGGACGACCTTGCGGTCGTCGGCGCGGCCGCCCGCCAGGCCGGTGTGCCCTGCCTGGTACATTCGATCTGCGGGGAAATCGCACTGGCAGACAAGGAGCAGGTGTCCCGCCTGAAGGAGCTCACGGACATGCACGGAGCTCTCCTGATCGCGCCCTCGTTCGAGGTTGCGTCCCGGTTGGATGCCGCCGCGGATATCACCGTCGTGCCGCGGAGCATCGACTGTAAGCGCTATACCACGGGATCGTCCGCGAAGGCGCGTCAGAAAACGGGGCTGCCGGTAGATGCGCGCATCATCGGCTGTGCAAGCCCGGCGACCGGGCTTGAGACGTTTTTCCGAGCCGTGTCCAAGATGGAGCCCAACGTTCATGTCGCCCTGTTCGGACCGGCATCGCCGGGCATCGTCGAGCGCAGCATGATCCGCGAACTGAGTCTGGAGGAGCGCGTCCACGTGCTCGGCGGTTGGGCGCTGCCCGAGCTGATACATCAGGCCATCGATGCCTATTATCACGGTCCGTCGGACGACTGCAGCGCGCGGCCGGTCCTGGCCGCGCAGGCGTGCGGCAAGCCGGTCGTCGCAGCCTACCCGACCAAGGCGGAATTCCTGTGTCCCCAGTCCGGGCACCTGCTGCCCGCGCAATTCCTGCCGGCCCTGATCGGCGCCCTGAACCGGGCACTGTCCGCGTCCCCCGCGTCGACCGCACGCAGCTTCGTCGAACAGAACTGGAACCTCGCCGCCTCGATCGGCATGTACGAATCGGTGCTGCGTGCCGCCGTCAAGGAGAGCCTCGGCGAACGCGGCCCGGACAGGGATGCCGCGGCCGGCGGCGCCGGTTGATTTGAATCATGGCAATCTAGATCGCTAGCGCGCATGCTGTGGTCGCTGGCGGCGCTTCGGCGCGCGCCGTGACCGTGGAGAGGCGAAATGCCGGCAGGCACCGGCAAGTGGTCGCATTTCGCCCATGAGGCGGACATCGGTCTCGCCGCATCCGGACCGACCCTCGAAGCCGTGTTCGAACAGATTGCGACGGCGATGACCGGCGTCATCACCGACCCCGCACAGGTGCGGCCGACGGAACCTACGGCGGTCACGTGCGAGGCGCCCGACATCGAGTTGCTGCTGGTTGAATGGCTCAATGCCCTGATCTTCGAAATGGCGACGCAACGCAAGCTGTTCGGACGGTTCGAGGTGCGCATCTCGGAGGGCCGGCTCGACGGGGTGGCGTGGGGCGAGACGATCTCGCGCGACCGCCATCAGCCGGCTGTCGAGATAAAGGGTGCGACGCTTACCGGCCTTTCGGTGCGGCAACGGGATGACGGCATGTGGACGGCCCGCTGCGTCGTGGATGTCTGAGGAGCCGGTCGATGGAACTCGGGAATCTTGAACGGACTTCGCGCTGCGAATGGCGTATCGCACCCCGGGGCGGCATGCGTGTGCCCGCGATCATCTATGGGGACGAGGCCTTGGTTCGAGACATGGACGACAAGGTCTACGAGCAGGTCACCAACGTTGCGACCCTGCCGGGCATCGTGACGGCGTCGTACGCCATGCCCGACGCGCACTGGGGATATGGCTTTCCGATCGGCGGCGTTGCCGCGTTCGATCCCGAGGCCGGCGGCGTGGTCTCCGCCGGCGGCGTCGGCTTCGATATCTCGTGCGGTGTGCGGACCATGTTGACCGGCCTCAGGCGCGCCGACATCGAGCCGCACAAGGAGGAGCTTGCCGATGCCCTGTTCGCTGCGATCCCGGCGGGGCTGGGCAGCACCGGCCAAATCCGCCTGTCGGACAGCGAGATGACCGCCATGCTCGCCGGCGGCGCCCGCTGGGCCGTCGAGTGCGGCTACGGGGTGCCGGCAGACCTCGAACGGGTCGAGGAGGGCGGATGCATGCGCGGCGCCAAACCCGAATGCGTCAGCGCCCGGGCCCGGCAACGACAGCAGCGGGAAATGGGTACGCTCGGCTCCGGTAACCATTATCTCGAGCTGCAGGAAATCGTCGGCATCGGCGATGCGCCGGCGGCACGGGCGTTCGGGCTCGTCGAAGGCGAGATCGTCATCGGGATTCACTGCGGCTCGCGCGGGCTCGGGCATCAGATCGGCACGGAGTTCCTGCGCGACATGGCGATCGAGGACGCGCGCATCGGTTTGGCGCTGCCCGACAGGGAGCTTGCCTGCAGCCCGATCGACAGTGATCTCGGGCGCCGCTACCTGGGAGCCATGCGCGCCGCCATCAACTGCGCCTTCGCCAATCGCCAGATCATCGGGCATCTCGTGCGCGAGGCGCTGTCGGCCGTGCTGCCTGGGGCAGCGGCGCGCCTCCTGTTCGATGTTTCGCACAACACCTGCAAGGTGGAGGAGCACGAAGTCGACGGCCGGGCACGCCGGCTGTTCGTGCATCGCAAGGGGGCGACCCGCGCGTTCGGACCGGGACATCCGAGCCTGCCGGAGCCGCTGCGCGACGTCGGCCAGCCCGTGTTCGTCGGCGGCAGCATGGGCACCGCATCGTGGATCCTCGCCGGGACGATCGACAGCGAGCGCCGCGCCTTCAGTTCCGCCTGCCACGGCGCCGGCCGCAGCATGAGCCGGCACCAGGCGCGCAAAAACTGGCGCGGCGAAAACATCGTGAAGGTGCTGGCCAGCCGCGGAATCGTGATCCGGAGCCCGTCGATGCGTGGCATCGCGGAGGAGGCGCCCGCTGCCTACAAGAATGTGACCGCGGTCATCGAGGCCACCCACGAGGCCGGACTTGCCCGCAAGGTGGCCGAGCTGCGGCCGGTCGTATGCATCAAGGGGTAGGCGGCCGGCGGTCCGGAGCGGTGGGGGTCTCGGACAGTTCGACGAGGAGGCCGCGGTCGGTGAGGTCCGAGATCAGCCGCGCGACATCGCCCTCGATCAGGCCGCGATCCGCGGTCGGAAATGCGTCCCGCAGGACGGATATCACGTCATCGAGTCCGTGCGAGCCGTCGAGCAGGCGCCACAGGCCGGCCCCCAGCCCGTTGAGGTGATAGATCGCCTCTCCGTGCGGATCCACCAGGAACATGTCGCCGTCGACCGTGCGCTCGTCGAGGCCGTCGACATGGCGAAACAGGCGACCCGCCGGGTTGCGTGGCCCGAGCGCCCTGCGCCGTGTCACCCGTGGCGGGGATCCGGCCCGTACCGTGTCATCAACCTCCCGCGGCCGTGAAATCGAGAACCGTCCGCGCAATGCGCTGATCGCGTCCGCCGGATTGGACCAGATGAGGCGGTAACAGGGCGTGTCGGTTACCATCTCGTGCAGCAGCGCCAATGTCGTGCGGGCCGACGGCAGGGCATCGGAGCTCACCAGCAGAAGCCGCTTCAGCAACGTACTTGCCGTTGCGCGGCGCAAGGCGGCGGTACCCTTTTCGGTTCGATCGAGAAGAACGAAGGCTCGGATTGGCGCCATGTCGCCGAAGGCGGCGATATCGACGAGGCTTGACTGAAGATACCCTGCATTCGGGGCGACTTGGTCGAGGCGCCGGTTTATGCGCGCGCGCAGAGGGCCGGTAAACGAGGCGGGCAAGGGCAGCTTCAGACGCGGCGCCAGTCCCAGGCTGCGGCCCTGACGCATCGTGATCGAGACCGGCAGGACCGAATCCGCGAAGGCGGCGTGGCCGGAGGCGGAAAGGCACGCGGCGAGCAGGCTCTTTCCGGATTGCGGGCCGCCGACGAAGACCACCAGGCCTTCGCCGAACCGTGTGGCGGCCGCCGAGATGCCGAGGAAATCCTCATTCTCGGCCAACCAGCATCGGGTCACGTGTGAGGCTAGGCCATTGGCAAGGTCCGCCGCATTCGCGTACCGTTGCGCGGTGTCGGCCCAAGGCGCCTGGATGATACCGCCGCGCCGGTCCTGCAGGACACCGATCATCGGCTCGCCATGGCGGCCGGTCGGAACCTCCTGAAACGGCCATTTCGCGAACGCCCGGGCCAGGCTCGGCAGCAGGCTCATGCCCTGCGCCAGCAAGACAGGCCGGCTGACCGATGCGAATTTCAGGCGCATGTGCCGGGTCCGCCGTCAGCGGCGGCAACCTGCACCGGCACCGGGTCGGCCGGCAGCGTGTCGACCGGCGGCGCGACGCTCAAGCGGCGTGTGTGATGCGACCGGGCACATCCGATGACCGCATGGCCGAACGCAGGGCAAGCAGGGTCGGCGCCGTATAGGCGCTCATGCTGGCAAGGCCGAGCCGGGCCAGCGCACGCCGCCGTTTGGCTTCGACGCTGCGAGTCGCGACATTGCCGGGTCCGGGTCGCCGCGCGGGCTTTTCGTTCATTCGTCCGCTCCACAGTGCTGCGGTTGTCGTTGCCTCCGGGGATTTCCCCCCGCGCGGTCGGTACCGCAATCGTGGAGCCTGGCTCCAATGCCTGACCTGTCCTGGAATGGCGGGCTCGACAGCCGACAGGCGTCGCCCATTTGCTTTATCTGCCCCGGCCGCCGCCCCGAGAGCCCCTGATTCGGCGGTACCGGCAGAACCGTAGTACGGATACGATAGCAGACGGCACGTGCGATGCTTAGCGCAATCGTTTCCAATTTATTGAGAAAACGAGAAAATTCCCTGACCGAGAAAAAAAATTTCTGAGGGTTCGGTTCAGCCGCGCCGGCCGCGCGCCGCCTCCTGGCCCCGCTGCAGCAAACCGCGACGCAGCAGGTCCGACGTCAGGGCCGCGACGTCGCGCTCGATAAGGTCGCGCTCAACGTCGGGAAAGGCCTCCTGCAGGATGGCCGCGGCATCTTCCGGACCGCACGTGCCGTCCATCAGGCGCCACAGCCCGGCACCGACGGCGTTCAGGTGATAGATCGTCTGGCCGGTGCCGTCGACCAGGAACATCTCGTCGCCAACCACTCGTTCGCTGATGCCGTCCTGCCGCCGGGCATGCGGACGTTGCGCCGCAGGCGGCGATGGATGATCCAGGCTGGCGGCCGCCGTCTCTGCGGCCTCGCACGTATCGCGATCCGGCAGCTCCGGCTTGGAAAAGCGCTCCATCAGCAGGTCGGCCGCCGCATCGCCGTTCGAATAGGTGAGGCTGTGACAGGCGGCCGCGGCGACGAGATCGTGCAGCCGGTCGAGTGACTGCTCAACGGGGAGGTGGCGCGCAAAGTTGCGCAACACGACCTGTTTAAGGACTTCGCTGTCGCTTGCCGGGTCGAGGCGCGCGTCCCCCGATTCGCGGCGATTGAGCAGTACGAATCCGCCGAATGGCGCCGTCGCCCCGAACGGGGCCTGCTCGTCCGGTCCGAGTTCGACATAGAGATATTGTTTGTTGACGGCGCCGCGCCGGCGCTCGACGAAGCGCAGGGTGCGCCGGCCCAGAGCGTCCGGCAGCGGCAGCCGGAGCCGCGGCGATACACCCAGGGCCATGCCGGAGGCGTCGGGCAGCAGCGGCAGGATATCGTCACTGAACACGCGGGCGCCCGCCGCCGCCAGGCAGACGGTCAAAGCGCTTTTTCCCGCGCGATAGTAATTGGGCAGGACGACCAGCTGTCCGCCGATTTCTACACCGGCCCCGTGCAGGCAGAGGTTGGCGCTCCGCTCCTCCAGCAGTGCGCGATTCACGTTGACCGCAAGCCCGCAGGCCAGGTTAACGGGGTTGGAATAGCGGGGCGACTCCGCCCGCCAGGGGGCGTGGAGCCGATAGCCGGTCCCCTCCCGCTTGACCGTGATCACCGGATCCTCATCGGTCGAATCTTCGCACTCCGCGAAGGGCCAGAACCGAAACACGCTGCGGAAAGTGTCCAGCAGGTGGGCGCCGTCATCGATCTGTATCGGGCAGGATATGCTGTCGAACTTGAGTCTCATGCGCCTCGTCGCGGCCGTGGTGCGATGACCTGCGGGCAGCCCGTTGCCGGCCCGAAAGGGAAACGGGGACGGCACCGGATGCCGTCCCCGAGTCTTCAAGAAGATGTCGAGTCTAGTCAACCGGATCGGACGGGCTGGTCGCCTC
>JBFIFO010000150.1:0-9119 GCA_041602815.1 Alphaproteobacteria bacterium | reverse complement strand
GCCGTCCCGTGGACCGGCCAGCGTGCGGGCGCTATGCTCGGGGCGCTTTGTGCAGCGACGCGGGAGGACGCCACCTTGCAGAGCAAGGCGTATGTTTGGCAACACGGCAAGCGCGGCCGATGGCCAGTCCCGGAGAGCCCCGATGGCTGAGCTGCGCCGGCTGTGGTCCGGCGAGATGCCCCTCCTGCAGGCTTTCTGGACCTATGGTGTCATCGTCGGGTTGTCGGTCAACCTTGCCACCAGCGCGCTGTTCCTGGTCCTGATGGCGGGCGAGCGGCCGCTCGCCGCGCTCATCGTCGGTTACGGCGTATCGGTGCCTTACAACGTCCTGGTCGTCGTCGGCGTCTGGCGATCCGCCGACCGCTACGAGGGCGATCGCACCCATGCCGACCTCGCCCGTTTCGTCACCCTCGTTGGCATGGCGCTTCTGACCGTAACCTGAGGGGGCGCGTCATCATGCCCCGCGCCGGTCGCACCAATTTATTTTACTTGCTCCTGAATGTGTTTTAACATGAATGAATTCTAATATTTCCAGGAGAGCATCGATGAGACGAGTATTGCTGGGCGGCCTTGCCGGCACCGCAATCCTCTTGGCCGCGCAGGCCGCCGGGGCGGAGAGCGACCTGGACGCGCATACCAGGCTCAGCCGCGAGGTGATCAAGGCATTCGCCGAAAGCCTGAAAGCCGAGCTGACGGGAGCGATCAAGGCCTCCGGCCCGGTTGCGGCCATCGAGCTGTGCAATCACAAGGCGCCGCAGATCGTGCGCCGCCACGCCGACCTCGACGAGCTGACGCTCGGTCGCACCAGCCTGAAGTTCCGCAACCCGGACAACGCACCCGACGCGTGGGAGCAGACGATCCTGCAGTCCTTCGAGGACCGCAGGGCGGCGGGCGAGGACCCGGAGACCATCGACCACGCAGCGATCATCATGCGCGACGGCCGGCGGGTGATCCACTACATGAAGGCGATCCCGACCGGTGAGCTGTGCCTGAACTGCCATGGCGGCGACGAGGTCAAGCCCGAGGTCGCGGCGAAGCTGGCCGAGCTCTATCCAGACGACAAGGCGCGCGGGTTCCGTGTGGGTGACATCCGCGGCGCCTTCACGATCGTCAAGCCGGCCGAATAGGGGGCATAGCGCATCGCCGCGGCATCGCCCCGGCGCCTGCGGCGCATTGGGCTGCTGTCACAGCGCCCTGCTATTGGGCCAGATCCATTGTTCGAGGGAGAGCATCGATGAGGCGAACGATCACTGGTGGCGTCGCCGTTGCCGCCGTTCTCTTTGCCGCCGGCGCTGCAGGCGCCGAAACCGACCTCGAGGCGCGGACCAAGGCCAGCCGCCTTGTCATCAAATCCTTCGCGGAAAGCCTGCAGGCCGAACTGAAGAGCGCGATGCAGGCGTCGGGCCCGGTGGCCGCGATCGAGGTGTGCAACGAGGAGGCGCCAGGGATCGCGCGCCGACACGCCAACAAGGAGGGCTGGTCGGTCGGCCGCACCAGCCTGAAAGTCCGCAACCCGGACAACGCGCCGGACCCGTGGGAATTGACGGTGCTGCAGTCGTTCGAGGACCGCAAAGCAGCCGGCGAGAACCCGGCGAGCATCGACCATGCGGCGTTCGCAACCGAGGACGGCAAGCGGGTCTTCCGCTACATGAAGGCGATCCCGACCGCCGAGGTTTGCCTCAACTGCCATGGCGGCGGCGAGGTCAAGCCCGAGGTGGCGGCGAAGCTCGCCGAGTTCTATCCGGACGACAAGGCGCGGGGCTTTAAGGTCGGCGACATCCGCGGCGCCTTCACCATCGTCCAGCCGGCGGACTAGCCAAGTTTCAGCCTGGCGGCCCAGCTGGGCCCGTGCGCGGTTTCGGCCAGTCAATGTATCAAAAGTTGGCTGCCCCTATCACCGGATGACCCACCACGTTGTCGCAACGACTGCGTGACTAATGTTCACGAGACACCCAAGCGCGTTCACGCGCAGAACGCGTACAAGAAAAAGCAAGAGCGCAACCAAAGAGGAAGAGAGGTATCTTTGCCTGTGACCTGTTATTCTTGTCCGAGGAGCATTACGAATGAAACGCCAACTGTGACAAGAAACGGTCAGGTGTCATATGAGAAGGGCGTTAATCGCTGTCGTTGCGCTGGTTCTGTGGGGCTGCGGGCCAAGTAACCCAATTACCGCGTATGTTCCGCCTGATGGGCAGGAACTTGTTGCCGTCAAGTTTGTTGCGGTGGACCATTACCGAAATTCCGATTCCGTCATCGTTTACCTCCGTTCGCAGACAAGCTGCGACCAGGCGGTAAAGGTAGAAGAAATCGTAGAACTCAAGACTCAAGGTATTTTCAATGATGACATCTAGGAGGGAGCCGCATGGCTGCCGGTAGATCGGAGGCTCAATCTTCTTGTTCAGAATCGCAGCTCTTCCGCGTTTGTCACGACGCTTTGCCGGCAATCGCAGACGTATCAACTTTCGAGCGGTAACCGTTACTTACTCCAGGTTAAGAACTGGAGCACCCCGGACTCGAAACACTCCACATTTGGATGCGCCTTTACCGTTTTGCGGCTCGATGCAAATGGCAATCCCTCCGAAGAGTTGCCGAAGCTCCCACCCGACGGTCCCGTGTGCGAATGAACGCTCGGGCCGTCGCAGTTTGGGTCTCACTCACCCCCCGAACAGGCGCGGGTTGCGGGCGATGAATTTCTGGATCCAGGCCTCGATGAAGGAGCGCTCGCCGCGCCGCATGTACCACCAGCCGAGCGCGCTGATGGCGAAGGCGCCCAGCGTATCGACGATGAGGTCCCACATCGTGTCGGTCAAACCCGACGGGTCGTCGAACATGGGCTTTTGCATGTTGGCGCCGAACAGCCGGTCCATCGAGAACTCGAAGATCTCCCACAGGGCGCCGACGGCCACCGCGAACAGGAAGGCGAACAGGGCGACGAAGCGCGGCCGCATGTGCACATCGACGCGCTCGTTCTCGTTGAGCACGTAGACCAGGAGGAAGCCGACGAGGCCGAGCAGCAGGCCCGAGCTGGTGTGCAGGGCGATGTCCCACCACCAGATGCGCTCGTACCAGCTGCGCACCTCGCCGAGGAACAGGGCGGCGAACACGAAGACGATGGCGAGGACCTGGAACTCCGCCGGGATGTCGACCGGCAGCCGGCGCCCGAGCAGGACCGGGGCCAGGGTGATGGCCATGATCACCAGCACCAGCACCGCCGTCATCCCCTCGCCGCGCCACAGCACCAGCGCCAGCTCGACCGCCATGATCGTCTGCAGCGCCGCCAGCACGACCATATGGATGCGCCGGGCGCGGCCGGACTCGGGCGCGGCGCCGGACGGCGACTGCATGCCGGAATCGGGCGCGGTCATGGCGCGCCGGCGACCGCCTCGACCTCGATGAGGAACTCTTCCTTGACCAGCCGGTCGACGATCAGCAGCGTGTTGGGCGGGAAGATGTCGCCGCCGAACCAGGCCGGGAAGTGTTCGGCGCGCAACCGCATGAAATCAGGGATGTCATCCGAGTCGACCAGATAGGTCGTGAACTTGATGACCGACCGCCAGCCGAGCCCGAGCCCGGTGAGCACGTCATGCAGGTTCTGATACACCTGGTGGAACTGGGCATCGAAATCACCGGTGCCGACGACCTCGCCCCCGGCGCCGACCGAAAGCTGCCCGGCGAGATAGACGGCGCGCCCGCCCACCATGCATCCGGCGTGGGAGTACAGCCCTTGCGCCGGCGCAGCGCCCTCGGGGTTCTCGTACCAGATCTTGACCATGGCTTGCCTCCGCCGCTTGCCACACGCGCGATCGCGTATAGTAGCGGCGAAACCGCAAATGCGAAGCCTCAACGCGCAGCTTAGCGGGAAGCGGGGATCGAAACCGGTGCGGGGGCGTGACAGCGGTCAGTCCCCAAAAAAGACGGGGCGGCCACCATACGATATCTTCAGGCGGAGCGGACGGCCTCCAGGAACTTAGCGACCTCGCGCCGCATGGCGTCGGCCTCCTGCTGCAGCTCCGAAGCCGCCTTAACGACCTCGCCGGACGATTGGCCTGTCTCGTCGGTGGCACGGGACACGTCGCCGATCGTATCGGAAACCTTGCGGGTGCCGTCCGCCGCCTGGCGCACGCTGCCGGCGATATCGCGCGTGGTCATGCCCTGCTGCTCGACCGCGCCGGCGATGACGCCGGTAATTTCGTCCATCTCGCGGATCGTGCCCTGCGCGCCGCGAATGATGGTTGCGGCACTGTCCGTCTCCTGCTGGATCGTGTTGATCTGTTCTGCGATCTCCTGGGTGGCCTTGGCGGTCTGATTGGCGAGGCTCTTGACCTCCTGCGCCACCACGGCGAAACCCTTGCCCGATTCGCCGGCGCGCGCCGCCTCGATGGTAGCGTTGAGGGCGAGCATGTTGGTCTGGCCGGCGATCTCCTGGATCACGCCGACGACATCGCCGATCCTTTGCACCGCTTCGGTAAGGCGGTGGACGCTGACATCGGTCTGCTCCGCGTCACCGACCGCCTTGCGGGCGATGGCGCCCGACTGCTCAACCTGGCGGCCGATTTCCGCGGACAGCGCCGTCAACGCCTCGGCCGCCTCGGCGACTGCGCTGACGTTGGCCGAGGCTTCCTCCGACGCAGTTCTGACGGCTGCCGACTGCCGGCTCGCCTCGCCCGCTTTGCGGCTCATCGCCTCGGCCGTCGCCCGCATCTGCGACGCCGCATCGGATACATTCTCGACAATCGCCCTGGTGCTGGCCTCGAAATCGTCGGCCAGGCCACGGATCGCATGCCGCTTTTCCGCCTCGGCACGGCGTTCCTGCTCGGCCTTGTCCTCGACCATCTGCCGGATGCGCAGGCTGTTGTCCCGGAACACAGAGACCGCGCGGGCCATGGCGCCGATCTCGTCCGACTTGCGCAGGCCGGGGATGTGGATGTCGGTGTTGCCCTGGGCCAGGCTCTGCATCACCGTGGTGACGCGGGCGATCGGCCGCGACACAAGCCCGCTCAGGGCCAGCACAAGGATCGCCACGAGGGCCAGCAGCAGAAAAGAGGCGATCGCCACGGCACGCCCCATCGCCGCGTCCTCGATCACGCGGATCTGCGCGAGACTCCAGGCGATCGCGACATAGCCGGTGAACTCCTGCCCGCCGATATAGGACGGCTGCATCACCACCACATGCTCCGGCGCGCGCAGAATCACCGTCTCGCCGGCGGCGAGAGTCTCCAGCGCGTCGCGGAACGCCGCCTCGACGTCATAGGGCGGCAGGGTGTCGGACTGGTAGGAGGTCAGGCGGTTGGCGTCGACATCGTAGGTATCGATGCGGGTGAGGCTCGCCTGGGCCGCGTTGATGAATTTGGCGATCTTGGTCTCGATCGCGGCGGGCGCACGGGTATAGAGGCCGGGACTGACCTCGACGCTGACCAGCTCCGTGAACAGTCGGCTGCGCGATTCCATGTGCGCCAGCGTGTAGTCGTTGTACGACCACACCAGCGCCGCGACGAGCGTCGCGACGCCCCCCGCCACCGCGGTGCAGACCACAAGGATCACGCGCTTGGCAATCGACCACTGCATGCGTGTGCCACCCGCTTGCCCGAATCTCCGCACCGGGCCGCCGGCGTCTCGGCGCCGGGCCGGCCGCTCGAGCGCCGGTGCGCCCTCGACCTACTGGACGGTGATTGTGATCGGCTTGGAGACCACCGGCGGATTGTGGGTGTAGTGCTGATGATCAGCGAACACCAACCGCAGCGTATGCCGGCCGGGAGGCAGCGTGATCGTGCCCTCGGTCTGGCCGCCGCCGAAATGGAAATGATGCTTGCCGTCGTTCTTCGGGATCGGCTTGTCCCCGTTGGGCACCGGGATGTCGACGACGACGTGGTGGTGGCCGGTATTCGGCCATTCCACAAGTGCCGGGGCGATGCCCATGCCGCGCAGGCCGAAGACGATGGTGACTGGACCCTTGACGACATCGCCGTCGCGCGGCGACACGATATAGGCCTCGGCGCCGGCCGGCGACGGCACTTGGCCGGCGATCGCCGCGCCAGCGGTCAGAACGAGGGCCGACAGGCCGGCCAGACAAACACTCGGTTTCATTGCATGTCCCTCTTCTCGTCAGTTGTGAACCATGCGGGCCAGCGGCGTACGACCCGCCGTCGCAGCGCCGACCCGTCGTCGACGGAGGCTCCACGGGACCCGCCATGGCCCGGAGCAACCCGATCGACAAGGATCGATCTTTATCCTTGCGGGTTAAATAATCCCTAATTCGTGTTAGTTACCCGAGGCTATTAATACGAAAGTGTCGGGCTGCCCTGTCACGATCGTCCCGAGAGCGCGGATACGTCCGGCCGCTATGCCGGCCTGCGGTGCCGGCCGATGCGCCGGCGGGCGACCACGGCCAGCACGAGCACCGGCAGCAGCAGCAGGGCGCCGCCGAGGACCGGCCAGTCGACGCCGATCGCGGTAAAGGCGAGGCCAGCCCAGACCGGCCCCAGGATCCGCCCCATGCTGCCGGCCGCCTGCGCCGCGCCCAGCGCCCCGCCCTTCCAGTCGGACGGCGCGAGGCGGCTGACCAGGCTCTGCAGCGACGGGTTGGTGATGCCCTGGCCGAGCGCCAGCAGGGCGAAGGCCGGCATCAGCCACCAGCTACTGGTCGCCGGCGGGATCGCCAGCAGCCCGGCCATCAGTGTGACGATCCCTGCCAGTACCAGCCGCGCCTCCCCGAACCGCTGCGCGAGGCGCCCGAGCAGCCCACCCTGGACGATCGCCATGCAGATCCCGGCGAAGCCGAGCAGCAGGCCGACCTGGCGCGGGCCGAGCCCGAGCACCGCCTCGCCCCACAGGGCGAAGGTCGATTCAAGGCCGGAGAACACGAAGAACCCGGCGAAGTAGACCGCCAGCAGCATCAAGAGGAGCGGCATCGAGAACACGCGGAGCGCCGCCGTCGCGTCCTCCTCGAGGACGGTGTGGCGCTCCGGCTCGCGCACCAGGATGGCGGCGATCGCGAAGGCGAGTACCGAGGCGCCGGCCGAGGCCAGGATCGGCAACTCGAAATTCGGCGCCTTGCCGCCGACCGCGAGCGCGCCGAGGAACGGGCCGATCACGAAGCCGATGCCGAAGGCGGCGCCCAGCATGCCCATGCCGCGGGCGCGCCGGTCCGGCTCGGTGGAATCGGCGACCCAGCCCTGCCCGGCCGCCATCCAGCCGCCCATGGCGCCGGCCAGCGCCCGGCTGGCGAACAGCTCGCCAAGCCCCGAGACATAGGCGAGCCAGACGTAGGAGACGGCGGTGCCGGCGACGCAGATCAGGATCACCGCCTTGCGTCCGATGCGGTCGGACAGCCGGCCCCACAGCGGCGCCGCCAGGAAGTTGCATGCCGAATAGATCGCGAACAGCCAGGTGACCTCCGCCGGGCTGGCCCCGAACCGCCCGGCATAGAACGGCAGCAGCGGCACCACCATGCCGAGGCCGACGACGATGGCGCAGGTGGAAAGGAACAGAGGCAGCATGGGCGGGAGGCGGCGTTCCGGTCGGATCAAGATCTGCGGGCCGGCGCCCGGCGTCGGCCCGCGCTGTCGGTATACAGGATTTTCGCCTTGGTGAAACGCCTAATGCTGCGTGGGGCGGAGCGGAAGGTCGGCTGGGTCGTCACGATGAGCCGAAGGCAAAGCAATCCAGTCGCACGGCCGTTTCTGGATTGCCGCGTCGGCCTTCGGCAGTCCCGCAATGACAGCAGCGGGTTCCATATGAAGGTTTCCCAAGATCAGCCCGGCGCTCTCGCGCGCTCGCGCTCACCGTCTCCCGAACAGCTTCTCGATATCGGCCAGCTTGAGCTCGACATAGGTGGGGCGGCCGTGATTGCACTGGCCGGAATGGGGGGTCGCCTCCATCTCGCGCAGCAGCGCGTTCATCTCCTCGGCGTTGAGCCGCCGCCCGGCGCGGACCGAGCCGTGGCAGGCCATGGTCGAGCAGACGTCCTCCAACCGTTCCTTCAGCGCCAGCGCCTCGCCCAGCTCGGCGAGCTCGTCGGCGAGGTCGCGCACGAGCCCCTGCACGTCGACCTGGCCCAAGAGGGCCGGCGTCTCGCGCACCACGACGGCGCCGTCGCCGAACGGCTCCAGCGCAAGGCCGAGCTCGGCCAGCTCACCCGCGCGAGCGGCGAGGCGCGACGCGGCGGCCTCGTCGAGCTCCACGACCTCGGGCAGCAGCAGGCCCTGGCGGGCGACGCCGTTGTCGGCCAGCGCCGCCTTCATGCGCTCGTACACCAGCCGCTCATGCGCGGCGTGCTGGTCGACGATGACGAGGCCGTCGGCCGTTTGCGCGACGACATAGGTGCCGTGCAACTGCGCCCGCGCCGCGCCCAGGGGATAGGACTCCGGCGGTTCCGTTTCGGTGACCTCGCCCGCGTCCTGCGAAACGCCCGGCGGCGCCGAGGGCGGCAGATGGTCGAACGGCGCCTGAAAGGCCGCTGCCCGCTCGGCCAGGCCGCGCGGCGGCGACCGCTCGCCCCAGGAATATTGATAGCCGCCGGCCGGGGCCGCGCCCGGGCGAACGGCGCCGAGCGCCGCCGCGGCGACCGTGGTCGAGGCGCGGTGCCCGGCCTCTGCCAGCGCGTGCCGCAAGGCGCCGACGATCAATCCCCTTATATTGCCGGCATCGCGGAACCGCACCTCGGCCTTTGCGGGATGGACGTTCACGTCGACCGCGCGCGGGTCGAGTTCGAGGAACAGTGCGACCAGCGGGTGCCGGTCGCGCGCGAGGAAATCCTGGTAGGCGCCGCGCACCGCGCCGACCAGCAGGCGGTCGCGCACGGGCCGGCCGTTGACGAACAGGTACTGGTGCTGGGCGTTGCCGCGGTTCAGCGTGGGCAACCCGGCATAGCCGGTGAGCCGCGCGCCCTCGCGCGTCGCGTCCAATGGTACGGCGTTCTCCGCGAACTCGCGACCCATGACACGGGCAAGGCGCGCGAGGCGCGCGTCGAACAGGTCGCCCGATTCGGCGGCGTAGCGGAACTTCTCGCGCGCCCCGTCGGACAGGGAGAAGCCGATGTCCGGCCGCGCCATGGCGAGGCGATTGACGACGTCGGCGATCTGGGTCGCCTCGGACCGCTCGCCGCGCAGGAATTTGAGCCG
>JBFIFO010000149.1:0-9144 GCA_041602815.1 Alphaproteobacteria bacterium | reverse complement strand
TCCTGACCGGCGCGGCCGGCGCCGTGATCGCCCTGCCGGTCGGCCTGCTGGTCGCCTACGGCCTGGCGCGGACCTTCTCTGTTGCCTTTGGCGAGATGCGCGATGCGGTGTTCGCCAAGGTCGTGCAGCGGGCGATGCGCACGTCGGCCCTCAAGACCTTCGAGCATCTGCACGGGCTCAGCCTGCGCTACCATCTCGACCGGCAGACCGGCGGCCTGTCCCGCGTCATCGAGCGCGGCGTCTCGGGCATCGAGTTCCTGCTCAACTTCATGATCTTCAACATCGTGCCGACGATCTTCGAGATCCTGCTGGTCTGCGGCATCCTGTGGGGCCTGTTCGACATCTGGTTCGCGCTGGTCACGGCGGTGACGATCTTCGGCTACATCGCCTTCTCGCTGATCGTCACCGAATGGCGCATCAAGTTCCGGCGCGAGATGAACGACCGCGACACCGAGGCCAACACCAAGGCGATCGACAGCCTCCTGAACTACGAGACGGTCAAGTATTTCGGCAACGAGGGGCACGAGTCGCGGCGCTACGACGTCGCGCTGCAGGCGTACGAGCGCGCGGCGATCCGCAGCAAGGTCAGCCTCGCCATGCTGAACATCGGTCAGGCCGGCATCATCGGGGCCGGGCTGGTGGCGATCATGACGATGGCCGGCATCGGTGTCGTCAACGGCACGATGACGGTGGGCGATTTCGTCATGGTCAATGCCTATCTCGTACAGCTCTACATGCCGCTCAACTTCCTCGGCTTCGTCTACCGCCAGATCCGCCAGTCGCTGACCGACATGGACGCGATGTTCCACCTCCTGCAGGTGGAGCAGGAGGTGTCGGACGACCCGGACGCGCCGGCGCTGAAGGTGAACGGCGGCGAGATCGTCTTCAACGGCGTCGATTTCGGCTACGATCCGCGCCGGCCGATCCTGCACGACGTCAGCTTCACGGTGCCGCCCGGGCGGACGGTCGCCATCGTCGGGCCGTCCGGCGCCGGCAAGTCGACGATCAGCCGCATCCTGTTCCGCTTCTACGACGTGACCGGCGGCGCCGTGCGCATCGACGGCCAGGACATCCGCCAGGTCAGCCAGTCCAGCCTGCGCGCCGCCATCGGCATCGTCCCGCAGGACACGGTGCTGTTCAACGACACCGTCTATTACAACATCTGCTACGGCCGCCCCGACGCGAGCCCGGCCGAGGTCGAGGAGGCGGCGCGGCTGGCCCGCATCCACGAGTTCGTGATGGCGCTGCCGGACGGCTACCAGACGCGGGTGGGTGAGCGCGGGCTGAAGCTCTCGGGCGGTGAGAAACAACGCGTCGCGATCGCCCGCACAATATTGAAGCAACCGTCGATTCTGCTCTTCGATGAGGCAACCTCGGCGCTCGACACCCATACCGAGCAGGAGATCCAGAAAAGCCTCGAGGAGGTGTCGGCCAACCGGACGACGCTGGTCATCGCGCACCGGCTGTCGACGGTCGTCGGCGCCGACCAGATCCTGGTGCTCGATGAGGGCCGCATCGTCGAACGCGGCCGCCACGCCGAGCTGCTGGCCCGCGACGGCGCCTACGCGGCGATGTGGAGGCGCCAGCAGGAAGGCCGCAATGGCGGTGGCGAGGAAGGCGAACCGCTGGCCGAGCCGGCCCCGGCGGCGGGGTGAGGGATCGTTTCAGGTTATTCCTTGGACGCCAGATAGCCTTCAAGTTCCCTGGCGAATTTCCATAGATCGCCGGTATCGAATAGAACAGGGCCGCCATACGCGATCGACAGGCAATGGCGCGGGCCTTCCATTTCGGATATGCGCAGCTTGGTCCACTCGATGCTGACGTCGCCGAAGACGCTTCCTTTTTCAGAATATCGCTTGCCCGATTCAAACGTTGCGGCCCCAAACCCTATTTCTTCCATCACCGCCTGCAGGGTTTCCGCCGGATCTCCGGACGCCGGCAGCGAGATGCAGTATTTCGGGAAGAACGACAGTGTGGGCTTCGAGGATGGCAGAGGCCGCGGCGATCTTTGCCTGTTCACTACCTACACCACCGCAATTTCGCGGGTCGCAACAATTACGTAACTAACTGATATCACTGTAAAATCAATCGGTTACGACGATATCACTGGCTTCTCGATAGGAAACTTCATCGATCTTGGCGTTTCCTCGATACGCCCGGTGTGTGACTGTTTCCCACGCAATAATGGCCGAATGTATGCATGCCTCGCATCCACGCTTCGCATCCGGCGCGTGCCCGGCCAGTCCGGCCACGCGCAGGATCGTCGCGGCAGCGTCTTACCTTGCCACTCGGTAACGCGCCGGTTCCTTCGGATCCCGTGTCTTTCGGCCGCGGCACTGCCACTGCACCGAGTCCGAGCGAGCGGACATTTTTATGGAATATTTACGAACCGTTAACGTTGTTTAGGTGTTTCGCGGGTGTCTGCCGAGATTTCACCCCGGGATTCCGGAGCGGCGGACGAGCCCCGACAATGAAGATCTTGAAGAAACCGGAGGTCTTTTGATGTCCAAAAAAGCTGTCCGTCTGCTAATTGGCGGCGTTCTCTCCATGCTGATACTGGCCATCGCGGTTCCGCCCTCGCAGGCAACGGAAGGAGTGGTGCTGGTCATCGGCCGGATCACCGACAACCCCGAAAAACACCAGAAACCGCTCGACAGGATGGCGGAATATCTTGCCGCCGAGCTTTCCGAATTCGGCGTCACGTCGGTCGGGACCGTCATGGTCGCAACCGAGGCCGAGATGGCGGAGCTAATTCGGCAGGGCAAGGTCGACATCCTCTCCGAGACCGCGTTCGTGGCCATCGAGCTTGAAGCCGAGGGCGTGGTCGACATTCTGATGCGCGAGTGGAAGAAGGGCGTGCCCGAATACCACAGCGTGATTGTCGCGCGTAAGGACGGACCTGTTCAGGGCCTCGGAGATCTGGCCGGTCGCCGCGTTGCGTTCGAGGACGCCGGCTCGACGTCCGGCTATCTGCTGCCCCGCGACGCCATCGAGTCCACCGGTTTCACCCTGGCGCAGCTCAGCGCGCCGGGTGACCCGGTTCCCGTGGGCAGGGTCGGATACCATTTCACCAAAAGCGAGACCGGCATTATCGAGGCCATTTACAACGGGGCCGTCGACGCCGGCGCGGTCAGTAACGTCGACTGGAAGGAAAGCGACACCGTTCCAGACGAGTTGCGGCAGGATCTTCATGTCATTTATGAAACGGCGCCGGTTATCCGCTCGGTGCTGATGGTGAACGCCGCGATCCCGGCCGAGGCGCAGGAGACGATCGCCGCGATCCTGGAAGGGATGGAAGAAACCCAGGAGGGTCGCGACGTCATGGCGGCGTACGCCACGGTCGCACGCTACGACCGGATCGAAGGGGATGCGCTCAAGGGGCTCGAAGAGGCCCGGCGCATCTGGCTGCAGCGGCACAAGGGCACCAACTGACCGTGCGGTGCGCCGGTCGGCGCCTGTCCACGTGCAGGGAGCCCGGCGGTCATGACGGACCGCCGGGCTCTTCGATTTGCCGCTCTCTTCTCAAGCGCCGGCTGCTGCGTCCGGGCCTGGATTTCTATTTCTCCAGCCCGAACAGCGGGCGCAGCTGGACGCCGACCCAGTTGCCGGGCAGCGCGAACAGGATCCAGATCCAGCCGTGCAGGCTGAACGAGGCGACGCCGGAGAAGAAGGCGCCGATATTGCAGCCATAGGCCATGCGCGCGCCGATGCCGAGCAGCAGCCCGCCGATCACGGCGGCAAGCAGGCTCTTCGCCGGGATCTTCAGGGTCGGCTCGAAGCGGCCGGCGAGGCCGGCGGCGATCAGCGCGCCCAAGATGATGCCGACATTGCTGATCGACGTGTCGTCCAGCATCACGCCGCGCGCCAGTGCCGGCGCCTGGTGGGCCCAGAACGCGCTCGACTGCGGGTCCCAGCCGAACCACTGGGCGACCTCGGCGGCCCACAGCGTGAAGCCCCAGGTGATCGACCAGGCATGGCCGGTGATCTCGAGCACCAGCCAGTTCCCCAGCGCCAGCAGCCCGGCGCTGAGCACCAGCGGCCAGGGGCCGACCAGCAGACGCCGCCAGGTCATGCCGCCGCCCCACACCGACGACTGCTCGCGGTACCGGCCCCAGCGGCCGAGCGCCAGCCACAGCACGCCGAGCAGCGCCAGCTGGCCGACCGTGGCGACGCCCCAGCCATAGGTCGCGCCGAGCGAGACGGTGCGGCTGCCGGCGCGCAGCCAGGCCCAGGCCGGGAGGTCCCAGGCCAGGGTCGCAAGGAATGCGCCGAGGCAGAAGAACAGCAGGGTGACCACCATGCGGGTGCTGCCGCCGCCGACCGTGAACAGCGTGCCGGAGCCGCAGCCGCTGGCCAGCTGCATGCCGATGCCGAAGATGAAGCTGCCGACCGCGACTTCGAGGCCGGCCGGGGCGAGGGCGCCGGAAGCCCGCATCCCGGTCACCGATTCACCCGCGGCCAGGGTCGGCGCGAAGATCACGACGGCGAGCGCGACCATCAGCAGCTGCACCCGCACGCCGGCGACGTCGCGGCGCACCATGGCCTTGCGGTACGCGGACGTGAATCCGAAATCGGCCTGGTACAGGGCCATGCCGAGCAGGCCGCCGATGGCGAACAGGGCGCCGAACTGCCAGCCATGGGCGGCGAGGGCGCCGACGCCGAACGAGATCGCCAGCAGCGCGCCGATGGCGACGGGAAACTGGCTCGGCAGCGGCAGGGGCCTGCGGCGGGCGGGTCGGGCGGCGTCGGTCATGGCGGGCTCCCGTGTCTCATGGGTCGCCGCCGATGTTAGCGCCGACCGGCCGCCCGGAAAACCGGCGTGGCGCTGATCGCGACATCGTGACCGAGCCGTCCGGCCGGACCCGCCGCGCGGTAGTCGCTCACTCCAGCTCCACCGCGTAGCTGTCCAGCTCCGGCAGCGTCTTGATGAGCCCGCGCTCCTTCAGGAAGGCGCCGAAGCGCTCGTAGCGCCGCCGGTCCAGCGCCCCGGGCCGCAGCGCGAAGCGGGGCAGGGTGTCGCGCCAGGCGCGGCGGTTGAGCTCGTTGTCGAGCTTGCCCGGGGCGCTGGCGCGGAACAGCTCCCAGCTCTCCGCGGGATGGTTGATCATGTACTGCGTCGCCGCCTCGAGCACATCGACGAAGCGGCGGATCGCGGCGCTCTTGGCAAACCGGGTATTGGTGACGACGATGAGCTCGTCATAGGCGGGGACGCCCTCCTCCTCGGGGTAGAAGGCGCGGCCCGGGCGGTTCTCGAGATCGAGCTGGTTGAGCTCGAAGTTCCGGAACGCGCCGATCACGGCGTCGACCTGACCGGACATCAGGGCCGGCGACAGCGCGAAGTTGACGTTGATCATCTCGACGTCCTTCAGCGTCAGGCCGTGCGTTTCCAGCATGCGGCCGAGCAGCGCGTCCTCGAACCCGCCGACCGAATAGCCGACCTTGCGGCCCTTCAGGTCGGCGATCGTCTTGACCGGCCCGTCGCGCAGCGCGACCAGCGAATTCAGCGGCGTCGCCACCAGCGTCGCGACGCGCACCAGGGGCAGGCCCTCGGCCGCCAGCATGTGCAGCTGCGGCTGGTAGCTGATCGCCAGCTCCGCCTTGCCGGCGGCGACCAACTTCGGCGGGTCGTTCGGATTGGCCGGCTCGATCAGCATCACCGTGAGCCCCGCATCGCGGAACATGCCCTTCTGTTCGGCGACGATCAGCGGGCCGTGGTCCGGGTTGACGAACCAGTCGAGCAGCACGGTCAGGCGCTCGGCGGCATGCGCCGGCGCGGCCAGGACGAGCGCCGCGGCAAGGAGCGGCGCGGCGCGGCGGAAGAAATTGCGGGACATGGCGGATTTCCTCTTCTTGCGGTTCTTATGGTCGGGGCGATTGCGGGGCCGATGCGTCGTCGCTTCCGCGCTCGGCGATCCACGGCAGGGCGCGACCGAGCAGGCGGTCGACGGTGTAGTAGAGCACGATCGCCATCGCCGCGAGCACCGCGAGCGCGGCGAACATGATGTCGGTCTGGCCGCGTGCCATCTTCTGCAGCATCAGGTGGCCGAGCCCGCTCGACGAGCCGACCCATTCGCCGACGATGGCACCGATCGGCGCGACGGCGGTGGCGACGCGCAGGCCGGACGCGAAGGAGGGCAGGGCAGCCGGCAGGCGGATCGTGCGCAGGATCGACCAGCGGCTGCCGCCCATCACCCGCGCGAGGTCGAGCCAGCCGGGATCGGTGCGCCGCAGCCCGTCGAGGAAGGCCGCGGTCACCGGGAAGTAGATGATCAGCGTCGCCATCGCGACCTTCGAGACCATGCCGTAGCCGAGCCACAGCACCAGCACCGGGGCCAGCGCGAACACGGGGATCGCCTGGCTGACCACCAGCACCGGCATCAGCCAGCGGCGGATCGCGCGGGCGTAGTCCATCGCCATCGCACTGGCGCCGCCGAGAAGCGTGCCGAGTGCAAGGCCGAGCAGGATCTCGGCCGCGGTGGTGGCCGCGTTCTCGGCCAGCAGGACGGCGTTGCCGGCGAGGGCGCGGAACACCGGGACCGGCCCGGGCAGGATGAAGTGCGGCGTTCCGGTCAGCCACACCACCGCCTGCCACAGCCCGACCAGCCCGGCGCCGACGATCGCGCCGCGCGCCAGCGGATGCAGCTCGCGCCCGCGGGCCATCAGGCGGCCCTCCGCGCGCGCACCAGCCGGGTCAGCAGTTCGGCCTGCAGTGCCAGCAGCGCCGGCTCGCGGGGATCCCGCGGCGGTTCGCCGGACGGCTCCAGCGGCTCGTCCAGCAGCGCCGGGCGGCCGGCCATGACGTGTACGCGGTGGCCGAGGCGCAGCGCCTCGAGCGGGTCGTGCGTGACCAGCAGGACGGTGCGGCCGGCGAGCAGGCGCGCCGCCGCGTCCTGCAGCTCGTGCCGGGTGATCGCATCGAGGGCCGAGAACGGCTCGTCCATCAGCACGACCGGGCGATCCTCCATCAGCGTTCGGGCCAGCGCCGCGCGCTGCCGCATGCCGCCCGACAGGGCCGCCGGCCGCTGGTCGCCGGACGCGGCAAGACCGACCAGCTCGAGAAGCTCCGCTGCGCGCTCCGTCGCTGCCGGCTCGCCGCGCAGGCGCGCGCCGAGCGCAAGGTTGTCCCGCACCGACAGCCACGGCAGCAGCAGGTCCTGTTGCGCCATCCAGGCGATGCGGCCGTGCAGGGGGCGACCGTCGGAACACCGCGTCTCGCCATCGCTGCCGCCCTCGAGGCCCGCGATCAGGCGCAACAGGCTGGTCTTGCCGACGCCGCTGGGGCCGAGCAGGCAGGTCGTACGGCCGGCCGGCAGGGTCACGTCCAGCGCCTCGAACAGCACCGCGCCGGCATAGGCCAGCCGCGCCGCGTGGACGGAGACCGAGAAGGGCGGATGGATGTGGTCAGCGGTCACGTCACGCGTCCCTACGCCGGCATGATCCGGATCAGGTTACAGAGCCGATCGCGGCCGGTCGCGTTCGCGACCGATCGCGTGAACCGGCTCCGTGCACAATATCGAGAGCCGATTCACCGGTTTGCTGGATCGCCGAAGGCGAGTCCATCAACCCGGATCGGGTCTAGGGGTCGTCCCGCGCGACGGGACCTCTCAGCCGACGGTCCGGCTCCCCCCGGTGAAGGTTGCCGGAACTATGGGCCGTCGACGGCCGGTTGGCAAGCGGCCATGTGGCGGTATAGTGGGGCCATGAAACGGATTCTTGCCGCCCTGGCGTGGCTTCTGGTGCTGCCGCTGCACGGCGCGGCGGCGCAGCAGAGCCCGCTGGCCACGACCTTCGAGACCTCGCGCCTCGTCATCGTCAGCGAGACCGGGCAGCACGTGTTCACGGTGGAGCTGGCGGTCACGCCGGAACAGCGGGCGCAGGGCCTGATGTACCGGCGCGGCATGGCGGCCGACGCCGGCATGCTGTTCGACTACAGCCGGCGTCCCGGGCGCGCGTCGATGTGGATGAAGAACACCTTCATCCCGCTGGACATGCTGTTCATCAAGGCGGACGGGGAGATCGAGAGCATCGCCGCGCGCACCGTCCCGCATTCGCTCGAATCGATCTCGTCGCGCGGGCCGGTGCGCGGCGTCCTGGAGCTGAACGGCGGCACCGCAGCGCGGCTCGGCATCAGGCCGGGCGACCGCGTCGAGCACCCGCTGTTCGGGACCGCGGACTAGGCGCCGCGGCCGGGGAGGTCAGGTTTCCGTGTCGTCGGCCGGCGTCTTGGTGAATTCCCAGTTGCTGCCCGCGGCCATCAGGCAGGTCACGCCGTTCGGCATGGTGTAGACGATGGTGAAGCTGCCGCCCGCCTTGGAGGACAGCACCTCGACGAGCGAGCCATTCGTGGCCAGGCCCATCGCCACCGGGCGTTCCGAGTATTTCTGCGACAGGTGCGACAGCAGTTCCTCGCGATTGCCGCAGGGTGCCGATCCGTCGCCCTGGGCCAGGGCGGCCGGCGCAGCGGTGGCAACCAGGAATGCGAAGGCGAGGGCGGACAGGGCATAACGGGACATGGGCAGCGATTTCTCCAGCTGTGGCAGGCCGCGAACGGCCTCGCTTACCCCCGAAGCCTAGGCGACACTCGTTAATTCAGGATTAATCGAAAAAGCTTTTTTGCGGAGATCGGAGCTCGGCCGGAGCGGGCATTGCAATCCGCCGGCGGAGCCCTTATTTTCCGCCCGCCGGGGTGTAGCTCAGTCTGGTAGAGTGCCTGCTTTGGGAGCAGGATGTCGCTGGTTCGAATCCAGTCACCCCGACCAGTTTCGCAGGCCATGGAACAACGGAGCGCAGACCATGCGGGTTCGCATTTACCGGCCGGCCAAGACGGCGATGCAGTCGGGCCGCGCCATGACGCAGCAGTGGGTCCTGGAATTCGAGCCGAGCGAGGCGTCACGGCCCGACCCGCTGATCGGCTGGAACGGCTCGGGCGATACCGACCGGCAGGTCCGCCTGCGCTTCGAGACGGCCGAGGAGGCGGTCGCCTATGCGGAGCGGCACGGCTACGACTACACCCTGCAGCGCCCGAAGGAGCGCCGCGTGCGCTCGAAGACCTATGCCGACAATTTCGCCTATTCCCGGCGGGAGCCCTGGACGCATTGACGGCTGCGCCGGTCATGGCTGCGCTGGCCCGCTCCCCCACCCGGC
>JBFIFO010000148.1:0-9311 GCA_041602815.1 Alphaproteobacteria bacterium | reverse complement strand
CTCCGCCGGCGGCGACGCCGGGATCTCGCGCGGGAACATCAGGTGATTGCCGATCGCATAGACGAACAGGCTCTTCCAGGCCGGTTCGTTCTCGTCGCGGACCGTACCGTCGTTGAGGTCGAAGATCGCGTCGGCCTCGGCGCGCGTGACCCGGATGCTGCCGGCGCTCGCCGGCGCATAGATGGCGCGCTTGATCAACTCGATGTCGACGGCGTCGACGACCTTCGGTCTGCGGTCGCGGCCGTACACCGCTGCATCCGGTTCAAGGATGCTCTCCTTTACCGCGAGCAGCACGAATTCCGCCAGCTCTGCCGGCACCCATTCGGCCCAGTGCACGATATTGGCCAGCGCCTCCAGCTCCGTTGCGCTGTCGATCCGGTTGTTGCGCAGGATCTGCCGGCGCAGATAACGGGCCGTGTCATCGTCGACATAGCCGCGGGGCACCGCCTTCCAGACGAAGTAGTCGGTCAGCGCGTCGACGAACAGCTGGTCCCAGCTCCCTTGCTTCTCGCGGCACGCGTCGTTGAGCCGAAAGATCGCATCGATCTCCGCCCGATCGGCCTTGCCGTCCTCGAATATCTCGCGGCGCAGGCAGGCGACGTCGTCCGCGGTCATACGGCCGCGGGCGAGTATGGCTTCGGCTGTTGCCAGGGCGTGCGACATGGTTTCTAAAGAACCTCCTGCGATGTTTGCGCGCCATCGCGGATGCGCGGGTCGGCAGAATTCCCTGTCGTGCCGGCATTCGCATCAGGTGCCGTCGGCCCTTATAGTCCGCATCCTATGAACGAATCGCAAACGACCGTTACCCGCTTTGCCCCCAGCCCCACCGGCCGACTGCATGTCGGACACGCCTACAGCGCGCTGTTCGCGGCGCGCGCCGCCGCGGACGCGGGCGGGCGCTTCCTGCTGCGCATCGAGGATATCGACGCGGGCCGCTGCCGGCCCGAATTCGAGGACGCGATCTACGAGGACCTCGCATGGCTGGGACTGTCCTGGGAACGACCAGTGCGGCGCCAGTCCGCGCATCTTGGGGATTATCGAGCTGCACTTGGAAAATTACATGCGATTAACGCGATATATCCTTGTTTTTGCACGAGAAAAGATATAACGAATGAAGTGGAATCCGCGGGTCGCGCGCCACACGGCCCGGACGGCCCGCTCTACCCCGGCACCTGCCGCACGCGCACGGCCGACGAGCGCCGCGATCGCATCGCCGCCGGCGAGCCGCACGCGCTGCGGCTCGACATGGCGAAGGCCGCGTTTCTCGCGGGACCGCTGACGTTCACGGATCTTGAGCGTGGGACGGCCGCGGTCGACGGTTCCGGTTGCGGCGACGTCGTGCTGGCCCGCAGGGACGTGCCGACGAGCTACCACCTCGCCGTTACCGTCGACGATGCGCTCCAGGGCGTCACGCTGGTCACCCGCGGCGAGGACCTGCTGCACGCAACGCACGTCCATCGCATCCTGCAGGCCCTGCTCGGGCTGCCCGAGCCGCGATACCGGCACCACAGACTGCTCACCGGTGCCGACGGCCGTCGTTTCGCCAAGCGCGACCGGAGCCTTACCGTCGCAGCGCTGCGCGAGGCCGGAAAGACGCCGGCAGAGGTGCGGGCACTGGCAGGGTTTCCCGACTGACGCGTGGCGCCATGGCGCCACCTTCCGGTCCTACCGCGGACGTCCCAGACCGTCGCACAGCGCCCCGTATTCGGGCTCGCTGCCGGCGTCGATCAGGCCGTGGCGGATCAGAAAATCGATGATCACGAGGTTGCAGTTGAACTTGAACGCAAAGCTGTCGCGCACCACCGAAGCGACCCGCGCGACCGGCCACAGCTCGAAGTGATCCACTTCACCGTCGGTGTTGCGCGGCGCAAAATCCGGCGGCAGTTCCAGGTCGTAGCAAAACTGCTGGTCGGGCTTCAAGCCGTCCTCGTACTGGTGGCAGTAGGCGATCGAGCCGGCAGCCTCGGCGCGGGCGGCGAGATCGGCGGGAATGGCGGCCTCCTCCGCGCACTCCTTGACCACGTTCTCCATCAGGCCGACGCCGATCGGCTGACCGCCGGCCACCATATTGTCGAGCATGCCGGGATAGGTCGGCTTGTCGCGCGCCCGCCGCGCGACCCACATGTGGATGCCGTCGCGCTTGCGCACATAGCCGTTCACGTGCACACCCCAGCTGCGCACGCCGAGCCAGGGGCAGGTCGCGCGCTCGACCTGCAGCAACGGCGCGTCGCCCCACGCCCGCATGACCGGGTACATCTCGCCGCGCCAGTCGGGGAATTCGCCCGCTTCGCGCAGGGCGCCGAGCATCCCGTCGAACGCGGCGCTGCGGGCTGCGAAGCCGTCGAGGCCCGGGGCGAGCGTCAGCCCGTCCGACCCGACGGTCACGACATAAGGAAACGCCCGCAACCGTTCGATCCTGTCGCGGCGGATCCGGCCGACCGCCTGCCCGGCGATGTCGAGCGGGACGAAGTCGTCGGGGGTGCAGTTGTTGCAGTGTCGGATATGGTCGATGAACGCCATGGACCGGGCGGTCACCCCACCGGCGGCGGTGCGAACACCCGCCGGCCCGACGCGACCCCGCGCAACGCGGTCTCCCCCAGCGACTCCCAGTCCAGCGGCAAAAGGTGGGAAAACGCGTTCGAGACGACGATCCGGCGGCGCAGAGTCTTGGTCAGGCCTTCGAGGCGCGCCGCCTCGTTGACGGCCGGCCCGACGGCGGTGAAGTCGATCCGCTCCGGCACCCCGACATTGCCGAACAGCACCTCGCCGACATGCAGGGCAAGGCCGAATTCGAGCGACGCGTCGCCCCGTTCGGCCCGTACCGCGTTCAACCGCTCCAGGCGCCGCTCGGCCTCCAGCGCCGCGGCCCAGGCCATGCGGGCGGCGCGCTGGCCGCCGCCCGGGCCGTCGATATGGAAGATCGCCAGCACGGCATCGCCTATGAAGCGCAAGACCTCGCCGCCGTGGTCCAGGACCGCGCCCGCCGTGCACTCGAAATACCCGTTCAGGAGTTCGAGGAATGCCGGCCCGGGCAGGCGGTCGGCCAGCGGCGTCGAATCGCGGAGGTCGCTGTACCAGACCACGGCGTTCAGGAGGTCGCCGTCGCCGCGCCGAATCTGGCCTTCCAGCACACGCCGTCCCGCGTTGGCGCCGAGATAGGCGTTGACGACGTTGAGCGCGGTCTGCTCGCGCTTTGCCATCTTGATGCCGATGGCGAGCCGGCCCTGCACCCTGCGCAGCACCGCAAGGTCGCCATCATCGAAGCCGCCCGGCCGGTCGGTTGCCCACGCCACTATCATGCCATCCTGCTGCGCGCGGGCGCGCGAAGCGATGCCGAAATACGACAGGCAGCCGAAATACTCCGTAATGCCGCAGCCGCGCAATTCGACCAACAGCGGGTATTTCGCCCACGGCCCGTCCTCGGCTTCCATGGGTATGCGCAGCTCGGTTTCGCCGCTGTCCTCAAGGCGCTTCAGCGGACTCTGCTCCCACTCGCGGCTCGGCTCGTCGGTCCGGCGGTGGCTCATCAACTCCGGCGCCTGGCCGCGCCACCAGCGGAAACTGACCGCGGCGACCTGCGGGTGCAGCGTGCGCACCGCAAGATGGGCGCGCCGCAGCGCAATGCCGGCCCTGCCCAGGCGTTCGCAGACGCCGACGAAGAGCTTTTCCATGTCGGCGTCAAGGAGCGACTGGCTCACCACCCAGTCGGTGATCTCGCGGATGACGGCGTCGCGGCTGGCGTCCATCGGGCTTCCCATAGGCAGCAATCTGGACCCGATCTCCGGTCTCGGCAAGCGCGGTCGCCGACCCGCGGCGGCCGGTACCGCACGGCCGGTGTGTCAGGCCGCTTACCCCTTCTCCGCCGTCAGCACGGTGGACACGCCCCACACCTGCCGCAGGCTCGCCGCGATCCGGCGCGCCAGCGACGCCTCCATGCCCTGCAATTGCAGATCGATGGTCAGCTCTCCGGTGGGTGCGATCCTGCTGTGCCACAGGCTGGGCACCAGTCCGCGCTTGGCGAACAGTTCCAGCACGCGCGGCATGACGCCGGGATCGGCGTCGGCAACGACGGAAAAACAGGCGGTTGTCTTCTGGCTTTGCGGCGCGAAAGAGCGCTCAACGAATTCCCGGTACATGTAACGCAGCCTCATACGTCATGGGATGTGCACGAATCGATACGGCCCGGCCCTCAAAAAGGACCGGGAGGCTAATTCGCGCTCCCAACCGTATGCTGCACTGCGTCATCATGAGGACGGCACCTTACGCTCGCCGCCGGATGAAATCAAGCGGCGCGGATGGCGCTGCCAGGCGCCTGCCTAAGATGGAATGAGCTGGATCACCGCGGCGAGGGTGCCGAGTGCCAGCGCGGTCGACAGCACCACGGACATGCCGATGCCGCCGGATGCGACTTCGTATCTGTGGGCCAGCACGAACACGTTGATGCCGGCCGACATCGCGGCCAGCAGAACCGCCACCCAGACCCACGACTCCTGGACGGCGAAGACCTGCGTTGCGAGCACCCAGACGATGGCGGGATGCAGCACGAGTTTTACGACGGAGACGACGAACGCCTCCTTCAGGCCACCGGTCACCGGATATTGTGCAAGGACGCCGCCGAGCGCGAAGAGCGCCATGGGTCCGGCGGTGTCGGCCAGGGTTCCGATCACATTGTCGATGGGCCCGGGTAACGGCGGTCCGTAGAGCCCATAGAGAGCGCCGGCGACAAGGGCCACGATAAACGGGTTGTGGACGAGTTCACCGACGGTTTCCTTCGCGACCTTGCCGGCCGTGCCGCCCTGCCGGCGGCCGATGCTGATCACGGTGACTACGAGCGGCACCATGATCAGCCCGTGCACGCCGATCAGGATGAACAGCGGGACCGTCGCCGCCTCCCCGAGGATGCCCAGCACGACAGGGATACCGAGCAATACGGTATTGGAATACGCCGAGGCGCCGCCGAACGCGCCCTGGTGCGACAGGGCGTTATGGAAGATGCTGCCGGCCGCGAGCATGCCGATCACGAAGGCGACGACGGCGCCCAGGTAATAGGACAGCAGGAAGCCCCACGGGATCTCGGCGGGGATCGTCGCCCTCGACGTATAGCGGAACAGCAGCAGCGGAACCGCGACCCCGAACACGTAATGCGCCACGCCGTCGACGCCGATCTGGCGGAACAGCCGCAGCTTCGCCATCAGCCATCCGATCAGGACGATGGTGAAAGTGGGCAGGATGTTGTCGAGAACGCTTTCCAAAGTGCCTTTCCTCAGGCCGGCGCCGGACCGATTACCGATCCGGCCGGCGCGGTATGGCGCACATTAGGCTGAGAAAGCTGAATTTTGGGTTACCGCACTCTACTCGCGCGTAGCGGCCGCGTCAGGAATGCTCGAGGAGCCAGATCAGCCCGGAAACGGTCGCGGTGCCCAGCGCCGTCGACAGCACGATCGTGGTTCCCGCCGTCGCCGTGCCGGCGCCGTAGCGGTTGGCGAAGATGAAGACGTTGACGCCGGTTGGCATCGCCGACAGCAGGGTCACCACCCCGGCCCAGAGCGGCTCCAGTCCGAAGGCACGGGTCGCCAAAAGCCAGACGATCAGTGGCTGGACGACGAGCTTGAGCGCGGAGATCACCAGCGCTTCTGCGATATGTCCGGACACGCGATACCGGGCCAGGGTGCCGCCGAGCACGAACAGCGCGACCGGCGCGCCGGCGCTGCCGAGCATGCGGATGATGTCGTCGACCGGCCCGGGCAGGGGCGGGCCGACGCGGCCGTACACGACGCCGCCGACCAGCCCGATGACGAGGGGATTGCGAATCAGGTCGACCAGCGTCTCGCGCAGGCCGCCCAGCATCGCCCCGGCGCGCCGCTGTCCCATCCCCAGGACGATCACCAGCAACGGCAGCAGCACGGCATTGTGGACGCCGATCACGAGGAACAGCGGCACCGAGCCCGCTTCCCCGAAGACCGCCAGGACGATCGGAATGCCGAGCAGCACGAGGTTCGAGAAGCAGCCGCTGCCCGCGAAGGCGCCCTGCTCGGACAGCCCCTTGCGGAAGACCAGCGCCGCGATCAGCATGCCGGCCCCGAACACCGCGTAGATGCCGAGGTAATAGGAAAGCAGCACGTCCCACGGAATGTCCTCGGGCAGGCGTGCGGTCGCCAGGGTGCGGAACAAGAGCAGCGGGATCGCGACGGTGAAGACGAAATCGGATATGCCGTCGATCGCCGCCGGGCCGAAGACGCCGGCGCGGGCGATCACCCAGCCGATCAGCACAATGCCGAAGACCGGCGTAACGACTTCAAGAACGCTTTCCAAGGACTGGGGCTCGGTCGAGTCAACGCGGGGGCGACGGTGCGGAGTTCCGACAGTCGCCCATCGCCGGGGCGCTTGCAAGCCCGAAAAGCAAGGCTGGTTGGCGGCGTAGACGAATCCTGTGGACTTGCCGGGCGTCAACGCACATATGTCGGGGACGGAAGCAACCGGATACCCCGCATGTCTGACCTGTGGATTTATTACCGCCGCCCCTCCAGTCTCGTGCGTTACCGCCACGGCGGGGCAGCCGCGTTCGACCCCGCCATGCGGTCGCCACTTGCGAAGGCCGTGGTGCCGCTCACCGGCCTCGAGTCGGGCGACGACGAGAAGATCCTGCAGTTCCCGCTGCCGCCCCAGGCCCCGCGCCCGCGGCGCGTTGCCAAGCGGCGGCGTGGCCACTTGAAGCCGGCAAAACCGAAAAAACCGACGAAGCGCGACAGCTAGGTTACGGCCCTGCCGCGCACGGCGCCGTCAGTCCCGGGCCGGCCGGTCCAACAGGTCGACGATCTCATCGAGTACCCGGTTCAGCACATAATCCTTCGGCGTGTAGATTCGGGCCACCCCCATGTTGGTGAGTGCGCCCTGGTCGGCCTGCGGAATAATGCCGCCCACCACCAGCTTGACGTCGCCAAGACCATCCTCGCGCAGCAGCCGCAGCACTTCGCGCACCAGTTCCAGGTGGCTGCCGGAGAGAATTGACAGGCCCACGACATGGGCCTGCGCCCGCTTGGCGGCATCGACGATCTCGCGCGGAGTCTGCCGGATCCCGTCGTAAACGACGTCGAAGCCGGCATCCTGCGCGCGCAGGGCGATCTGCTCGGCACCGTTGGAATGCCCGTCCAGACCCGGCTTGCCGACGACCATGGTAATGGCACGGCCGAAACGCTTCGTCAGCGCGGCGATCCGCGCGCGCAGGGCGGCCGTCGCCGCGCCATCGTCCGCGCCGACCGCCTCGGCAACGCCGGTGGGCGCGCGGTATTCGCCGAAAACGCGCCGCAAAGTATCGCCCCATTCGCCGGTCGTCACACCCGCATGGGCGCAGGAAATCGACGCTTCCATGATATTCTCGCCGGCGCGAGCGGCCCGTTCCAGCCGGGCCAAGGCGGCGCCGACCGCCGCAACGTCCCGCGCCTTGCGCCAGGCGACGAGGTTGCGGATCTGCGCATCCTCTGCCCTGTGATCGACGTGCAGCGCCGCCCCTTCGTCTGCCGTCAAGGGCGATGCGGCCCCCTCGGTGTAAACGTTCACGCCGACCACCGGCTGGGCGCCTGATTCAATCGCCGCCACGCGCGCCGCGTTGGAGCGTACCAGCTGCGCCTTCATGTAGCCCGACTCGACCGCCGGGACGGCCCCGCCCATCGCCTCGATGACGGCAAGTTCCGTGCGCGCCTCGTGCTTGAGCTCCGCGACCTTCGCCGCGACGACCGGCGAGCCGTCGAACAGGTCGGCGAACTCGAGAAGGTCTGTTTCGTGCGCCACGATCTGCTGCAGCCGCAGGCTCCACTGCTGGTCCCACGGGCGCGGCAGGCCGAGCGCCTCGTTCCAGGCCGGCAGCTGGACGGCGCGGGCGCGGGCGTTCCGCGACAGCACCACGGCCAGCATTTCCAGAAGAATCCGATAGACGTTGTTCTCCGGCTGCTGTTCCGTCAGCCCCAGCGAATTGACCTGCACGCCGTAGCGGAAGCGGCGAAGCTTCTCGTCGGTGATGCCGTAGCGCTCGCGGCACAACTCGTCCCACAGCTCGGTGAAGGCGCGCATCTTGCACATTTCGGTCACGAACCGGATGCCGGCATTGACGAAGAAGCTGATCCGCCCGACGGCCTGGGGAAAATCCTCCGCCGAGACCTGGCCGCCGTCGCGCACGCGGTCGAGCACGGCGGTCGCGTTGGCCAGCGCATAGGCCAGCTCCTGCGCCGGCGTCGCGCCCGCTTCCTGCAGGTGGTACGAGCAGACGTTGATCGGGTTCCATTTGGGAACCTCGCGGCACGTGAACGCGATCACGTCCTCGGTGAGCTTGAGGCTGGCCGGCGGCGGGAAGATGTATGTTCCGCGCGAGAGATACTCCTTGACGACGTCGTTCTGGGTCGTGCCGGTCAGGTCCGCCCGCGCCGCGCCCTGCCGTTCCGCGGCCGCGATGTACAGCGCCAGCAGCCAGGCGGCCGGCGCGTTGATCGTCATCGAGGTGTTCATGCGATTGAGCGGAATGCCGTCGAACAGGGCCTCCATGTCGCCGAGATGCGAGACCGGCACGCCGACCTTGCCGACCTCGCCGCGGGCCAGCGGATGATCGGCGTCATAGGCGGTCTGGGTCGGCAGATCGAACGCGACCGACAGGCCGGTCTGGCCGCGCGCCAAATTGGTCCGGTACAGCGCATTCGAGGCGGCAGCGGAGCTGTGCCCGGAATAGGTGCGAAACAGCCAGGGCCGGTCACGCTGCGCTGCGTCAATCCCGCCCGGCTTCGCCGGTTTCCGATCGTCCGTCACGAACCAGTCCTTGATCTTGAAATCGGCCGACACTCCCCGTCGCATGCGTTAATCGACATTAAATATCTCCAACGAAAACAAGGTTGTAATAAACTTCCATATTGTGCAATGCAATAAAATCATGTACGAAACTGACACGGCGATCAACGGACATGTCCATACTTTCGGAACGAATCGCGATGAATGAGGCCGAAAAAGTCATCGATATCACGGCGGCGCTGCCGAAAAAGGACCTGTACGAGATCGGCGAAATCCCGCCGCTCGGCCATGTCCCGAAGCAGATGTATGCCTGGGCGATCCGGCGCGAGCGCCACGGCGAGCCCGAGCAAGCGATGCAAGTCGAGGTGGTCGAGGTTCCGGAGATCGACCCGCACGAGGTGTTGATCATGGTGATGGCGGCCGGCGTCAACTACAACGGTGTCTGGGCGTCGCTCGGCCAGCCGGTCTCGGTGTTCGACGTGCACAAAGCCGACTACCATATCGCCGGCTCCGATGCCGCGGGCATCGTCTGGGCCGTG